>ONQL01000095.1 GCA_900319985.1 uncultured Methanobrevibacter sp. | reverse complement strand
AATATTTGTATTATTTATAAATGTGGAATCTGAAATGAAAACGTCATAAGCAGATTTCAAATCAACAACATTGGAATTATTGAGGAAATAACAACCCACGATTTCCATAGTACCATCAACAACAGAGATTACATCAGCGTTACTGATAAATGAAACATTATCGAAAGCAGCATATCCCCCATCAACAGAAACAGTATTTTTGGAATTAAAGATAGACACATCATATACAGCAACATATTCACCAGTAATATTAAACACACAGGCTTTATTTAAAGCATCAATGACATGTCCGTCACCATCAATCTCAATGTGTGATTTTTTAATTAAAATTCCGTTCTTATATTTCTCATCATAATCGTAATACCTGTAGTCATGCTGCAAAACAACTTTGCCATTAGCATTATCAATTAATTTCTGAAGAGCAGTAAATGAATCCTCATCACAACTTACATTGAAGAACAACTCTTCATTGACATCGTAATAAGAAGCAATTAAATATCCAGATTCAAAGTCATAACCTGTAAATTCAAATTTGGAAATACCATCCACTAATTCAGCCTCAGAAACATTGACATCTCCACCTAAATAAGACAAATCAAAAGCAAACGGAATTATATTGGTCCAAGTAGTGTTGGCTCCATTGGCATCGTAAAGATTTGTCAAATTAAGTGTGACGACAGCAGACTCACCGACAAATAAATCAAATTTGGACACATCAACTGTCAAGAACAACCAGTTATTCAATTCAACATCACCCTCCACATTAGGAGCAACATCATAATCATCAACAGTGTTTCCAAACCAGCAATTATCCACAGAGAAGTAATTTGTGGAATATATTACTGAACCGGTTGAATTTAAAACGATTGAGTTGAACAGCTTACTTCCCGGCCTTATGGAATATATTGCACTACCATTTTCTGAATTGGCATTAACCAAAATCAGATTATCAAGTTGAATGGAAGGCTTGGTGATATTGAATAAACGAGCCTGATTTGAACCATCAATCACATGACCATTACCGTTAAGCATCAGCTCCTTGTTAATCACAATACCGTTCTTAAGATCACTATCAAAGTTAGGGTAATATTTATAAGACCTGTTTAAGACTATACTGTCATGAACACTTGCGTTATTGATAATTTCCTGCAATTTTGTAAATGAATTTTCAGGAACACCTGCATTAAATGTAACTGTTTTATTAAATGAATAATATTTGAAATCAACACTTCCCCCAACTGCATCAATAGGCACATAAGACGCATTGCCTTTGCCGTCAACCAATTCCAGCTTAGCCAAAGCTACAGCATTATTGACAGATGAAACATCGAAACAAACAGCGGGCAAATTAGTTCCCACATCATAAATCTTCTTGTCGGTACAGTCATAAGCCTTATTCAGACTAAGGTTAATGACTGCTGATTCATCTATTTCTAAAAAAGTGCTGTTGGCATTGACATCCAAAAACAACCATCTGTTCAAGTTAACGCTTGATGTGACATTAGGCTTAACATTGTAATTTTCATTGGTATTTCCAAACCAGTTATAATCCGCATAAACACTGTCCTTGTAACCTGATGCAATGTCATAGAGACAGTTATTATCTAGGAAAATTGAATGATGAACATCAACAGCATGAACCTTTGGATTGCCCACAACATTAATAACACTATCAATTCCCCTATTTGATATAAACAATGATTTATAAATTCTATTTAACTTATCAGAACGAGCATGGATAAAAATGGCAGCACCATTTTTAGCAGAATTATTTGCAAATACTCCACTAATTGATACATCAGACCACTCAGAATAAATTGCACCACCAAGTATAGCAGTATTATTCACAAATATTGAGTCAATGACAACATTATTGGATTGGTCAATAAAAATTGCTCCTCCACTACCTAAAAGATTATTGTTCTTAATGAATGTTGAATGGATAACAACATTATTAGAGCTACCTATCTTAATCGCAGCTCCACTAATACTCCTGGAGCTAAGAGTGTTATTAATAAATGTTGAATTAATCAAAACATTGTCTGCATAAATTTCAATTGCCGCATTATGACTAGAGTAACTGTTAATAAAAGTAGCATTTAAAATTTGAACATTGCCTGCTGTGATTTTAGCAATATTTGCCATACCTTTAGCATCTATTGTAAAACCGTTACCATTCAATATCAATGGTTTATCAATGCTTATATGTTTGAGTTTGAAGTCGCAACTAGGCATATACTCGTAGTTGCGTGTCAGGTTTAAAACAGAACCTGCACTGTTAATCTGATACTGCAAATCTGAAAAAGAGCCCGGCAGATAATTTTCAACATAAAATGAGAAATTACAGGACAAATGACTTAAAGTCACAAAATTTGAACTATATGGATAATCAAACCCAACATCCAAATATGTGCTGTTTTCAATCTCTTGAGAAATTGCATTATACGGATTGAGATAAACATACTTTGTTCCAAATGTATCTTTACCGTTAACAATGTTCAAGACCATCCAATGATCCAAATCAACATTGACGTTCGGTCTGAAATCAAAATCATTTATAGTATTCCCGAACCAATTGAAATCATAATCTGCAACTGAAGGGTTACCTTTTGTAAACTCAAACATTTCAGTGAAATTATTATTCAGGAAAATGTTTTGAACAATGGTAAATGACTTGGAATGAGTACCTTTTACAAGAGAACTGGCATTATTTCCTATAAGTTCACAACCAACCATTGACAAAGTAAAGCCATCACCATCACAACGGATTAAGGATGAATTGGAATAACAATCATAAAATTTAGAATCTTTAATCGAAATTACTCCAGCTGAAACATTAAATACCTCAAAACCATTTCCACAATTAATGAAAGTACAATTTTCTATATAAAAATCTCTTTTAGACTTGATTACATTTTTGAAATTGACTATTTTGACATTTTTCAAGGTCAGCTCCCTATAATTCATGTCAAATAATGAAGCGATATTTTTTCCGTCGATAGTATGTCCGTTACCATTAATGACTATATTTATACCAGGCCTAAATCCATTAATCAGGCTTTTGTCGCAGACATCAGTATACTCATAATCTGCTGTTAAATTCAAGACAGAATCTGCATTACTAATATCATTCTTTAGATGTGATAAAGAATGAGTGTAACTAGGGGAATCATATTTCAAATTAATTTTATGAGACCATTTATCTTTTGAAAGAGTAACTGCAGTATTAGTTGTAGTTAATGGAATGATAAAATCGCTGAAACCACCAGAATCTATTTTATTGGTATTTGAAGCAGTGTTTGTGAATTCCATATCAAATACAAACTTTAGATAACTAGTAACCTCAAAATCAAACTGTTCAGACCATAGGCTTGCTTTAAGAACCGCACTAGGCAGTGAGCCAGTGTGGTCATACTTAACCTCATTCTTAAGATAAATCCAATTATTTTCAAGATCCACTTTCTTATTAACATCAGGTTTGACATTTTTATTGCTTTCAACATTTCCCCACCAATTTTTCCCGGCGGAAAATGATTTAGAGGAATACACCGCATTTTTAGGAGTGTTTCCTAGAATAATAGAACCGTAAAGTTCACAAGAGCTGGAGTCACAATAAATATCATAACCTTTTTTAGCGGTGTTAGTAAAGAAATTGGATAAATGAATTTTTGCATACCTTCCATTGATATAAACAGCACCACCTTCATCTTTAGCCTTATTGTTTACAAACAAGGAATTCTTTATTGTGTTATATCTTGCTTCTACATAAATGGCCCCACCATCATCATCAGCGGAATTGGAATCAAAAACACACCAGTCAACAACATTATTTCTAGAATCAAGATATATTGCTCCGCCCCTCTCGTTAGCATGATTTTTGGTAAAGATACATCCTATAATATCAGGGCAGGAGGATGATGCATATATCGCACCACCCAGTTCTGATGCGGCATTACCAGTAAAATTACAATCTGAAATATGTGCCTTTTCAACATCACAATATATTGCACCACCCTTATAACAGGTACGCTCGCCACCATCATATCCATTATTACTGAATGAACACCTAGTTATTTGAATAATAAGCTTCTTTTCTCCCAAACCGCTGTTTAAATATATTGCACCACCCAGTTTATGAATACCATCACCCAGGTAATTAGAATTGAAAACACTGTCCTCAATTTTAATATTAACACCAGAACGCATAGATATTGCACCTCCATAACGATCAGCATGATTGTCAATGAATGTACATCCCTTAACTAAACTACCATCAGCTTCTGTAAGACAAATGGCTCCCCCATGTTTATAATTTTGGACATTAACCAAGCCTCCAGCACAATTATTAACAAAAACGGAATCTATTATTTTTGCTTTAGTCCGACCTACATTTATTGCACCCCCATCTCCAGCAGCACAATTTTCAAAACGACAAGATTTGATAGTAACAGGACTACAAACAGTAATGGCACCACCATCACTAAGTGCAGTAGAAGACCCTTGATAGAAACCTTCCGCTTTAACCATCTTCCATTTACCCATAGCCATACAATTTTTAAAAGTACAATTAAAAATATATGATTCAGGACTCTTTCCATATATAAAGATTGCACCTCCACAAAACTCGGCCAAAGTGTTTGTAAATGTGCAATTAGAAACAATAATAGCGCCCGCCCTCTCAGCAGTTCTAATAATTCCACACGATCCGCCAATAAAATTAATATTTTTTATTTCTACAAATCCTAATGAAGGAGCATGATTTATTGTAAAAATCGGTGGGCCGGTAATGGTGTAAATACTATGTCCATTACCATCTATTACAATATTCTTAGTTATAGTAATAACCGTATCAAAAAGTCCATCACTTAGACTACCATTGTAATCCTTATCTAAAGTTAATGTTGAACCCGGTTTGGCATTTTCAATGCTTGAACCTAAAACATCACCATTCGATGAAGATGTCTTTCTTAAATCAATATCATAATAAGAATCATCATTGACAGCACTTAAAGAATCCACCTGAAAATCAGATTCCTCCAAAATTAATCCATCATTTTCCAAATTCGTAGCATTGCCTAGTTCATTTGCACTGACAAACGATACTGAACATATCAATACCAGAACGGCAATGACAAACATTATCTTATAATTCTTGATAAAATTTACCTCCATTAAATATAATATGAGATGTATTTTTATGAAAGAAAGCATATATAAATTATGTTAAAAAACAATATTTTCAAAAAAAATTTAATAAAAATGAAGACAAATACATCAGAGTAGTATTTCGTTTGATTAAAAAAAAAAGAAGGATAAAATAATTATCCTTTTATTAAATCAACAGCAGTTTGGATAGCTTCATCCATTTTATCTGCGTTTTTACCTGCACCTTGTGCTAAAGTTAAGCGACCACCGCCGCCACCACCTAAAACACCTGCGGCAGTTTTTATAATTTCATTGATTTTTATATCATTGTCAATTGCATTCTGGGAAGCTGCACCAACGATTTTGCCGTCACTGTTTCCCATAATAACTACATCCGCCTTTCCATTATCGGTAAAGTCAGTAGCTATTTTTTGAAGTTCCTTAATGTCTGTTTCCATTTTCTCGGAAATTACCTTCAAGCCATTGATTTCAACAAAGTCATCAGCAAGAGAATTCATTTTAAGTGATGCGATTTCTGATTTCAAACGATCAATCTCATTTTTCTGTGATTTCCATTCACTGAAGAACCTGTCACAAGTTTTTGGCAATTGGTCGTTTTCAACTTTGAAAATAGCTGAACTTTCCCTTAGCAATTCATTATCATGTTGCATTGAATCGATTGCAGCAAGGCCCGCTGAGAAATCAATCCTTTCAACACCATCCTGAACCCTTTCGGTTTTGTTGATTTTGATTGGTCCGACTACACCAGTTCTCAGAACATGTGTACCTGCACAAGCCTGTACATCAACGCCAGGAACTTTTACAACACGAATCATTTTGCCCGGAACGATACCACCCTGATAAAGCACAAATCCGTATAATTCCTGCGCCTCATCACGAGTATGGAACTGGATGTCCAAGTCAATGTTGTCCATCACATATTCGTTGGCAAGCTTTTCAATTTCATTCAGCTCTTCCTGTGTGATACGCTTGTAGTGTGACAGGTCAATACGTGCCCTTGTAAGGCCGTTTTGTGATCCTGCCTGCCATATGTGCTGACCCAATACTTTTCTTGCAGCCGCAATGACCAGGTGAGTTCCTGTGTGGTGGCGTGCAAGAGTTATTCTTCTTGTCCAGTCAAGTTTTCCTGTGACTTTTTTGCCAACAACACCATCAGAAATGTCTTCATCTACATGATGCAATACAACATTATCAATCTTTTCAGCATGCTTCATGTTAATGTCATTTCCATCGATGGAAACGATACCCATGTCTGAAGGTTGACCCCCTCCTTCAGGGTAAAATACTGTTTTATCAAAGATTAAACATTTGTCTCCATCTTTTTCAACTACGCCCAAAACTTCCGCTTCAAATTCTTTTTGGTAGAAATCTTTATAGAACAACAAATCGGTTTCAGGGAAGTCTACTTCAAATGTGGATTTTTTATTAGAAGTGTCCTTTTCGTGAGCTCCTGCAACTTGAGTAAAGAAGTTATCCGGAACATTAACAGTGAAATCATTGCCTGCCATTTCAACAACAGTTTCAGGAGGTATTCCATGAGCATCATATAAATCTATTAACATTTCAAGAGGCATTTCAGATTTGCCTTCTTTTTTAAGTCTTTTGATTGACCTTTTAACTATGCTTTTTCCTTTTTTGACTGTTGCAGCATAACGCTCTTCTTCCAAGGTAATGATATTCATGATATGATCTTCTGAGTCACGAATTTCAGGGTAAAATTTAGATAGAAAATCCAGTTGAATAGCCATTACGTCAGCCAGGGATTCCTTCATATTCAAATCCTTCATGAATCTGATTGTTCTTCTCAATACCAGACGTGCAAGGTAACCCTCTTTAACATTGGAAGGGATAATGCCATCGGCAATCATATTTAAGCTATCTGCAACCTGTTGTCTGAGTTCTTTCAAGTCCCCAATGTCTTCAATATCCATCATTCCTGCAATCTGGGCGTTTCTTCCCTGGATATCATCATTGATTTCAACACCAGTCAATTCTTTCAGTTTATCAACGACAGGTGCGAAACATGCATCATATGCAGTTGGAGTTCCCTGTGAAATCCAGGCTATACGTTCAAGGCCGTAACCTGTATCAACAACTTTAATTGGAATTTCCTTTTTGTCTCCGTTTTCAAGGGTTTCGTATTGGATGAATACCAATGTTGCAAGTTCCACTCCTCTGCAGCAGACTTCATAACATGGTCCTTCGTTACCTCCACCACTCCACCAGGATTTGATGAAAGTAATCTCTTCAGTGTTGATGCCAATGTGTTCAAAGAATTTGTGGCACAATTCAATTGTACGGTCCTCCCAATAAATGAAATCATCTTCCTTGTTGATTACAGTGTGGGTTCCCATTGTAAAGCAAGTCATGTGACGACCTGTTCTTCCGACATTGTCGACATCGTTGAGCCTGATTGAAGGCTGAGCCATTTCAATAGGATTTGCAGGTGGCTTAACAAGGCCTGATGTAATCCATGGCTGGAAACAGAAAATGGATGCTCCAACCAAAAATACGTCATCTCTCCATCTTTTTGCAAGTACTGGGTATCTGTGGACATGTGTGTGTCCTTCGCTTTCTAAAAATTCTCTAAAAACTTTTTGGATTTCATATAAGTTGTATGGCTTATCGGTTGCAGGATTTGCAATAAACTCATACTCATCACATGGAGCATCCCCACAAGTGTCTCTATCCACCTGAGAGTAAAACTCCTGTCCGCAAGTTTTACATGTTTGTTTTTTATAACCAAGTTCATCAAAAATTTCTACCATATGAATCAGTTCTAATCATTTATTAGTATAAAATATGTTTTTTGTTTAATAAATAATTAATGAAAATCCGGTCTTGTTGAAATCCTTTTTTAAATTTTTGTTGAAAGATCAATATTATAAACTAATGTTTTGAGTCTTGTTTCTTTATTTTGTAAACGTGTGCTTTTA
>ONQL01000053.1 GCA_900319985.1 uncultured Methanobrevibacter sp. | reverse complement strand
ACATTTCTAAGTGGAATTGTGTAAACTCTTTCCATAATAACCCCTCATTATAATTTAAGACTGTTTCTTCTCCAATGTCTAGGTTTTGGTCTGTATCTAAGTTTACGGTTAGTTTTAGCATAAGCCCAGATTGGAATTCTCCTATTTTGTTTATTTGCTTTTGCCATTCTTAATTTTTTAGCTAATGGTTTATTTCTACTCATTTTCTCACCTGTAATAATAATTATTATTTATATCCAATAACGCGAGTTTGATAATGTTCCGGGAATATGTCCAATGAATTTCCTCCTTTCTCATCAATCAGAGTCCTTATTTCCACCTCATAATCAGAACTGTTGTCCTTGTTTGACTTTTCATGGGAAATTTCAAACAGATTGGAGGTAATCAGCTTAACGGATTTGTGACCGAAACTGTCCAAGTTGATATACTGGACGTTTTTTCTGTCTTCGAGACTTCTTATCTGATTGACATTGAGTTTGGGAGTCCTGTCATCACGTCTTGTCCCATCAGCAATAATATCATATTCATCAGCAACCCTTTCGATGACGTTTTCATGAATGTACTTGATTCCGTCGTTTGGAAATCCGTCATTCATTATCATGTCGCAGGTTTTATCAAGCAGTTCGATATCTAAATCTAAAACCCTATGATTGAAACCTAAGGATTCCGCTGATTTGGATGCTGGAATGTATGATTTGTAAACTCCAAAGTTAGCAGTGCACAATTCCACTTCAAGACCTAATCTCTTAAGCATGACAGCCATGAAGGATGAATCCTTACCACCACTATATAATACACCAGCTTTCATCGATATTATTTCCTTGTAATTTTAATTTCTCTTTTCTGACCAGATATTTGTCTTAATAAGACTTTTAACTGCTCATCTGTAACTTTACCTCTTAAACTTCCAGCTTGAGCTGATTGAATCAATTGAAGTTCAATTTGCTCAACAAGTTCAGGTTTTGTTAATCTGAGATTGCCTAATCTAGTACGAGCTTCAGGAGTCAAGATTTGACCCAAAATTTGTTTTTTCTGAGCTTCGAACTGTTGCCTTTGTGCTTCTTGCTGTTGTGCTTGAGCAGCAGCCTGTTGTTGCTGCATTTGCTGATTTTGCATAGCAGCCTGTTGAGCTTGTAATTCAGCCATTCTTTTTTGACGAATTTCATCTAAATCGCTCATATCAAACTCTCCGAATTATAATTAGTATTTTTCAAGTTCAGGAATATCTTTAATGATTTCAGCAGAAATTTTATCTAAGAATGATCTTCCTGCTGGGGAGACAACTCTTCCACCTTCAACTTTTTCCACATATCCTGCGTCTTCTAATTGGTGAAGTGCGTTTCTAATAATAGATCCACTTCCTTTTTTAAATACTTCAGGACGTACGCCACGGTCTTTTTTACCACCGTAGAAAGTTCTTAAACTCATAACTCCTACAGGACCATCCATGTAAACTCTTCTGATGATAGAAGCAGTTCTTACATACCACCAATCTTCGTTTTCTGGTTTTCTTTCTTTGTGAACACCAGTCTTAACAAAATTGGACCATGCAGGGGAATTGATTTTATCATTATTTTTTAATTCTTCTGCGACTTTTTCAATTAATAAATCTGCAGGTACATCAAATACAGTAGTCATATTAATTCTCCAATATTTTATTAAATAATTGTAGCTTAATCCACTGTAAATTTAAGACCTAAAAAAATAGGGCCTGTAACTCTAAATTTATAATGTTTAAGGCTTTTTCTTATAGATTACAGCAACATGTCCTCTAACGTCAATGAGCTGAGCTCTGGTTTTAGTGACAATTTCGTCGATGTAATCATCTTTATCTCTAGCGATATTTTTTGCAAATTTAAGTTTAACAATTTCATTAGCTTTCAGTTGGCGTTTGATTTCTTCAATTACATTATCATTAACGCCAGCTTTACCAATATTAATTGTCATCGCGGAAAGAGCTCTATTCATCATTTCTTTTTTTGATTGACTCATATTTAGCTCTCCTTTTAATTTTCTTTTCCTTTCTATAAGGAATTTTCATAACATGGCCACATTCACCACAAAAAAAATTAACTTCTGAGTTAATTAGCCGGACGGTGCAATTATGACCAGGGTAAAGGAATTTCTTGCATTTCCTACAATACCTTCTTTTCCATTTTTCAGGGATTTTGGTATTGTATTTTGTGGACAGCTTCAAAGCAAGCTCGACATAGCGGTCACTGCGCTCAGGATGGGTGATGAATTCCATCTCAGCACGCTCAAAAAGAATATTCCTCAAAATATCCTCCTCATAATCATGAAAATAGGATATAATATTCAAAATTGAATTAAAATGATTTGCGCAAATTAAAACAAAAACCATAGTTAAAAATGAACCTTAGGTTAATATGAATATTAAGAATAAATATGTTTATCCCTATTTATAAAGGTATGTATTTTTTTAAGTATTTCAGATACTTTAGAAAAAAATTAAAAAAAAGGTTGCATCTGCTTCGTTGCCAATATCTTTGATATTTTCTGAAGATTTCCAATAGAGACATCTTTAGCTTCAAAAATTCAACATGATTTAGAAAAAATGCTTTAAGCATGAAAAATTGCTAATAATTAAGAATTTGAAATCAGCCAATCCATAAAGTCAATTTCACCAACAGGATAAGTCCTGCTACCTGAAATTACATCGGAAAGCACATCAACAATCTCTTCCACAATTAAATCACTTACATCGATTTCAGAGATGTTTTCACCATAAATGTCATATGCTTCTGCTGTACAAACTCCCATCGCTTCAGCTTCAAGGTTTTCACGTATTTTAGCTTCAGAATAATTACGGGCTTCAAGTCTGGACTGCAGAATCTCTGGCCTGACCCTTAAAACAATTATCTCATCAGCGCCATCGCACAAATGAGCCAGATGCCCTTCAAAAATTAGCATCTCATCACTATCGGAAATGATTTCAGACACCTTTTCATTGAGTGCAGGAATGTCAATGACCTTATAACCCTTATCATCATCGATTCCTAAAACAAAATCATTTTCAATTGCCAAATCGTTAATTTTAACCAATCTGCAATTTAATTTAGAGGCTAAAACTTCACTAACAGTAGTTTTTCCGGTACATGGAGTGCCGGTGATAAAAATAGATTTACACATATTATCAAAAAAAATAAAAAAAGAGGAATTATTTCTTTAAAATAATTCTTAAAACGTCTTCATCGTCAAGTACATGGTCAGGACCTACCTTTTGTCCCGGGAATTTGACAGAGGTTCCCCAAACCTTAGCATGCCTAAAGTTCTTTACGAATTCCCTGTGCAGTTTCCTACAGGCATCGATTACAGTAGAGCCTTTCTTAATAACCAACGGATCTTCCATATCAGCTTTTCTTCCTTGAGGCTTTAAATACACCCTTACCAAATCAAGATTATCGAATATAATGTCCTTCAGCTCATCGATATTGGTATTCTTGTCGGCTGAAATCGGAATGAACTCCGGAATGTATTTTTTCAGCTCTTCAATGTAAGCCTCATCGACCAAATCGACCTTATTCAACAGAACCAGCATCGGAACATAGGATTTGTTCCTGTCCAAAACGTCAATAAACTGATCCATAGTCACGTCATCCCTAAACAGCACATCAGCATTGATATAGCCATATTCATTAAGAATGGACCTTATGGTCTTTTCATCCAAATGAGATAACGGACAGGTGGATGATACTTTTACACCGCCAAGCTTTTTCCTTTTGACAGTTACGTCAGGAGGCTGTTCATTCGGTCTGATTCCAATAGCTCTTAGTTCTTTTACAATGACGTCAATATGCTGCGGATTCAAGGTATCCAAAACAACCAGAATCAAATCAGCAGTTCTTGCAACAGATAGAATTTCTTTACCTCTTCCTTTACCGCTACTTGCACCAGTAATAATTCCAGGAATATCAAAAACCTGTATCTTAGCGTTCTTATGTTCCATTACGCCCGGAACGATATCCAAAGTTGTGAACTGATAGGCACCAACTTTACTTTCTGCATTTGTAATATTATTTAAGAGAGTAGATTTACCAACAGACGGAAATCCTACAAGAACCACGGTAGCGTCTCCAGACTTTTTAACATGGAAACCTTGACCTTTAGTACCTCCACTGCTTCTTTGTAAAGACTCCTCCTTAAGTTTTGATAGTTTTGCCTTAAGCTTACCGATATGGTGTGAAGTAGCTTTATTATATGGTGTCTTTTGAATTTCTTCTTCAATATCTTTTATCTTCTCTTCTATACCCATTAAATCACCATAATTAAAATAAAAAAAGAAAAGATTAGGAAAATCCTAATCTAAGCGGTAGATGTTGTATTTCTACTAGCAGTTGAATTGCTGCTGCCGTCAAAGTTTACCTTGAACAGCATTACACCCGGTTCTGAATGCACAAGTGAGAATTGATTTTGACCGGCTCCACCCATGAGGTAAAGTCTGGTAAACATTGAATTAGTAAGTTCATTACTAATCAGGAACGGAGTGTATTCATTGTCATTTCCAATCAGGAATATGGTAAAGTTACCGTCTTCAGCACCTTTAATTGATTCGTTTTTCATTATATAACCGTTTTCAATAATAATCATATTTGATGCATTATATGGGTTATATAAGGTATCATTGATCTTGATTGGTTCACCAGTTTGAGTGTATACTGAATCAACATGCGCTGTAGTTGTATTGTTTCCATTTCCTCTTTCAATAACCATGTTTACAGTCATACCGCCTTGATTTAATAAAGTGTAGTTATTGGTTTGACCAGGTGCGACTTGAACTGTGCTAGTCGGAACGAGGTAGTTGTAGTTTTCAGATGATTGGTTTTCAAAGTTCCAATGTCCGAAGTAACTCCACCATCCGGCTTTGGAAAGCATATCCGAAGACGCTACAAATATTACAGGACGTGGATTGTCAGGGTGTGTTAATTTGATAATTTCCTGGGCCTGAGCGGAATCCAATTTATACGTATCTACCAAAGTCTTTTGAGCATCGCTTGATGATTTTGGCAGGATATCGAGTAATATGTCTACAGATTTACCTGTATCTCCAGTAATTTCAACTAGCTTTTGAGTCGCTTTTTCACCGGTTGTATCCAGCATTCTGAATATACCAACGGACAGATCCAGATTATCCGTACCCATTGCCTGACCCAGCCAGAAAGCCCGGCTTCCTGTCTGAGAACCTCCGTCGAATGTTACTTGTCTATCAGCAGCAATCTCAAAGAGGTAACCGAAGTCCCACCAGGATGTGATAACAGTATTCTCAGGTTGGGTTTCCTTAATCCATTCCATTGAATTCCACATTGGGTCACTGGTACCCGGAACAACATTTTCAGAAGTCTGATAAGCTCCACAAATACTTGGGGTGATAAGTGCAACAATAATTGCAGCCACGATAACATATTTTTTAATCGGAACTTTAACGGAAGCATTAGGTTTAATACCATAAACTGTAATTAAAGTGAATGCAGTGACTACAGCAAAAATTGCTATTCCATACATAGTGTTGATTGTGGCTAATGGAACTGCTGCCAGGAATCCGCAGAATACGCCAATAACAACCAAAAGCTTATCGTTGTTCAATCTGTTTTTAATGTAGTCTGTTGCATAACTTACAAACATACCAGTCAATAATCCGAATGGTAAAACAATTGTGGTAATGAACCTTGAACCTCTGGTCACAGCAAGAGCAGTAATTACAACCCATACCACAAATAAAGTAGCATAGAGTACGGTTAAGTTTTTATCGGACAGGATTTGATCACTGCCTCCGAATTTCAAATCAGTTAAATCGAATTTGAATTTACGGCTCTCGTCCAATTTTTTAGCCGCAGCAACACGTTCTCCTTTTCCAGGTTTACCTGTTTGTTTAACAGTTTTTCCAGCAGATCTGAATTTCCAAGCTCTTGAAACCAAAATGTAGAGTACAATTAAAGCTGAGAAGAATACAGCAATTCCACCAATACCGTTGATGAAACCGTTAGTATTGGCCAAGAACATTGCATTCATTCCGGCACCCACCATGTTAGGTATTTGCATCTCTGCAACAGAAATAAGAACGTTAGGGAAACCACCTACAACTGTAGATGCAGATTGCAAGCTTAATAATCCAGTTAAACTTCCAAATATTCCAACTACTCCATCAACACCTTTGAAAATAGCAAGGCCAGCAAATCCGATTATACCAAGAATTATAATGGACTTTAATGCATTTTGATGTATAAACCAAGACAATTTGCTTGTATATTGACTTTGATCATCACCGATATTAAAGAAGTAGCATACAATCAAGTAAACTACTGAAAATATTCCCATCAGACCTACATAAAAGATATAACCAGTCCATGATAGAGAGAACAGACCTATTGATGCAATGGATAGTGCTGCATAAATTACTTTTAAAATTATGTTGTCCGTCCGTATACACTCAATAAAGAAGAATACGAAGAGCAACGAGAATATGTAATAGAACATATCTGTATCGAAGAACCCAGGGAATGTGTGCGCAAAGTAGTTCGGTGCAAGAACAATAATCAATGTAGCAACAATCGCACCCCAGTCATTGGATATTCTTCTTGAGAATATGAATGCCGGAATTACAGCAAGTGTTGAAATAATTGCTCCGGTCCAGAATGCTACTTCTCTGACTGAATGGTCTCCGCCGAAGAAACTGTTCGCCATGTTATGCATCCAATCCGTAAGATACACGATACCCAGTTCATAATTAATTTTATTGCCGTCTGGCGCATACCTGTGCATATCCCATGCACTATTATTTACTATTTCATCCCCCACATGGCCATGATCAATATAATTCTCTGTCAGCCTTAAGTTATAATATGAATCCATTTCACTGAAATAAGGCATACCAGATGAATCAACATAATTCGCTTTGATATCATCACCAAGCATTGGCAAATCAGCCGCAGGAGCTTTCAATGCGAAAACAACAGCAAGTAAAATCAAAATAATGACTATTGATTTTCCTATTGTTAAAATTGTTTGTTTATTCATAGAAATCCTCTATTCGTTTTTCATTCAATAAAATTCCATTGAATATAGAATTTTAAGTTACTTTAATTAAAATTATTAAGAAATATAAAAATATTAAAACATGATATGAAAAAATATTTTTATTGAATAATATATATCTAATTTACTATTATTAAATATTATGCATTAAAGAAAAAGTAAGAAAAAATAAAATTTATTTTAATTTATTTTCAAGCTCATCGACTGAACATGTGAATCTGCATTTCGGAAATCCGCTGCAGCCTATAAATTCACCAAAACGTCCTGAACGTTTCAGGAGATTTTTACCGCAGTCGGGACATTTTCCTACAACCTTAGGGTCATGAGGTTTGGTTTTGTCCTTGCCACAGTTAGGATCAAGACAAGCGCGTTGGCGAGGCTTACCGAATGAAATTATAGGAAGACCGCATTTCTCACATTTCTTTTTAAGGAAGTTTGTTCCTTTAGGAATTGAATAGATTGTAGTGCAGTCAGGATAATTGGAACATCCGACAAAAGAACTTTTGGTTTTAGGAGAATATCTTTTTACAAGATTGCCTCCGCAGGCAAGGCAAGTTCCGACAACATTGCTTTCCTGATAGGATTCGTAAAGTTTGGAACCGATTTCCTTGGAATTCTTGTTGATGTCTCCCAGAATAACATTGACCTCATCTTCACCCTGCTTAATGACATCCTGTCTGCTTGAAGTGTTCTTGTCAATGCCTTCCAACTTGTTTTCAAAGTCACGTGTAAGCTCTTCTGAAGTCAGATCATTACAATATGTGCTTAAAGTGTCAATCATATTTTCTCCAAGCTGATTGACCTCAATCTGCTTATCTCCTGTGATGTACTTTCTGTCATACAGCTTATCGATGATGTCTGCACGGGTTGCCTTTGTTCCAAGTTCCCTTTTTTCAAGTTCCCTTATCAAGGAAGCCTGATTATATCGGGCAGGAGGTTTGGTTTCCTTTTCATCAGATATGATTTCCAGAACCTTAATCAGATCCCCTTCAGAGATGTTGGGAAACTCATCGTTGTCTATTTTTCTGTATGGATAATGCTCCATCCATCCCTTATGGATAACCCTTCTGCGTCCAAACTTGAATTTTTCGCCTTCAATATCGACTGTAGTTGTCATTGATTCAAACTTGGCCGCTTCAAAGAATACGGAAATGAACCTGTACACAATCAGATTATAAATCTTAAAATCATCCTTGGACAATCCTGACGGCAATATTCCGGTCGGGTGGATTGCAGGGTGTGCCGCATCCTCCTTTTTACCCTCATTAGGCTTTAGCTTTGAAGGCAATTTGGATATATGCTTTCCAAATTCAGGATTGTTTTTAAGCTGATTGAAAATGGATTTGAAATCAAGGCTTTCAGGTAATTTTTGAGAAGAAGTACGTGGATATGAAGTGTAACCAGCAGTATAAAGATTTTGGGCGATTACCTGAGTTTTTTTAGGTGAAAACCCGAATACATTATATGCTTCAGTCTGAAGGCCCCCCAAATTGAATGGAACCGGAGGTTTGGTAGTGGAATTTGAAAGTTTTATCTTATCTACAGTTGCATCGGCACCAGTACATTTGGATATAATATCTTCGGCCCTTTCACGGTCAAATATTTTGCCGTCTACATGGTCCACTTCGATATTGCCATCCAAAATGGCCTTGATTAACCAGTACGGTTCGGGAACAAATTCCTTAATCTCCTTTTCACGGTCAACCAAGATGGACAGTGTCGGAGTTTGAACACGGCCGGCTGATAACTTTAAAAATCGGTGTTTTGCATTGCTTACAGATTTCATCAGTGCCTTTGAGATATTTACACCAAAGTAATAATCCAAAACATGTCTTGCAATACCAGTATCCACCTGATTCATATCCAAATCTATCCTATTGTCATATGCATCAAGCAAATCTTTTTTGGTTAAAGTTGAAAACTTCATACGGGAAATTTTACTTAAGTTATTCTGTCCGCAGGCATATTTCAAGGCATTGTAACCAATCAAAGTTCCTTCGGTATCGTAATCGCATGCATGAACATAGGAATCAGCATTTTTACCCAGCTTTTTGATAGCCCTGACGTAGTCTTTGGTAAAGCCGCTGCCCTTCTTGTTGACCTCATAGGCAGGAGCCCAGTGAAGATCAAAATAAACCTTGTCTTTAGGATTATTAGGAGTCAAAGAATATAGATGTCCTACAGCTGATACGACTGTAATGTCTTTTGAATCCTTTTTAAGTTCCCAATACTTAACTTTCTTATTGTAAAGTTTCTTTTTGGCACTTGGCGACAGCGCTTTAGCGATTTTTTCCGCTGAATTTGGTTTTTCGCAAATAATTACTTCATGCATTATATACTTCCCCAACCTCAATTTTTTATAAATTATTTTAATGAAATTTTTAATATAAAAATATTACTATTCCATGTAAAAAAAAGTTTATACCAAATAATTATAAAAAAATGTTAAAATAAGTGAAAAAGTTATTAAGATGACTATTCCTTTTTGGTTGGAATATCTTCATTATAAAAACGGTAAAAATCAGCGCAAAAATCACATATCGGAAATTGGCCATTTCTGTAATATGCAAGGTCGGCCTTGTTCATATCAAATTCCTTACCGCAAATAAAACAAGTTTCGATTTTTTCTTCGCTCATGTTAAAACCTTAAAAAAAAAGTAAAAAAAGTAGGTTAAATAGCTTAACCTATATTGTATTTTTGTAAGAGTAAAATCTCTTCGGTAGATACTTTTCCACCTTTTTTGAATTTTTCAAAGATTTCTTCAGCTCTTTCTTTTTCTTCACGGTTTTTGTTAGCACCGGAAGAACCTTTGTTATCAGATTTTCTACGTTTAGGTTTGTTGGAACCTAATTTTTTGTTGATAACATGAATGTCGCTTAAGATAGCTTTGAATTCTTCATGTTTAGCTGAAGCATTTTTACGAGCTTCGATGAATTTTTTGTGAGCTTCGTCAGCTGCAGTTCTAATGTCATCGGTTTTTCTGAAGTAGGTGAGCATTTCTTCGTGAGCTGCTTGAGCTTTTTCGGAAAGTTCAATAACTTTTTCATGTTCTTCTTCAGAAACTTTTTTGAGCTCTTGAGCTTCGGTTTTAACGGATTCGTCTTCGTGAATTTCCATTAATTGTTTTCTTAAATCGTTTGCGTTTTTAACAAGCTGATTTTCTTTTTTAATATCTAAAACACGAGTTTCAATGATTTTATCAATCTTTTTGATTTCGTTTTCTATTTTGATTTTATCGCGTTTACCTGAAGACCATTCGAGATTTTTGATTTTGTTATTAGCATCGTTACGAGCTTTTTTAGCAGCTTCAACAGCTTTGTTGATTTCATTACGCTCGTTTCTGTATTCAATAGCTTTGTTTAAGTTTTCTTTTAAAGATGCGTTTAATTCATCCCTAATTTTACGTTGTTCTTTAGCTATTCTGTTGAATTCTTCTCTTTCTTCAGCAACTTTAGCGATTTCAGCTTCTTTTTCATCTTTTTGTTTTCTTACACCTTCCATGGTGTCAGCAAGAACAAAATTGGATTCAGGAAGACCTTTATCGGATTTTTTAGCTTCAGTTTTTTTAGCTTCAGTTTTTTTAGCTTCTGCAGGTTCAGCTTCTTCAGCACCTTCAGCTTTTTCATCCTCTACAGGTTCAGCTTCAGCTTCAGCTTCTTGAGCTTCCTCTTCTTCTACAGTTTCAGTTTCAGCATCATCAGTGGTTAATTGATTAAGAATTTCATCTGAGACTTTGGTTAAGTCTTTTTCTTCTACAACAATATCAGCAATTTCTTTTACGGAATCTTTTGCATTGAATGCTATTCCGCATCCTGCTGATTCAATCATGGAAATGTCGTTAGCGCCATCTCCAACAGCAACTACATTGTCTAATGCAATTCCTGCTTTTTCAACATGGTCTTTTAAAACATCCAATTTGGATCCGGATACTAAAGGACCAGTCACTTCGCCAGTTAATTTACCATCTTCGACTGAGAAACTATTGGTGTAAACTTCGTCAACGCCAAGTTTATCCTTAACTTTTTCAGCCACTACATCAAAACTACCACTAATGATAATTACATCTAAATCTTTTTCTTTCAAAGCATTGATGGTTTCATCAGCTCCAGCCATTAACGGAAGTTCATCAGCAAGTTTTTCAATTTCTTCAATTGGAGTGCCTTCAAGAAGTTTAACTCTGTCTTTAATAGAAGTTTCAAAGTCTATTTCACCTTGCATAGCCTTTTCAGTAATATCAGCTATTTCATCTTCAACATTTGCTAATTTTCCTATCTCATCTATCGCTTCACCATCAATAATAACGTTATCTAAGTCAAATACTACAAGTTCAATCAATAATACCACCAATTATATTAAATCTAGCTCACTTAATCTGTCGTAAGCTCTTTCGACACCAAGTTTGGCGTCGCTTTTTGTTTTAGCCCCAGTACATACAACTTTACCGGAACCGAACAATAATAAGACCACCTTAGGGTCTGATAATCTATATACTAAACCAGGAAATTGTTCCGGTTCGTATTCAGTATCTTCAAGTTCTAAAGCTACTGCTTCTAAATTTAATGTGGATTCTAAGTTTGCAGAAGCCACAATGTTTTGAATTTTAATTTCAAACTCTTCTGGAATGTCAGTATCGACAGTCCTCATTAAATCTACAGTTTTCTTAATTGCCAATTTGGAATCATCTATAGATTTTGCCCCAGTACATACAAGCTTACCAGAGCTGAAAATTAATGCTGCTGTTTTAGGATCTTTAAGTTTAAAAACTAATCCCGGAAACTGTTCACGATTAAAATTAACCCCTTCTAAAGCTTGAGAGACCTCAGTAAGAACTATGTCTTTACCAATGCTTGCAGAAGCAACAATGTTTTCAATTTTTATGTCAACATCGGTCAATTTAAAACCTCCAATTGTGTTATTAAAATAAGTAAGTAAAATTTAAGAAAACAAAAAAGTAAGTTAAATTTTTACTATTAAAATATTTAATTTAAATAGTATATAAAGGTATGTTTATTTAAACGATATGTCAAAATTTATAAAAAAAATGTGAATTTTTAAATTTTGAAATAAGCTACTTTAAATATATATATTTTGAAAGCAGTATTTGAATGTACTCATTTATAAATGTTACTAATTTTCACCCATTCATTTATAAAAAAAGAAATTTTAACCAATTTTGTCAGCACAATTTTTATAAAAACTATTCAAATGCAAAGGCATCACAATATTTACCACATGATTGGCGTTTGAATTAATATTATCATCACATCACACATATAAAATATTTTAATAAATCCGATTGGAAAAATACCCTCTTAAGAATATTTTAGAAAAATCAACGAATTAGAAATATATAATTTATAGAAATATTAAAAAAACTATTAGTTGATTGACATGATAGAAGTTGAAGTGAAAGCCAAAATTGATGACTTTAAGGAAATGGAAGAAAGACTCTCAAAAATAGGTGCTGCAAAAAGCAAAACCGAATTTCAGGAAGACATTTATTTTGCAAGCCCGATTGTTGATTTTGCACAAACTGACGAAGCATTAAGGATAAGAACCACAAACAACAACATATTCATAACCTATAAAGGTCCAAAACTTAACTCAGAGGCCAAAACCCGAAAGGAAGTTGAAATGAGCATTGAAAGTGCAGAAAAAGCAAAGGATATTTTTGAAGAGGTCGGATTCAAGGAAGCAAGAACCGTCAGGAAAAACCGTCAGTACTACACTTATGAAAACTTTGAAATATCATTGGATGATGTTGAAGGCCTGGAGCCATATATGGAAATAGAAATAGCTCTTGAAGACGGAAGCGACTATGATGATGCACAAAAGAAAATCTTTGAGTTGTTTGAAAAATTAGGAGTTACAGACGGCTTTGAAAGAACCTCCTATATGGAACTTTTAGAAAATTTAAATAGTTAATAACTACAAATATAAAACATTAATATTATATAAACCGAAGTGATAAATTTGCAATATTTTATAAGTCATTATAATAAAGAATCTGAATTGACATTTCCAGAAGACATTACCATATATGACACCACCCTCAGGGATGGTGAGCAAACTCCAGGAGTTTGTTTCAGTCTTGATGAAAAGTTAGAAATCGCAAGAAAGCTTGATCAATTTAAGATACATCAAATTGAAGCGGGTTTTCCTATAGTATCCGAAAAAGAAAGAGAATCCGTTAAAACAATAGCCAATGAAGGTTTTGATGCTACAATCCTTGGATTGACCAGAACCAAAACCGAAGACATTGACGCTGCACTCGACTGTGATGTCGATGGTATTATCACTTTTGTTGGAACATCAGACATACACCTGGACCATAAGATGCACATTACACGCCAGGATGCCATCAACCTGTCCGAAACTGCGGTTGACTATGCAAAGGACCACGGACTGTTTGTTGCATTCTCAGCGGAAGATGCCACAAGAACAGACATAGAATTTTTAAAACGTATTTACGGCAAAGCTCAGGAATGCGGAGCGGACAGAGTCCATATAGCAGATACCACAGGAGCCATTACACCTCAGGGTATCGACTACCTTGTAAGGGAACTTGTCAAGGACATTGACATTGATATTGCCGTTCACCTTCACAATGACTTATTGGTGAGCGAGCAGGTAACGCTTCCCTGGAAGAACTCATCATGGCAATGAAAATTTTATACGGAAAAGATTACGGATTTAAAACCAAATACATCAAAGAATTGTCTGACCTCGTATCAAAAGCAAGCGGCCTTCCAATTCCATACAACAAGCCTGTTGTTGGAAACAATGTATTCAGACACGAATCCGGAATCCATGTTGATGCGGTCATTGAAGAACCTTTATGCTATGAGCCATACCTTCCGGAACTTGTCGGTCAAAAAAGACAGCTTGTTTTAGGCAAGCATTCAGGATGCAGAGCAGTAAGGGCAAAATTGAATGAATGCGAACTGGACGTTACCAATGACGAGCTTATTGAAATTGTAAGGCAGGTCAAAAAACAAAGGGAAGAAGGAAAATACATCAACGACCAGGTATTTAAGGAAATCGTTAAAAATACAAAAAAATAAGGTCAAAACATGAATATTACTGAAAAAATATTATCCAAAAAAGCAGGACATGAAGTAATTCCTGGGGAAATAATAGAGATATCTGTGGACCTTGCCATGTCACATGACGGAACTTCTCCTCCTGCAATAAAAACATTTGAAAAGCTGGCCGACAAAGTATGGGACAGCGATAAAATTGCAATCATATTCGACCACAACATCCCTGCAAATACAATCGGTTCAGCGGAATTTCAAAAGGTCTGCCGTGATTTCATTAAAACCCAAAACATTACAAAAAACTTCATTCATGGCGAAGGAATCTGCCATCAGGTAGTTCCCGAAATGGGACTTGTCGAACCCGGAAAAGTCATTGTCGGTGCGGATTCGCATACATGTACTTACGGTGCATTCGGAGCATTTTCCACAGGAATGGGTGCTACAGACCTTGCAATGGTTTGGGCGACAGGAAAAACATGGTTCATGGTTCCTGAAGCTATCAGAATGGAAATTGAAGGTAAGCTCAATCCATACATCGCACCTAAAGACATCATATTGAACATTATCGGAGAGGTCGGAATAGCCGGTGCCACATACAAGACTGCAGAATTCTGCGGCGAAACAATAGAAAACATGGGCGTTGAAGGAAGAGCAACCATGTGCAATATGGCTATCGAAATGGGGGCCAAAAACGGAATAATGGAACCAAACAAAGAGGTCATCGACTATATCTGCAAAAGGACAGGCAAAAAAGAATCCGAATTGAATATTGTCAAATCAGACAGCGATGCAGAATATGAAAAGGAAATGCATTTTGACATTACCGACATGGAGCCTCAAATCGCATGTCCAAATGATGTCGACAACGTCTGCGACATATCAAAAATCGAAGGTACAGACATAGACCAGTGCCTAATTGGTTCATGTACCAACGGCAGACTGTCTGACCTTAAAGACGCTGCAGAAATTTTAAAAGACAAAAAGATAGACAATGACATAAGACTACTGATATTGCCTGCATCACGTGAAATATACAAACAGGCAATGCATCTTGGCTATATCGATACATTCATCGATGCCGGAGCCATTATCTGCAATCCTGGATGCGGACCGTGTTTGGGAGGACATATGGGAGTTCTCTCCGAAGGTGAAGTCTGCATATCCACAACCAACAGAAACTTTAAAGGAAGAATGGGCGATCCCGCTTCTTCAGTATACTTATCCAATTCCAAAGTTGTTGCTGCCTCAGCAATTACCGGAGCGATTACCAATCCAAAAGACCTATAAGTGATTGTATGACAATTGACAAAAACGAAGCAAACAAAAGACTTATTGAAAAAATCAATGACCTGGAAACTGAAAACTCAAAGCAATTCTCAAATACCCAAAAGATACTTTTGACAACCGACGGATCGATTACCGCAATTTTGGATGTGCTTTATGGAAAAATCACATTGACCACCCTCGACCAGCATTTCGAAAAGGCCGATGCAGAGCATGCAAAGCTGGTTGATGTGGATGAGGGCACCGAAATCAACTTCAGGGAAGTCATAATGCATAAGGACAAAAAGCCCCTAATCTATGCCATATCCCACATTCCATTGGAAAGATGCAGTGATGACGTTTGCGCCGATTTAATCAGGGCAGACATACCGATTGGTAGAATACTTAAAAATTACAAAATAGAATCCAGAAGAGAAGTAAGAAAAATATATCTTGAAAAACCGAACGAAACGCTGAAAGAATTATTCAATACTGATGAGGAAATGCTGGCTCGTGAATATGTAATCATAAATAACGACAAAGTGCTGATGTGGATTAAGGAGGCATTTCCAATTTCATACTTTACAAATATCTGAAGTGGTTTGCATGATTAACAAAGGAGAGACAATAACAAGCAAAACAAGAGAAAAAATAGCATTACTTGAAGAAGAGTATGACATAGAGTTATCAACTACACAGAAAATACTCTTATCACTGAAAGGACCTGTAACCACAATACTTGATGTGCTATACGGAAGCATGAATCTCTTTGTACTCGACCAACATCTGGAAGAGGCAGATGAAAACGTATCAGAGCTGATTGATATCGATGAAGGTGCCACAATATACCACAGGGAGGCCATCGTCCATAAAAATGGCCGTCCATTGGTTTACACAAAGTCCTACATACCTACAAGCAGATGCAGTGATAAGGTTATTAAAGACTTGCATCAGACACATTTGACAACCGGAAGCATCATGGAAAAGAACGAAATTGAAACTTTAAGGCTGATAAACGAAATTTCAATAGAGGAGCCAGACTGCCTGATGAATGAGCTGTTCCATACCGACGAGCTGATGATAACCCGCAGATATGTTATGGTACAACATAAAAAGCCAGTAATCTGGACCGAAGAAAAATATCCGATAAGCTATTTCAGAGAAGATTAAGGTGATAATATGGGTGTTAAATTAAAAGATATTGTAGAACCGAAAGACATAACATTTAAAGACCTGGAAGGAAGAAGTGTTTCAATTGATGCGTTTAACACTCTATATCAATTCTTATCAACCATAAGGCAAAGGGACGGCAGGCCATTAACCGATGAAAACGGCAATGTAACATCCCACCTAAGCGGAATACTGTACAGAAACTCCTCAATGGTTGAAAAGGACATCAAGCCAATTTATGTCTTTGACGGCAAAGCACCTGAACTTAAAAGTGAAACCCAAGCCAAAAGAAGGGAAATCAGAGAAGAATCCGAAAAGATATATAAGGAGGCTCTGGCTGAGGGGGATACCGAAAAGGCACGCAAGTTTGCAATGAGATCAAGCAAACTGTCACCTGAAATAATCGAATCTTCCAAAAAGCTATTGACCTTAATGGGAATTCCATACATTGAAGCCAAAGGAGAAGGTGAAGCACAGGCAGCATACCTTGTAGCCAATGGAGACGCATATGCAGTGGCATCACAGGACTATGATTGCCTGCTATTTGGAGCAAAAAGAGTTGTCAGAAACTTGGCCATCAATTCCAATTTAGGGAATCTGGAATTTTACGAACTGGACAAAGTATTGAGACAGCTGGACATCACACGTGAAGATCTGGTGGATATGGGAATACTGATTGGAACTGATTTTTGCGAAGGTATGAAGGGCGTGGGTGCAAAAACCGCTTTAAAACTAGCTAAAAATGGACAGTTAAAAGAAAAAATAGCTGAACTTCAAAAGGAATCCAGCCATGATCTGGACGAAGTCCGTGAAATATTCCTGAACCACAATGTAAATACAGATTATAAAATCAAATGGGAAAAGCCAAAACAGGACAAAATCATAGAATTTTTATGTTATGAGCACGGTTTTTCTGAAGACAGAGTAATAAAGGCATCTGACAAGCTTAAAAACTTAAATTCCTCACAGGGAAGTCTTGATGCATGGTTCAAATAGATTACAAAAAAGGTTAAATAATATAAATATACAAATAATATAACAGATTCAGATAATATTACTCTACAATTACCACCACAAACACATTGTAGATACAAAACACGTAATAGCAGCTGTTAAACGGATGGTGAACGCTATTAAAAATATTATTTGAATCGCGTGTTGATGGTTCCTCACCACCCTTAGACAGGAATCATTGACCCATATAATCATCCGACTGTTTTTTTAAGAATAAGATTTGCCAATATTGTTATCATCAACACTATACTAAGGTATTCAAGTGAGTTGGTGAACAAATTGCCTGTAGCCAGACCGAAACCTGAATTTCCAAGCAAATGATTTAAAAAATCAACTTTAAAAAAAGAATAAATTCCGCAAATAATAATTATCATATATAAAGCATAGGAAATCTTTTTTTCACCCAATTTGTTAAAGAGGGCATTAAGATTAATGCTTAAATGCAGGCCAAGCAGGATAAGGCAGAGATAAGCAAAAATCTTGTGAAGATATATTGTGGACATATTTCCAAGATTCATGAATGTCAATGTGTATTGGCTTGACAAAAGCCCTAAAATGGAAGTTAAAGCAAATGTAACCATAAATGCAACATTGATTATGAGCATTAAGCTTCTTTTGAGATTGTATTTTCCCTTAGGTATTGACTTGATATATCTTCTGTTCAAAATCAGGTGAATGATTACCAAAGCTATCAGAACTATTCCAATTATCTCATGAATTTCAGGTGGTAAATATAGCCTTGAAAACTGCACCACTATCAAAATGAATAATAGAATATCCACAATTATCTTTTTCATCTAATATCCCAATCCTTTTAACCATTGAACTGTCTGTTGTTTTCCATCATCGCTTCTTGCAGTTTTTCCATCCAAGGCCAGTCCTTTAGTGTTGACCTTTGCGGAAGGCAACTTGGATTGGATTTTTTCATAGGTTCCTGCATCGCCGGATCCCTCATGGGTATTGAACGGAATCACATCTTTTCCGTCGAGCTTGTAATCTTCAAAAAATGAGTACATTATCATAGGCAAATCTCCCCACCAAATAGGATATCCCACAAATATTGTATCATATTTATCGAAATCAGCTATTTTGTTTTGAATTTTTGGCCTTGCATTGTCCTTTTGCTCCTGAGATGCCTTCTTGGTACATTCGTCATAGCTGTCAGGATACTTTTCAATAGGCACTATTTCAAATGAATCCGCCTTCAGATATTCCTTGATGTAAGAAGCCACCATTGCTGTGTTTCCAACTTCAACATTTCCCACATTGTAATTGTCTCCAGTTCTTGAGAAATACACCACCAGTATCTTACTGTCAGTGTTATTCTTATTCAGAATGTCATTTGCTGCAGATTCCTCACTGCTTAATGCAGTGACCTCAGCAATTCCAAAACCCAGCACTACAAGTGCAACTATTACCAAAAGAAGTATTTTAGATTCCATGGTTTCACCCCAATTAATAAAATATATTACATTAAACATTTAAATATGTTGTTATTTGCAACATTGGGATTGTCAATTTGTTAGGACTTTTTTTGATTTTTTATCCACAATCTTTTCTTACAATATGTCAAATATTCATTTTAGGATTCGAAAAATTCTTTTTGTGTGTTTATCTCATGTATTTCCAAAGTAATTTTCTATGAATGGCTTTTCAAAGAAAACTAATATTTTTTTAAACTGGGAAGAGATTTTTGTTTAAGTAGTAATGCATCAACTTGGAAAATTAGTTAAATCTTGTTTATTGTAAAAAAATAGGTTAAATTTAGAATTCATATTTAGATTTGTAAAATTTAATTCACCACATAACTCACAAATTGCTGAATAAACAGAACATGAAAAAATTAGAATGATACAAATCATTAACATATATATGTATCCAAATATCCTTTTCAAACAATACAATTAAATGCAATGATATAATATATTACCAAAAGTCCCGGCAAATTGACAACCACAACTTCATATAATTTAAAAAGAGAAATCAGTATGGAGGAAAATCGTCGCCGAAGACCTTTTGGGCATATCTGATGGCCAAGTCAACCTGATCTTTGTATCTTATCAGCATTTCCCTTTCAAAATGCTGCCTTGAAGGGGAGCTCAAAATCAGTTTCAATAGGTTTTCATAGGTTTCAACAGCCAGTTTCCTATCAAATCCATATTCCTTTACAATTTCAGGATTCAGTTTTTCGACACATGGAAATTCCAAAGTCTTGCAAACGGTATCAGTTGAAAAATAAGTCATTCTGATTAATGGAGACACTGAAGACACAAGTACATGATTGCCCAATTTTATCAGAGGAGGAATACCTGTTCGGTCATATCTTTCCATCGAAGTTAGCCGGTCATAGTTTTTGAGGTTGTAGCAGTGAAGCTCAGTGTAAAAGTCTGGTTCAAAATACTTGATTAAATCCAGGATTTTCGCTCCAAGCTCAGATTCATAATATTCCCGTTTGATTGTTGATATATATGGAGTTTTATCGAAGTTATAAAAATAGAATTGCCCACAGGATAAGTCTTCAGTATTGATTCTTTTAAGGAATTTTAAAGAAGTTACACCTTCATTTCCGTGAATTCCTCCAATGAACAATTTGGTCGGACCTTCACCATTGTCAATGTATCTAAAATAAGACATAAAAAAATAATATGAAGGAATTAGGTTCCTTCTTGCCAGTTAGCCATGTAAGCTTTTTGTTTGTCAGTTAATGAGTCGATTTCAATACCCATTGCTTTGAGTTTCATGCTTGCAACGGTGTAGTCGATTTCATCAGGAGCT
>ONQL01000093.1 GCA_900319985.1 uncultured Methanobrevibacter sp. | reverse complement strand
TATGAGAATATTTTAAATTAAATTTGACTGTTATAAATCTTAATTGAGGGATGATTAAATGACACAAATCAGTGATGCAAAAAAAGGTATATTAACCGATGAAATGAAACATGTAGCAAAAATTGAAGGTGTTTCAGAAGATTTTATTTTAAGGTCCGTTGCTAACGGAACCATTGTAATTCCAGGAAACGTAAACAGAGACATTGATGCAGCAGGTATCGGTGCAGGACTCAGAACAAAAGTAAATGCAACCGTAGGTACCTCAACAGATATCGTTAACTTTGATGAGGAAGTTCAAAAGGCACAAATTGCAATCGACAACGGTGCAGACTGTTTAATGGAATTGAGTATCGGCGGAGATTTGGATGTAATAAGAAACAGGGTATTGGACATGTCCCCATTACCTGTAGGATCCGTACCGGTTTATCAGGCAGCTATCGAAAGCATCAGAAGAGACGGCTCTGTAGTTTACATGACTGAAGATGATTTGTTCAAAACCATCGAAAAGCAAGCAAAAGATGGTATTGACTTTATGGCAATCCACAGTAGTATCAATATTGAAACCTTGACCAGACTCAAAAGGCAAGGCCGTGTAACCGGACTCGTATCCCGTGGAGGATCATTCATGTCCGGATGGATTGTTGAAAACGAAGAAGAAAACCCATTATACGAAAACTTCGATTACGTTTTAGAAATCGCAAAAGAACATGATGTTGTTCTTTCACTCGCTAACGGTATGAGAGCAGGGTCCATTGCCGATTCAACAGACAGGGCTCAAATACAAGAATTGATCATTTTAGGAGAATTAATCGACAGGTCCCGTGAAGCTGGAGTGCAATGTATGATTGAAGGACCCGGACACATTCCAATCAATGAAATTCCAACAAACGTAATGATTCAAAAGAAAATGTGTTCCAACGCTCCTTTCTATATGTTAGGTCCTATTGTATGTGATGTAGCACCAGGTTACGACCACATCGTGTCTGCAATCGGTGCAGCATCTTCAGCAAAAGCCGGAGCAGACTTCATCTGTTACGTAACTCCTGCAGAACACCTTGCTCTTCCTAACCCGGATGATGTAAGGGAAGGTGTAATAGCTACCAAAATCGGAGCTTACGCTGGAGACTTAGCAACTGGCCAAATTGACGGTTCACAGGATTGGGAAGCACAATATGCTTGTGCAATGTTCCCTGAAGCTGCACGTGCAAAAAGAGATCAAAGACCTCCTGAAGAAGAAGACACCTGTACCATGTGCGGTAACTTCTGTGCAGTAAAAATCGTTAACGAATGGTTGGATCAATCCGATTCCGACTTAATCAAATAGATATTTCAATATCTATTCTCTTTTTTTATTTTACATTTATTAAATACAACTTCTATAAATTTAGAAGATAAAAATTTAACTTATTTTCAATATCAAATATTTCACTTTCAAATCAATTTTATTAATTCATATCAATCTTATTAAATAACTTCAATTTTAAAAATTAGCTTTAAAATAACTTAAATAATTAAATACTGGATTTTAAGACATTTATTAAAGAAAATATTTATATATAATTAAAATTATAGTAATAATCACCAAACCTATTTAATTTTAAAAGGTGAGAAAATATGTATGGCAATATGACTCAAAACCAAACCATTGATTATGATTCAAAAATCATCCCCAAAATTAAAAAAATAATAAATGAAGGATTTGAAAAGCTAAAAACATTTGTTAATATAAAATCTTCAAAATTCAAAGAATATGAAGAATTAGAAGAAAAATTTAATGATATTGCAAATAATTTAGAAAAATATGATTTCTTTAATGATGAGTTGACATATTTTCTTTTGATAACTGATGAAATATTATATATAATTTATGAAAACTGCGAAAATACTTCTTTTGGACATTATGATTTTGCATTAGAACTTTTTGATTTTTTCATTGAGATATGGAACGAAAAAATTAAATTAATCAAAAATTACTCCACTAAAGAATTAAAAAAACATGAAAACATCAAATTAAGCTTTAAAAAAAGATACCACAACTATAGGCGAGAATTTTATTGGAACATATACGAATATAGTGACGATTTTGATAAAAATGAAATGTATGAATTTGCCAAAAGTTTAAAAAGTGATTAAGATGGCTTTTTTTACAGATACTAATATAGCTTTAGGGTACACCATTATACACGACAGATGGCATGAAAATGCTAAAAAATTAATTGATGAACAAACAGATGAAATTTTTTGGTCCAATCTAGTTGAAATGGAATATAATAGAAAATTAGATGATATTTTAGATGATATAGATATCTTTTTGAAATTAACAGAAAACATATTAATAAATAATCAGAAAAATTTTTTAAATTATTTTGATTTTGAAGAACATATTTTAAAAATGACAAAAAGAAGCAAATTAGACCTTAACAAAAAGCATAAGATATTAGAACATTTTTGGAAGGAATATTCTATAATTGAGGGGATTGCAAATACCGTTTATTTGAAATTCAAAAACCACAATAAAAATTTCAAAAAATTGTATTACATGAGAGACAAAAAATTGAATAATATACTAATCCTCCATAATTGTGGTTTAAACAACTATTTGAATTATGTGGATTATGCAAAAAAACTCTACGAATGGGGCGTTCACAAACCAGACTGCAAAATCATTACTGATGCGCATGATTGCGGAAAAACACATAGTGATTTAATATTTGTTTCAGCCGATGGCAAAATGATAGAAAAACTCATCAAACATAATACCAGTTTTTTAAACATCACCGAATTTAAATCCTGCAATTGATTGGCGAATTTTCACTATCCCTTAAACTAAAAACAGATTATACTAATGAGATTAAATAACACTTCAAACAAAGTTAACTCATGGAATCTAATAGTGATGCATCAAGAGAGGAATTGATTGAAACAATTGAATTCCTAAAAGAGGAGAACGAAAAAACCGTTGATGAGTTAATGAAAAAATTGAGAAGTATTGAAGGCGAACAACTCAAAACCAACATTAGCAACCGCCAAATGGAGGGCAAAATCAGAGAACTGAAAGGCGAGATTAACTCTTTTAAAAAGACCCCTCTGATTCTTGCAACAGTGACTGAAGTTTTTGATGACAAACAGGTTGGAATTCAGGGTGCAGTTGGTCATGAATTTCTGGTTACATATCCCGGATCAATCGATAAGACATTACTCATACCAGGTGCAAGAGTAGCTCTAAATCAAAAGAACTTAACTGTTGTCAATGTATTTCCTGCCAAAAAAGATAAGAATGTAGCTGCAATGGAAATTGATGAAAAGCCAAAAACCACATATGCAGATATTGGAGGACTAAACCCACAAATAACAGAAGTCAAGGAAACTGTAGAGCTTCCAATTAAAAATCCCGAAATATTTGAAGAAATAGGAATTGACCCCCCAAAGGGAATACTTCTTTACGGCCCTCCCGGAACCGGAAAAACATTGCTTGCAAAGGCGGTTGCCAACGAAACCAATGCAACTTTCATCAAAATAGTGGCATCTGAATTTGTGAACAAATACCTCGGTGAAGGTTCAAGAATTGTACGGGACGTGTTTGAACTTGCAAAGGAAAAAAGCCCTGCAATAATATTCATTGATGAAATCGATGCCATTGGAACCAAAAGAGTGGGAAGCAGCGAAGGGGCAGACAGGGAAGTGCAAAGGACATTAATGCAATTGTTAGCAGAACTCGATGGATTTGAATCACGAGGAGATGTTGGTATAATCGGCGCTACAAACAGACCGGACATATTAGACGAAGTTCTTTTAAGACCAGGCCGATTTGACCGGACAATTGAGGTGCCAAATCCTTCAAATGAAAGCAGACAAAAAATCCTTGAAATCCACACTGAAAAAATGAAAATCGACACAGACATTGATTTTAACAAAATAAGTGAAATTACAGAAGGGTTTTCAGGAGCAGAGCTGAAAGCTGTGTGTACTGAAGCAGGAATGTTTGCAATTAGGTCAAAGCGAAAAAGAGTTATTACAAAGGATTTCCTGGATGCAATCGATAAAATTATTGATTCCGCAAAAGTAAGTCTGCAACTAAAATAATCTTTTTATATTACTAAAAACAAAGTTAAGATAGTATAACTTATTTTAACGATAATTTTTTATTAAATAATGGAGAATATAGATGACACATTGGATTGAAAACATAGCTGATGAACTGGCTAAAAGAGACGTAGAAGAACATGTAATTGCAAGTGGAACCTCAATTTCAGGTTCAATACATATTGGAAACTCTTGCGACATTTTTATAGCTAACGGAATTGGAAAGAAATTAAGGGAAAAAGGAAAGAAAGCAAAAACCATATGGATTGCCGATGACCACGATCCGCTAAGAAAAGTCCCTTATCCATTGCCTGAAGATTACGACAAATACCTTGGAATGCCATACTCAACCATTCCATGTCCTGACGGATGCTGTGCAAACTTTGTAGAACACTTCGAAAAACCTTTGCTTTCAGTAATAGACGATTACGGAATCGAAATGGAAGCAAAATCCGGTTTTGAAATGTATCAGTCAGGAGTCTATAACGATTATATAAGAACCGCCTTTGAAAATGTGGAAAGAATCAAGGAGATATTCAACGAATACAGAAGGGAACCT
>ONQL01000057.1 GCA_900319985.1 uncultured Methanobrevibacter sp. | reverse complement strand
AAAAGGAATTGTGAATTCAATTTCCTCTTTATTGCTTGTTGTAGGAGCTATTCCCGCATCGCTGAATGCAGTGTGCATTATGACCATTCCGTTCATGTCAAATGGTACTTCATCTTTCTTGATTAATTTGACTAATTGGGGTAGTGCAGCATCACGGCCGGTATATATGGTTCCAGAAATTGTAATCTGGTCACCAACATTAATGTCTTCCAAATCACTATCCGATATGGGTGTTGTTAATTTTTTCATGGTCTTATATAATATTATTTTTTTTAATAAATTTTTGTTTTTTGATATTATCACGATTTTTTAATAAGATATTTAAATGTTTATTAACAAATATATTTCATAATCTGTATTTATTTATTATAGATTTTTTAGGAGATTTTAAAATTGATTATTATTGACGAAGATTTGTGTAAAGGATGCCACCTTTGCTTATTTATGTGTTATAAAAATGTATATGCAATATCTTCCGAAATTAATAAAAAAGGAGTTCAATTGCCTTTTGTTAAGTTTGAAGAGAGATGTACAAAGTGTGGCACTTGTGAAATAGCATGTCCTGACCAAGCTATTGTGGTGGACTTGCCTGAAAATTGGTGGATGAAAGATGATAATGATATCAATTTCAATCCGAATTTCACAAAGGGGAAAAAATAGGTGTTAAAAATGGCTGAAGAATTTTTTATACAAGGTAATGAAGCATGTGCTAAAGGAGCAATTGCAGCGGGTTGTAGGTTTTTCGCTGGTTATCCAATAACTCCATCTACTGAAATTGCAGAAACATTAGCTAAAGATTTACCGAAGGTCGGTGGTTCTTTTGTTCAAATGGAAGATGAAATTGCATCTATGGGTGCAATTATAGGCGCTTCATGGGGAGGAACAAAAGCAATGACTGCTACTTCCGGTCCTGGTTTATCATTAATGCAAGAAAATATCGGTTATGCTTTCATGACTGAAACTCCTCTTGTTATTGTTGATGTTCAAAGAGGGTCTCCTTCAACAGCTCAACCGACAATGGGTGCTCAAGGTGATATGATGCAAGCCCGTTGGGGTTCTCACGGGGATTATGAACCTATTGCATTATCTCCTTCCAGTGTTGAAGAATTTTTCTATTTCACAATCAAAGCTTTCAACTTGGCTGAAGAATATCGTGTACCAGTATTTTTGATGACTGATGAAACTATGGGGCACATGAGAGAAAAAATGCATATTGATGAAAGCAAAATTAACATAGTTCCTCGTAAAAGGCCAGAATTGACTGATGATTATCTGCCTTATAAATATGTTGAAGATGGAACAACTCCTATGCCTGCATTTGGAGATGGATTCAATATTCATGTCACCGGTTTAACTCACGATGAAAGAGGTTATCCTGATACAAACGATCCTGATGCTCACGATAGGCTTGTTCAAAGGTTATGTAATAAGGTCTTAAATAATAGGGATAAGATATCCTCTGTATTTTCTCAATTCTGTGATGATGCGGATACAATAATTATTTCATATGGTTCTCCTACACGTGCAGTCATTGAGGCTGTTCTTAAAATAAGAAAAGAAGGTAAAAAGGTAGGTTATATAAAAATTGATACTCCATGGCCTTTCCCAGAAAAACAAATTCTTGAATTGACTGAAGGTGCAAAACATGTCATTGTCGTTGAAATGAATTTAGGGCAAATGTATTATGAAGTTGATAGGTTGCTGAAATTGCAGACCAGAGTTCATTTCATGGGCAAAATTGGAGGATTGTTACCAACTCCTGATGAAATTATATCTGGAATTAAAAGAGCGGAGGGTGAATAATGGCTGAAAAAAATAGTAAATATCTTTCTTATATGAGGGAAGAAAGACTTCCACATATTTTCTGTCCAGGTTGTAGTAATGGGTCAGTTATGAGTGCTTTTTTAGAAGCTATGGAAAAAGCGGAAATGGATTTTGATAATATTGCAATGGTTTCAGGAATCGGTTGTTCCTCAAGAATTCCTGGATACATAAAATGTGACTCTCTTCACACTACTCATGGACGTGCATTGACATTCGCAACCGGTTTGAAAATTGCTAATAAAGGTTTGGATGTTGTTGTATTTTCTGGTGATGGTGATGCTGCTTCTATTGGGGGTAATCACTTAATTCATGCAGCTAGAAGAAATTTGGATCTTACAGTAATCTGTATTAATAATAACATTTATGGAATGACTGGTGGTCAAGTTAGCCCTACTTCTCCTAAAGGCATTGTTGCAACAACCGCTCCGTATGGAAACTATGATACTCCATTTAATCTGGCTGAGGTTGTTGCTGCTGCAGGTGCAAGTTACTCTGCAAGATGGACAATAACTGAAATGGAAAATTTGGTATTGTCTATTAAGGCGGCTTTAAAAACTCCTGGTTTTTCATTTGTTGAAGTTGTTAGTTTATGTCCTACTTATTTCGGTCGTAAAAATAAGCTTAGGACTCCTACTGCTATGGCTGCAGTTATGAGGGCCAATACTGTATTTAAATCTGCTGCAGATAGAATGTCTGAAAAAGAGTTAAAAGATAAAATTGTTGTTGGTGAATTTGCTAATAAACATAGGGATGAACTCAGCGATGTACTTGAAAAATTCAGTGTTGAAAATTCAGGTGATAAAACTGTTGTTAATTCTGCATATGAAACAGAATTCTAGGTGAAAATATGAGAACAGAAATTAGAATATGTGGATTCGGAGGTCAAGGAATTATTCTTGCAGGAATTATTTTGGGTAAAGCTGCAAGTTTATTTGATGGGAATGAAGCTGTTCAAACCCAATCTTATGGTCCTGAAGCTCGTGGTGGAGCTTCCAAATGCGAAGTTGTCATAGATAATAAATTAATAGAATATCCTAAAGTTCAAAGCCTCGATGTTTTAGTTGCAATGTCAAATGAGGCTTTAATAAAATATATTGTTGACTTAAAGGATAATGGAACTTTAATTGTTGATCCTGGAACAACTGATGTCGAGGATGTTAGGGATTTTATTGAAGAGCATAATATTGAAGTTTATGAAGCTCCGGCTACAAAAACTGCAATGGAGGATATAGGACTCAAAATTGTAGCTAATATTGTCATGGTTGGAGTCATTACAAAAATTACTAAAATCATATCTAAAGAAGCTGTTATTAAAGCTGTGGAAGATAGTGTTCCTAAAGGAACTGAAAAGAAAAATATTCAAGCTTTAGAGGCAGGATTTGATTTAGTTGAATAGGTGTTATAATGAGATTTTTTGAAAACGTAGCAAAACAAATTTTTAGTCAAGAAAATATACCAATTTTAGAAGGGCATGTAGCTTATTCTCCAGAGGAAGCTATGACCATTTCTTCTGAAATGAAAGTTCCAGTCGTTGTCAAAGCACAAGTCTTAACTGGGGGCAGAGGTAAAGCAGGTGGTGTTAAATTTGCAAAAAACCCTGGTGAAGCTTTTACAGTTGCTGATGAAATTTTAGGAATGGAAATAAAAGGCGAAAAGGTAAAACATCTTTTAATCGAAGAAAGAGCTGATATTGCCAATGAATTTTTCGTAACAGTATCCATTGACAGGGGTGCAAGAAGGCCAGTTATTTTAGCAAGTAATGAAGGTGGGGTTGAAATTGAAAATTTAGCAAAAACAAACCCTGAAAAAATCATCAAATACTATCCAAATCCTTTGATTGAATTTTTACCATATGAAGCACGTGAAATTGCTCGTAGAATGGGTGTTCCATCAGAATTAATTTCTCCAATGGGGGACATAATTTGGAAATTATATAATGTATTTGAAAAATATGATGCAGACACTGCTGAAATTAATCCATTGGTTTCAACTCCTGACGGATTAATTGCTGCTGATGCTAAATTGGTTGTTGAAAATGATTCCTTATACAGGCATCAGGATTTAGTTGAAAGAATGCATTATAAGAAAAAAGCTGTTGATTTTGTACAGTTGGATGGAGATATTGCTGTTATCGGTAATGGTGCAGGTTTAACATTAACAGCTATGGACATGATCAAGCTTAACGGTGGTGAACCAGCTACATTTTTAGATATTGGTGGTGGAGCTTCAGAAAAGATTATTAATCAGGCTTTAAATATCGTATTGAATTATGACCCTGTTAAAGTGGTTTTCCTAAATGTTTTAGGAGGAATCACCAAGGCGGATGATGTTGCTCGCGGTGTTATTAAAGCATTGGAAAATATAGAAAGAGATGTCCACATTGTAATTAGATTGACTGGAACTAATGAAAAAGAAGGTCAAAGACTTTTAGAGGAAGCTGGTATTTCATATGAGGTTTCAATGGAAAAGGCTGCTCTAAAAGCTGTTGAATTATGCAATGAATTAAAGGCTGAAGGCAAATAATTCTCTTCACTTTCAAATCAAACAAATCTATTATTCCCATTTGAAACAGGAAATAGATTATTGTATTTAAAAGTTGTTTTGCATGTAAAAAATCAGTGTTATCATTATGGTTTTTCCATAATGGTAACTAAACCTATTCCATTGCAATACATTCAATACTATTTTTAAAGATTTTATCTTATTTTAAAATTTAGATATTGGCTATTTTAGCAATACGACTCGACTAATTTCAGATTCGTTTACTATTTCTCTACCGCATTCATTTCCTATTTTTGTTGCGAAATCTGCAACTTCATCGAAGGTCGGCATGTTGTCTAGTGTTAGTCTGTCTCTGGATGAACCAACACACATATACGCTTTTACTTCCACAAAATCAGGGTCTGCTTTTTGAATCAGTTTGGCATATTCCTCTGGATTTTCCATATTCCTTCCCTTAACGCAGGTATTTCTTATGCATGTGCGTGAGTTAAAACTTGATAATGTTTCAAGTGATTCATTTAAATTGCTCCAAGCATTGTTTATTCTTGGTCTGCACACGTCATTAAATGTTTTCTCATCAGGTGCATCTAAGGAAAGGTATAGTTGGTAAGGATCGTTTTCCAGATTTCTTAATCTGTCTACACACTGGCCATTGCTGACTACAAAAGTTGTAAAATCACGGCGATTGAACTCACCAATCAGTTCATCAATTTTTGGGTAAAGTGTCGGTTCTCCAGCAAGAGAAATGGCTGCATTGGTTGGCCTTTTCATTTCTTCCAACTTTTTCTTATTGGCTTTGTCATTTCCATAAAATCCGCATAATAAATTATTTTGTGCTTTGATAGCTTCATCAACTATTGTTTTTGGGTCATCGTATTCATCATCTTCCCACTTGGTTTGGGTATAGGTTAAATCTCTCCAACAGAATTCACATTCCTGCTGGCAATTTGGGACTGCTGGAGACATCTGCAAACATCTGTGGGATTTGATGCCGTAGAATTTTTCTTTATAGCAAACTCCTTTGTCTCCTATGCTTTGGCGTGTCCAGTGGCATGTCTTGACTGCAGCATGTCCATGTTGTCCGACGAATCTATATCCACTTTTTTCTAGTTTTTCTATTTGGCTTTTATTGAATGACATAAAATCAAATTAATGTTTAGTTCTGCTAGTATATACATTTTTCAAAATGAAATAAATTTAATTAATTATGAACAATATTGTAATTTTAAATATTTAAAATATTTATATGTTTAATTATAATATGTTGTATCATGAGATTATGGAATAAAACACAAGAAAAACTATTTTTTATCAATTCACTTAAGGCCTCTTCACCGGGTCAATTGTTCTATCGCGATGAGAACGGCAACTTTTTGGCTTATTGGCCTAAGTATTACAAGGGTTTAAAGTCAACATTGCAATCCAGGAATTCTTTGATTGGAAATTTTACTGAAAGCTGGGTTAAGAAACTGTTCAATTCAGTGATTGATGATGAAAATTTGTTTGTAGTCAATCAGGCGAGAATTCCATCACTGGGTATCACTTCAAGTTCTCCAGCCGATATTGTTATTGCGACTGAAGATAAAAAAGTTTTAAAGGCAAGTGATGTAAAAGTAATATTTGAGGTAAAGATGTCTATTGTTTGGAATTGGCAATATGATGTGGAAACTCATAATGTTTTTGAAATTGGGGACTTTAGGACTCATCAGGGAAAACCGAGTTTCACACGTTCAGATTCCATTCTCAAAGCCATAGGCAAATGTATTGATATTCGGGTTTCCAATCTAAAATCATCTAAAATCCCTCTTATTGTTATAGGAAATGCGCCATTGTCCAATGGATTTTGCAAAAAGGCGGACTATTTGAAAAGTGCAGGTATTATTCAGGGGTTCTGGTCTTTAAATCCATTTCCATTAAATCATGGTAATACTCGTAAAACCACTTCAAAAGGCGGTTTTGTAAGGTTTAATGATAGTGATGAGCTAAAAAACAATTTAAATCAGTTATTTAATCAGGATTTGAACTTTTTTTCAGGAATGGAAAATCTGGAGGACTTGGGAAGATATATTGAAATTTCGAATATGAAAAATGATTATGAAGAAAAGGGATTGGAATTTTTAAATCTATTGAAGAGGTCTTAAATTGGTTAGAAAAACACAAACTGCATCTTTTGGATCTGTTGTAAGGGAATCTCATAGTTCAAAAAAGTTTTATAGCTCAAAATTATTTAAGGATTTTGAAATTCCCAAAAACATTGAATATAAGGAAAATCCTATTGATTCCAATGATTTAAATAGAGTATACTGTAAATCCAGTGAAAATATGGATGAAATTCCCGATGACAGTGTGCATCTGATGATCACATCTCCTCCATATAACGTTGGCAAGGATTATGATGAGGATTTGAGTCTGGATGAATATCTGGAATTGCTGAGTTCTGTATTGGGCCAAACTTATAAAAAATTGGTCACCGGTGGTAGGGCATGTATTAATATTGCCAACATTGGCAGAAAACCCTACATTCCTCTACATGCTATGGTGATTGAAATAATGTTAGATTTGGGATTTTTGATGCGTGGAGAGATTATTTGGGACAAGTCCGCTAGCGGAGGCGGTTCCTGTGCTTGGGGAAGCTGGATGTCTGCATCAAATCCTGTGCTTCGGGACTACCATGAGTACATTTTAATTTTTTCAAAGGGTTCCTATTCCAAAAATAAGAATCAGACTAAAAAGGACACAATTGAAAGGGATGATTTTATCAACTGGACAAAAAGTATTTGGACATTTCCAGCAGTCAATGCTAAAAAAATAGGTCATCCTGCACCATTTCCAATTGAATTGCCTCATAGGCTAATTAACCTTTATAGTTATGAGGGGGATGTCGTTTTAGACCCGTTTTGTGGCAGCGGTACAACATGTATTGCTGCAATTCAAAATAACCGTAAATATGTTGCTTATGATATTAAAAAGGAATATGTTGATTTGGCCGAAAAGAGAATTTCTAATCAAAAGTTTATTTAATAATGTTAGTCAAATATATTTAGTAAAGAGTTATTGTGGGATTATTATGGACACACCAATTGTAATATTAAATTATAAAACTTATTTGGAATCAAGTGGTATAAATGCATTAGAACTTGCACATGACTTAGAAAGTGCTGCAAACGAATCTGGAATCACTATGGTTGCAGCTCCACAGGCAGCTGATATTTATAGAATTAGTGAAGAGACTTCTCTTCCTATTTTCGCACAACACATTGACCCAATATCTCCTGGAGGTCATACAGGGTCTAATTTAATCAATACTCTAATTGATTCTGGAATTAGTGGTTCTTTAATAAACCATTCTGAAAAAAGAATGAAATTGGCCGACATTGATGAAATTGTAAAACTTTGTAAGGCTAATGAAATCGAATCATGTGTTTGTACCAATAATATCGAAACTTCAAAAGCAGTAGCTACACTTGCACCTGATGCTGTGGCTGTTGAACCTCCGGAATTAATAGGTACAGGCATTCCTGTTTCTCAAGCTCAACCTGAAGTTGTTGAAGATACCGTAAAAGAGGTTAAAGCTATTAATAAAAATATTAAAGTTTTATGCGGTGCAGGAATCACCACTGGTGATGATATGAAAGCAGCAATGGATTTAGGTGCTGATGGTGTATTGCTTGCATCCGGAATTGTTAAGGCTGAAAGTCCTAAAGATGCTTTACTAGATTTGGTAAGTAAATTATAATAATTCTTAATAAATATTGTCGAGTGAGATAAATGGCGGAATTTAATACAATTGATAATTTTGATGTTGAAAATAAAACAGTATTGGTTAGGATTGATATTAACGCTCCAGTTGATCCAAGTTCTGGAATCATATTGGATGATACAAGATTAAAATTACATGCACAAACTGTTAAGGAATTATCTAACAAAGGAGCTAAAGTTGTTCTTCTTGCACATCAAAGCCGTCCCGGTAAAAAGGATTTCACAACTTTATCCCAGCATGCTGAAGCATTATCCGATATTTTAAATTTAAGGGTTAAATATGTTGATTCATTATTTGCCAGTACTGCAAAAGAAGCTATCAAAGCTCTCAAGCCTCATGAAATTTTATTGCTTGAAAATGCACGTTTTTTTTCAGAGGAATCCCTTTCAAGGTCTCCAGAAGAACAGTCAAAAACCCTACTTGTAAGGCATTTATCTCCATTAATTGATTATTTTATCAATGATGCTTTTGCAGCGGCTCACAGATCTCAGGCATCATTAGTCGGGTTCACTGTTAATACTCCTTCCGCAGCAGGACGTGTAATGGAAAAAGAATTGACTGTAATTCAAGATGCGCTTGACAATGTTGAGCATCCTTGCGTATTTCTGTTAGGTGGAATGAAACCTGAAGATTCAATTGATGTTATGGAAAATGTATTGAGCAACGGCACTGCAGATTCCATTTTAACCACAGGTATTGTTGGAAATATTGTCCTATGGGCTGCAGGTGTTGATATAGGTCAGGTTAACAAGGATTTCATCGCAAGCAGAGGATATGGGGATATGGTTAAAAAAGCTGAAGAGTTGATTGACAGATTCGGCGATAAAGTAAAATATCCTATTGATGTTGCCTGTGAAATTGACGGAAGCAGGGTCGATATTGATTTTGAAGAAATTCCTAATAAATCTATTTTTGATATAGGTGTCAAGACAATCTCCTATTATGCAAAAGAGATTAGGGATGCTAAATACATTTTTGCAAATGGTCCTGCAGGCGTATTTGAAGATCCTCAATTTTCAATGGGAACTGAAGATTTAATCAATGCAATGGCAAGTTCTAGTGGTTTCTCATTAATTGGTGGTGGCCATATTGCAGCTGCTACTGCAGGCCTTGGTCTTGAAGATCATATGAGCCACTTGAGTAGTGGTGGAGGAGCTTGTATCAGTATGCTTGCCGGTAAAAAATTGGCTGCTGTTGAAGCTCTCAAAAATTGTAAAAAATAATTTTTTATTTTTTATATATCTTTTTTTTAATAAATTATCTATTAAAAATCTTTAGCAGTTCCTCAGATGATTTTTTAGGGTTTTCAGAGCTCATTATCGCACTTACAACAGATAATCCTGCTATTCCAGTGTCTGTTAATTCATGAGCATTTTCTAATGTTATTCCTCCAATGGCCACTACAGGAATATTTATGGATTCAACAACATCTTTTAAATCCTGTTTTGTTATTGAAGGAGCATCATCTTTTGTTGCAGTTGGAAAAACTGCTCCGGTTCCAATATAGTCTGCACCGTCTTTTTCGGCTTTTTTTGCCTCTTCAATGGTTGCCGCTGAAACGCCCAATATTTTATCGTTTCCTATAAGTTTTCTGGTAACGTCACATGGCATGTCTGATTGTCCGACGTGGACTCCATCAGCATCAATTGCAAGTGCCACATCGACTCGGTCATTGATGATTAAAGGTACATTGTATTTTGCTGTAATTTCTTTAACTTTCAATGCTAAATTATAAAAGTCCAGTGTTTCAGCTGTTTTTTCTCTTATTTGCACTACACTGACTCCGCCTTTAATGCCTTCTTCAATTGTGTTTAAGAATTTTTCTACATTGTCACTGTTGTCTGTGACAAGATAAAGTGATAAATCTATTTCGTTCATAATATCTCAATATTTGATTCATTAACTAAGCTTTCTGCATTAGTTTTGTAAAGGTAATCAATTAAATAGGTTCTGAATGAACCTGTTCCTTCATCTTTTTCTTCTACTTTTGCTCTTGCTTTTTCACCTGCAAGATTCATGGCTAAAATAGCGATCAGTGTTCCTTCAAGGGGTGTTGATCCTCCGACACAGGTTCCAACGATTGAAGATAGCATACAACCGCTACCGGTAATCAATGGCATCATGTCGTCTCCATTATCAATCGCTACGGTAGTTGTTCCGTCACTCAATATGTCGATTGGTCCGCTTGCCAAAATTGTTGTGTTTAACTTATTTGCAAGTTCTTTTATGATTTCTCCATTTGCAGACAAGTTTTCTTCAGTAATTATGTCGTCAACGTTCACATCAACACCTTTAGCAGTATTGTTTTCATCAATTACTCCAACCAGTTTTGCTATTGACTTTATTTCACTTATGTTTCCCCGTACTGCTGCAATGTCATAATCGTTGATTAAGTCTAATGTGGTTTTATTTCTTAATTGGGTTACTCCGACTCCAACTGGGTCAAGAACAATTGGTGTTTTTGTTTCATTTGCCACTTTTGCACTTACATGCATTGAATTAATTTGCTCTTTACTTAATTTACCAATGTTTATAACCAACACGTCGGCTATTGTAACGACTTCTTTAAGTTCTTCAGCATCTTCTGCCATAAATGGTGATCCACCAATTGCAAGAACTGCATTTGCACAATCGTTTATGGTTACTGAATTTGTTATGCAGTGTGTTAAAGGATTTCTTTCTTTGATTTGAGTTAGATATTCATCGATTTTGTTGAGTAAATCTTTTTCAGTATTTATCATGATTATTAATTATAAATTCCATATTATTTATAAATTTTCACAATATTTTGACTTTCATAGTAAAGTATTTAAACTACTTTTAACATAAATTACATTGTTCTATAATATAGATGTAAGCCTCGGTGGCTCAGTCTGGTAGAGCGCGAGACTTGTAATCTCGTGGTCGCGGGTTCAATTCCCGTCCGGGGCTTTATAATTTATGTTTTCATTTGATTTTTTTATCATATATTGGAAAATATAGTAACCTTTATATAGTAGAACGTATAGATTATTATTAGTATGCTATCTCATACAGTTTTATGTATGGTCCGGGCGGACCCATTGTCCCGCCTTAGCTCAATTTGGCAGAGCGTTGGACTGTAGATCCAAATGTTGCTGGTTCAAGTCCGGCAGGCGGGATTTCAATAATTATTTATTTATTGTCATATATTGTTTTTTAGAAAATATGATGGTTTTTCCGAAACATTTATATATGATGTGATATATAGTAATTGATAGTGTATTATTACACAGCACTGTTTAAGTATTTCTATGCCCTGGTGGTGTAGGGGCTATCATGTGGGCCTGTCGAGCCCGCGACTCGGGTTCAAATCCCGGCCAGGGCGCTTTCTGGCAGAGCGCTTGGCTTTTAACCAAGCGGCCGCGGGTTCAATTCCCGTCAGGCCTGTTTCTAATTTTATATTTTAACTTTTCTATCTGGAGGAAAATAATTTGAAAATTGATATTCAAGACCATATGCTTGTACCAACACACGAAATCATGACCGAAGAAGAAATTGCTGATGAATTTGGTGATGTGGAGTATGATTTTAAAGATCTTCCTAAAATTAAGTCTGATGATCCTGTTGTAAAAGCTATTGAAGCAAAACCAGGAGATATTTTAAGAATTACTCGTGAAAGTCAAACTGCTGGTGTGTTTGTTACTTATAGGATAGTAGAAGATTAATTTTAATATAATTTTAGAGTAGTGAAATTTAATATAGTATAATTTCTGTGTTTTTTTGTTTTTTTAGAAATTCATTATAATAAATTTAACTTAGTTTGAGAGGAATTATCTTATAGGAGATAGTTATGAGTAAATTAAGAATAATGATTAAATGAATTA
>ONQL01000090.1 GCA_900319985.1 uncultured Methanobrevibacter sp. | reverse complement strand
ACTGTCATAAAACCTGGTGATGATGCGGCTGTTTTAAGAATAGATGAAGATACAGCTATTGCACTTACAACAGACTCAAACACAATTCACACTAAGCTATCTCCATTTGATGGGGCAGCAGGATGTGTTGCAGAAGCAATAAGAAACGTAATTTCAATGGGTGCAACTCCTTATGCTGTAGTTGACTGTCTTAACTTTGGAAATCCGGAAAAACCTGAGATACTATGGCAATTCAAAACAGCTATTGAAGGAATGAGTCTTGTAGCTGATAAGTTTGATGCACCTGTAATCAGTGGAAACGTAAGTTTTTACAATGAAACTGAAGGAATTAAAATCAATCCAACTCCTGCAGTCGGTGTAATTGGTGTGGAAAAAATTGAAAACATCAGAACAATGGACTTTAAAAATGAAGGAGATAAAATCCTTTTGATAGGTAAAACTTATGATGAATTAACCGGATCTGAATATCACAGAACCATTCATAATCTCGAAAAAGGAACAGCTCCTAGAATCAGAATTGATGAAGAATTTGCCAATGGTCAGACTGTATTGAAATTAATCGATGAGGATGCAGATAAAAACATTACTGCTGTTCATGACGTTTCAGCAGGAGGTATTGCCGTTGCAATTTCCGAAATGGTTATCAAATCAGGTCTTGGATGTGAAGTCACATTAAAAGATGACGAATTGGATAAGATTCAATTGTTATACTCAGAAAGTCATGGCAGATACATATTAACAGTAAAGGCCGATGCTCTTGACGATATATTGGCTAAAATAGATGTTGATGTTCAGGTAATTGGTGAGGTAAAAGGCAAATCCTTAAACATCAACGACCATGAATTCAGCTTTGACGATTTGAATGATGCATACCGTGGAGTAATTGAAAAATACATGGCTTAAATAATTCGGGGGAGTTGGCATGTTTTTATCTAAATTGGAGTCTCTAAATAATGCATCAAAATTGGTAAATGACAATCAAAAATTCACGGATGTTGAAGAAATTCCTATTCGAGATGCCCATAAGAGAGTTTTAGCTGAAGATATCATGGCATTTCATGATTCTCCGCCTTTTGATAAATCTGCAATGGATGGTTTTGCAGTAATTGGACAAAATACTTTTGGAGCATCCCAATCAGCTCCCAAAGAATTTAAAATAATTGATTCAATTGGTGCCGGGGATTTCTCTTCCAAAACTGTAGGAGAAAATGAAGCTATCGTGATAGCTACTGGAGCTCCTATTCCTGATGGTGCCGATGCGGTTATCATGAAGGAATATACAACCACCGACGGAGATGATTTAACAATCTATTCTCAGGTTACTCCTGGTGAAAACGTAAGTCCAAAATCAGAAGATATCAAGAAAGGAGAAAAGATCCTTTCTAAAAATACTTTTATCAGATATCAGGAAATGGGTTTGATTGCATCTGCAGGTTATGATACTGTCAAAGTGTTCAAAAAGCCAAAAGTCATGATTATCATAACTGGAAATGAATTGGTCGAACCTACTAAAGAAGAGATTGACAAGGCAAAAATTATTAATTCTAATCAGTTTACCATTAAAGCAATGGTTGAGGATTCAGGTGCTATTGCAGACTTGACCCATGCTGGAGATTCATTTGAGGAAGTCTGTTCAGCAATTTTGAAAGCAACTGAAGATTATGATGTTGTAATGACCACTGGAGGAACAGCTATCAGTAAAGGGGATGTTGTTCTTGATGCTGTTGACGATCTTGGTGAGATATTGTTCCATGGTGTGGCCATTAGGCCTGGGAAACCTGCAGGTGCTGGAATTGTCAATGATACTATTGTATTTACATTTTCAGGCCAGCCAGTTGCTGCAATGAGTCAATTTGACATGTTTGCAAGGAAATATTTATTTGAGATGCAGGGAAGGTCATTTGATTTTAATGTAGTCAAAAGAGTATCCCAACTTAAAATACCTTCACAGCTTGGAAGGACTGATTTTATACGTGCGGTTTCCGATGAGGATAATGCAAAGCATGTGTTGAACAGAGGTTCTGGCATTATTAGGTCAATGGTTGAGGCGAACAGCTATATCATAATTGACGAAAATGATGAAGGATACCAAAAGAACGATATAGTTGATGTTGTCTTCTTTAATTCACTACTTTGGTAGTTAAAGGTGCATTTTAATGAATGGTATTTACTATTATTTGATAGCTTTCTTTGTCATCTGGATATTGGCTTTAACATTGAAAAGTAAATTAACCAATCACGGCTTTGAAATTAATTTTCCAATCATCATGTGGAAAACAGATAGGTTGAGGGGGTTTATTTCAAAAATTTCTAATTTTTCTCCCAAATTCTGGAAATGGTATATGAATTTTGGGATTGTTGCATGTTATGTGGCTATGGTAGCTATGACATGGATGCTGATTAGCTCGCTTCAAACGGTTTTCGATACTCCTAGTGTTTCTATCATTTTACCAGGTGTGGAAATGCCGGGTTCTCCGATATATGTTCCATTCATATCAGGATTTATTGCATTAGCTACGGTTTTAATCGTGCATGAGTTTTCTCATGGTGTCCAATCGATTTGTGAAAAAATTCCAATTAAATCAATAGGTCTTTTGTTGGTTGCAATTCTTCCGGGAGCATTTGTTGAACCTGATGAAGATAAGTTAAAAGAAGCCAGCAGAATTTCCCGTTTGAGGGTATATGGTGCTGGATCAATGGCCAATATGACATTGGCATTGATAGCGCTTTTGGTAGTTTCTGGAGTTTCTTATGAGATTCCGCAGTTATTCGATGAAAATGGAATTGAAATAAATAGAATTGTCACTGATTCTCCTTCAAATGGCATCTTGAAGGAGGGGATGGTTTTACAAGCTATTGATGGCAAGCAAATCAACAATTCTGATGAATATATGAAGGTTGTATCTTCATTCAAACCTGGAGATAATGTATCGGTAAAAACGGATCAGGGTACGTATAATGTGGAACTTGGCAAAAATCCAAACAACGAATCTGTTGGATTTTTTGGAATTCAGGCTTCAAAGCATTTTGAGATAAAAGATGATTCAATGGGTTCTCTTCCGTGGGTATTGTTCAGCATTGCTGAGCTGTTCCAATGGATTTTCACATTGAATCTGGGAATAGGCTTGTTTAATTTACTTCCGATAAAACCGCTTGATGGCGGACATATGCTTGAAATTTTATTAAGCTATAAGTTGCCAGAAGAGCAGTATAAACCGATTGTTAATGCATTATCTATTGTGATGGCGATGATAATTGTATTCAGTCTTGTTGCAGGATTTTTATGAAAATTGCTATCAGTTAGTAAAATTATTCTCAAAAAGAACTGTTTATTTTAGATATTATTAGAATCTAAGAGATTATTGGAGAAATAATTTAATTTTTTTCTCTAGTTAGTGAAAACTAATTATTAAAAAACCGGTCAAAAGTTGTGGGATTTCCATCCTGCAATTTTTTTTAAAAAATAGGCTTGGGCTTGAGGAAGGTATTTGCTCATTTTTAATCCTCCTTTTTAAGTTTAAAGGAGGTGTATATGGATGTAAATATTAATATTAATTTTACATTAATAATTATTTTTTCAGTATATCTGTTATACTACATGTTAAAAAACGAGTAAACAGGTAATGAATCAATGATTAGTAAGGTTTTAGTGAATTTTATTCTTGCCGCCTGTTTTTCTTTGCTATAGATTCATTACCAATTCTATTAAACAATAATGTTCATTGAACTACCTCGACTTTGGAGAAGTCGAGGATTCTTACTTCACGGGCTGTATACTCTAATGAGTATAGGATTACCGTGCTATCCCCCTCGTCCCGAAG
>ONQL01000025.1 GCA_900319985.1 uncultured Methanobrevibacter sp. | reverse complement strand
AGACCAAAAATGGAATTCTAACCTTTTTAGACTTCCAAATGCAAAACTGGACACAAAAACACATAAAAATTAAATAAGCCTATAAAATTTTACAGACTCTTTTTTCTTAACATTTTTTTATAGTTTATTTTTAATTTTTTTTAGCAATATTGGCAGATTTTTACTTTGATAAATGTTGCAGTTGTTAACAGTTATATTGATATAAATATAAAATTACTGCTGGTGATTATATGAAAATTTGTGTTTTAAAGGGATCTCCTAACAGAAATGGCTCATCAAATATGCTTGCGGAAAACTTTGTCAAAGGCGCTAAAGAGGAAGGTCATGAAATAGTGGAAATTGATGCAGCACATTCGGATATTTCTCCATGCATAGGATGTATTCATTGTGGTTATGAAGGGGAATGTGTTCTGAACGATGATATGGATGAGATTAGGCAGAAAATCTTAAAATCTGACATGTTGGTATTTGTAACTCCATTATACTATTATGGAATGTCTGCTCAACTGAAAATTCTAATTGATAGGTTCTGTTCTAGAAATTCATCTATTCAAATCAAAAACTTCAAATCAGCTCTTTTAACAGTGGCGTATAATTCTGATGATTGGACATTTGACGCTCTGGAATCTCATTATGATACATTGGTCAGATATCTCAATTTAGATGATTGTGGCAGGGTTTTGGGATACGGTTGTGGAACTCCTTCAATGACAAGATATTCCAAATATCCAAAAGAAGCATATGAACTTGCAAAAAAATTATAATCATGTTACCTCTAGGTAAGTAGCAAATATTTATTATATTATTTTAAAATTTAGATATTGTATGGATGATGAAATCAAATCAACAATGGAAGAGTTAAATTTTCTTTTCAAAAAGAAATGGACGATATGTGTATTGACTGATTTGCACTTAGGAAGCAAACATTTTTAGGATTTCAATAATAATCTACCGGAAATTTCATCTAAAGTTCTTCATCAGACATTGACTGAACTAGAAGGGGCAGGATTGGTCAATAAAATACTTATTCAAGAAAAACCAAAGGTTACTGAGTATAGTTTAACTGAAAAGGGAAAATTGTCTAAAAATTTCATCAAAGAGTATTATGGATATATTGCAGGCATTTCTTCAAATTCATCTGAGGAAGAGGAAATACTTAAACGAATACATGAGTTATAGGTGTTAAGATGCATTATACTGGAACTGTTTATAGAAACCCATATGGGCCTCCTTCACCATTGCTTGAAATAACGCAGGGCTGCAGTCATAACAAATGCAAATTCTGCAATATGTACTCTTCTGTTAAATTTCAACCTTCTCCAATGGATTGGATTGAAGAAGACATTCGGGAAATTGCGGCATTTTACCCTGAAACAAATAGATTACAGCTATTGAGTGCAGACCCTTTTGTTTTAGGTTTTGAAAGATTAAATGAAATCTGTGATTTAATTCACAAATATCTGCCAAATGTTGAAATCATGACAATGGCTGCTCGTGTGGACAATATCACGGATAAAAGTGTAGAAGAGTTGAAAATTCTTAAAGATAAAGGAATTGCTGAATTAAATTTAGGTGCTGAAAGTGCAGATGATGAAACACTTAAAAGTGTAAACAAAGGATATGGTGGTCAGGATATACTTGAACAATGTGAAAAACTTGATAAAGCCGGAATAGATTACTGGTTAACATTTTTAAATGGTGTTGGTGGTGTTGAACACACAATAAATCATGCAGTAAATTCCGCAAGAATTTTCAGTGAAGCTAATCCGACAGTCGTTGGAACTGGTGGTCGGGTATTATTTGAAGGAACGGGTCTTTTAGCTTTGTATAAGAAAGGTAAATTTCAGCCGTTAACTGAAAAAGGATTGATGGAAGAATTAAAGTTATTCATTGAAAATCTAGATTTTAATGGTAGATTCATCACTCATCATACAGTTTCAATGGATTTAAATAATGTTAATTTTAGAGATAATAAGAAAAGAATTCTTGAAAACCTTCAACATGGCATAGATAATTTTGACATGGATAGGTTATCTAAAATAAGGAATAATAAAAGGGGATTATGATGGATATTATAGCATTAATGGGTTCTCCTAGAAAACATGGTAATACGGACATGTTAATTGATGAAATGATTAAGGGAGCCGAAGAAAATGGTCATGATGTTATTAAGTATTGTATCGGTGATTTGGATGTTCATCCGTGTAAAGGATGTGGGGTATGTACTGCAGGCAATGACTGTGTCTTTAAAGATGATGGATTTGAAGTAACCCATCAAATTGCCAATGCGGAAGGTTTGATTGTTTCATCACCGATTTATTTCGGGCAAATGACTGGTGATTTAAAAGTATTGATTGATAGGTTATTTGGAATTACTAACAATCCATCTATATCCCTGTCAGGTAAGGTGGCCTTAATTTTCACTCATTTGGGGTCTGAAGGATATTATGATTCATATATTGAACTTACTAAAATCCAGCCGTTCAAAATGAATATGCACTATGAGATATTGGATGTTTTGGTTGCTGGAAGTTTGGGGGATGTTAGAAATCAACCCAACAAGTTCATCGAAGCATATGAAATTGGAAAAAAATTTTAATAGGAATCAATTAAAAGATTATTATAGAAAATGAAAATTACATGCCTACAAATCGTTTGGAGGCATTTTATGATGCTGTTATTGCTATAATTGTAACAGTTTTGGTATTGGAATTGCCTCAGCCAGAAACAGCTTCGATTGCTGCATTATGGACTATAAAAAATTCTTATTTTGCATATCTGATAAGTTTTTTAGTATGTACTAATCTATGGCAGTATCACCATCTGATCTATAATCATGTTGATAAGATTAATGCAAGAATTATTTGGCAAAACATTATGTTGCTATTGATTGTATCGTTAGTTCCGTATTTGACAACATTTGTTGCAAACAATCCCTCTTCTCTGCTTGCTCAAGTGTTATATGGTGTTGATTTTCTTTTAATGAATATTATGCACTATATCATGGCTAAATCATTAATGAAGATTAATCCTGAAAAAGGATTGCCTGATGCATTAAATGTTAAAAATGCATTGATAATTCCATCTATTTTGTTTATTGTGGGTTTGGTTATTGCCTTTTTAGGATATCCTATTGCAATTAGTATCTGTTGTCTGATAACAATTATTAGGTCAATAATCTACACTTTGAAATGATTACTTCAAAACAATAGTTTCATTAATCATTTCAATTAAAATCTTATTTATAGGATTTCTGAAAGATAATGGATGCTCTTTTTGATATTCTGTACTGAAAGGAAGAACTCTGAAGCTGGACATGCATTGATCAGTTGATCTAAGTGCAAAGTAGGCTTTATATTCTTTTTCTATGATGTTAATCATTAATCCAACATCTTCTGTTCTCTCATGGCTAGCAATGCCCTCTTCGGCATAAACCCTAAATTTTTTAACATTATCTGAGGTAATGAGATTATATTCCACAAGGTATTCATATTCGTCTTCATCCAAGTCATAATCGTCATATTCGATTATTTCACTGCATTCTTCTTCAGGAATAATTAAATTGGATGTACAGTATCCTAAGGATATATAAATGCCGTCAAGGTCCAGGGACTTTGAAATAATGTCAAAATACAAATTGTCGAGAGGTTGTGACTTGTATCTGTCGCCTAAAACCTCAGGAACTGTATGGGTTAGTCCGCCGTCTTCAATAACAGTGCAGTAAAAGTGTTCTTCGCCAAGATAACCTGCAGTTGCTGTTTTTTCAATTGTTTTTTTAATATCTATGTTGTTTGCATCTTCTATTTTTTTAGCTATTTCTAATGCTTCTAGGTCACTTATCATTTTCAGCACTTTCTTTTAAATTCTTTAAATTAGTTTTTAGAAGTTTGTAGATGTTTTCTGCACCAATAATCTCTTCTTTTGGAGTATTCCAGTCTGAAGGGTATAGAATAAATGGTTTTGACTGGCTTCCACCAACCCCTCCATGACTTCCAACTAATTCTTCAAAGGCACATACTTCATCTTTTTCAGCATCATAAAAACTGTTAACCAAAATGTCAGGGGTATGTCTGAATGAACTGCTTCTTTTCAGATGTCTGACAATATTTTTTCCAAAGTTTTCAAGGGGATTAGTTCCTTCTATTTCACCACTGTCCAAATAGTATGTTCCATCTTTGCCGATTGCCATATCTCCTTTCTCAGAAGACCTTACAAGAATAAAACCAACATATTCATTTTTTACAATTCCTGAAATTAGTTCCGGAAAGAGGTTATTAATTTCTTCATAAGTTAATCTATGGTGCCATTGTGTTAGATAAATCATTGCAAGATTTCCTGAAGCTAGAACTATAACCTCTGAATCGCTTAATTCATTATTTTCATCCTCTTTAGACCTATTTTTCAAACTGTCAATTTGTTTAGAAAATGGAATAAAAGTATCTCCATAATGGTCTTCATTGGAGGACATTTTAGCGAACATGGTCATGTCCTGTGGAAGTAATGATTTAATGAAATCTTCAAAAGACTCCCCATACCTTTGTTTAAAAGTGGCGCCGTTTGTTTGTCCATGATCTGATTGGATAACAAATTGATATTTTCTTGGACAGTATCTTGTTGCGTTCACTAAACGTTTTATTTGTTTGTCCATTCCCTTGAGCGCATACCATGAATCATTATTTCTAACGCCAGAATGGTGCGCTATTTCATCATAACCCAGATATGTAGAATATGCCACATCAATATCCCCTACCATCATGTCTCCGATTAATGTTTGTGTATTGATTTCTCTCATGAACACGTTAGTTCCGGCTCTTGTTGGAATATAAATAATTCCCCTTTTTATTCTTGGTTGGATATTCAATATTTTATGTTTTATTTGTGAATATATCTCAAGAATCATTTCCGCAAAAAATAATGATACAATACGTGCAAAATTGCTCGGATTTGAAAATACAGAAAACCAGGCTCTATTATATAGTTTTTTCAAGTTTAATATCTTACTCATGGTAAAAATTATATCATCTGTATCTCCTGAAAATAGATTTGACCTGCTTGCTCCGTTATCTGCCAGCAATCCATTTCCATCTGAAATTCTTTCTTCTAATTCTTTAACATTAAGTGGCCCTGAACATTGCATCATCTGATTGTCATTTTCCTTTTCAATCCATCTAAAAGCAGTAATATTTTCGTTATTTCCATGAAGTATTCCTGCCTGACTTGCACCGGTTTGTGATGATAAATCTGTTTCCCATTCTCTTAGAGTGTGTGTTTTTGTATCTATCATTGATTTGAGGGTTGGCATCAATCCCTTGTCGATAGCTTCGCATAAAACGTCATAAGCAAGCCCATCGATTTCAATTATGATTACTCCGGGATATTTTTTCACTTCTCCTTTTCTTTTCCTTTTGGCATCTCTGAAAACGGACCGGTAATATGAACCTTCATCTTCAATGGTAAGTAATGCAGATAAGGCTGTTGTAATAATTGCCATAGCTAAAGGTGTAAGTATTATCGCATAACCTTCAATTGTTATTCCAAATAATGGTGCAAAAAATTCAAGCAATAGTCCATTTAAGATAAGTGTACCGACACCAAATGTTAAAACTAAAAAAGGCATTAATATTCTTGTCAATAATGGCCATAAAAGTGCATTAATAATTGAGATAAATATTACAAATGTTAAAATATCATGTTGTTCTATTTTTATGCCTAAACCTAAAAAACTAATTAAGTAAATTCCTAAGACATTACCGATTAATACAATTAAACTACGTTTCAATGTCACTACGGGTGGTTTTTCAAATTCATGTACTTCCATGTCAACCACTATTTTAAATATTCCATGACTGTATTTATGTCATTAGCAATATTGTAAAGTTCCTCTTGCTTGTATAAAAAGCCTTTTTCAGACATTTCATCAATCATTTTTAACATCTTGTTAAAAAAGCCATCAATATTAAATATAATTATTTCTTTATTATGTTGCTTTAATTTTTTAAGGGTTATGATTTCAAAAAATTCATCCAGTGTTCCAATTCCTCCTGGTGTTATGATGAATGCATCGGAATTTTCTAAAAATTTGTTTTTCCGTTCATCCATTGTATCGACAAGGATAAATTCGCTGCATTTTTTGCATAATTGTTCAAAGTTTCCAATCCACTCGGGAGCTATTCCGATTGTTCTTCCATTATTGTCATGAACTCCTTCAGCACATGCGCCCATCATTCCAGTATCTCCTCCACCAAAAACAAGAGTATGTCCGTTTTTAGCTAATTGGCGCCCTAATTCATAAGCATTATCTGTGTAAATTTTATCTATTTTCCTGCTTCCTGATCCGTATAAACAGATGTTCATCAAATCATCTCTCTTAAATATTTGGTGTTTGCTCTGCAAGGCATAAATGACAAATCGCGTTAATGTTGTCTTTTTGATTATCTTTTACTGGACAGAAAAACTTCCCGTTTTTTTCTTCTACTTTCAAACTTCCGGGAAATTCACTTCCTACGGGGTGTATTGGTTCTTCCAATATGAAAGTGGTGTATAATGCAGTTATTACATAAATTAATGGAATTTTGTCGTCATCTGCATTAGACAATCTTTCCTTTTCAAATGTTCTTTTAAGCATTGGAAATGATGTAACAAAAGATTCTTTATCAATTTCTTTATCATTATAGTTATCATTTTCAATAACCTCTTTCATACGAAGTATAAAATATTTAATATAAACTTTTAAATATTTTTCACGATAATTCGCATGAAGAAATTCACCATCTTTTCGCATACGTGCCGTAGCCAGCATCAAATCATATGGCGATATAATCCGAGCATATTTTTTAAGAATTTCCATTAAATCTTTTCTCGTGATGACATTTTTTTCGGATAATTCTTTAAGTTCAATCAATATGTCTTCGGATTTCATGATTTAATATATTAAGTTATAAATAAAAATACTTTAACATATAATTATTATTTATAGAAAGTCTATACAAATAATTAGGTTGATAGTTATGGCTGAAAAGTATATGGAAATTTCAAAAGAGGATATTGAAAATGTTGAAAATGCTTTAAAATTTAATTCAGATTATAAGCTTAAAAATGCTAAATTTAATGTAAAATCATTTGAAAAAGGAAATGAAATTGTTTTAATTCAATATGTTGCTAATGTCGAAAATGAATTGGTTTTTCAGACAAAAGAAGAGAATGGAAAATATTTTATTTCAGAAACATTTTCCTTGTTTTTGGATAATATCATAAACGGTAATGTTTCAAGGGATGTTTTCCAGTCTGTCAATAAGTATTTCCATGATGTAATTGATAATCCTGACAATGATTTTGCTGATGAAAAGGAAGAGCTAATTAATTTTTTAATTCTAACTGAAGAATATGACAAAGACAAGCTTGAAGTAGATTTGGACCCTAAAAAAATACGTGAAGACTATCAAAAGGATTATGATAGGATTTATGGTGATGACTCATTGAATAGGGTTCAGAAAAGCTTAGCTTTAAAAGAATTGGTGCACATGTCAATTTGTCAGGTCGTTAATGATATAGATTTGTTTTTCACAAGACCTTTTGATTTAACTCCGGAAGAAATTGCTGAAAAAAATAAACAGGAAGCTAAAGCATTGGAAAATGAAATGCAATTGTCCTAAATTTGCATGTGCTATTGACATAACTATTAATAATAGCTATGATATAATATTTATTAATTGATTAAAGTACTGATTATATGATTACAATTACAAAAAACGAAGAAGTTGTTTTAAATCAAATCAAGATTTTTGATAGGGAATATCCTGAGGGTGTTCCACTGGATATCATAAGAGAAGATTTGGGATTCCATGAATATGATTTGGTTCAAATCGTATCTGAATTGGAAGAAAAACAATTGGTTGTTTTTAAAGATAACAAGGTTTCCTTGTCTGAATATGAAAAGGAGATTAATACCGTTAACTCAAAAAAGGATGTTCAAGAATTGGAATTGAACATGAAGGAGAAAGAGTCATATGAATTAATTCAAGAGTTGGTCGATGAAAAAAATCTTATCTCCAAATACACTTTAGAGGGACATCTTTTGTATGGTGATTTAAAATTGTCTAATTTTAGAATGTATCACATTATTTTATCTTTACAGAATAAAGGATTGTTAAAACATATGACTAAGGACGATGGCGAGTATTACCTGCTGGTAGAGTAATATTTTTTTTATATTTCATATTAATGAAGTAATATTATTTTTTATTTTAATCATAATATTTAAATAACTTAAAAAGAATATATTTTAGTATATAATTTAATATTTCGATGTGTTTTTTTATGATGAGAATAAGTATGTCTTTACCTAAAAAATTACTTGCAGATTTTGATGAAGTATTAAAGGAAAGGGGATATCAGTCCCGTTCTAAAGGGATTCGTGATGCACTTCAGGATTATATTGTAAGATATCAATGGATGAATTCAATGGAAGGTCAAAGAATTGGTATTGTAACAATTATCTATGACCACCATTATACTGGGGTGATGGAAAATCTTGCAGAAATTCAGCATAGTTTCAGAAATGAAATCAACACAAGCATGCATATTCACATGACTGATAAGTATTGTATGGAAATTGTGGTAGTTAATGGGGATATTGCTGAGATTCGTGATTTGACTGAAAGAATCATGAGACTTAAAGGTGTAGAACACGTAAAACTTACAAGTACTGCAAATGGAGAAGAATTTAGTGAACCTGGCCATAGTCACGAACACGGTCACCATCATCACTAAATTTTATTATTTTTTTTTATGAAATTTAAAACGACTCCTTATCATTCAGATTTATTAAACGATTCGGAGAGGTTAGCTAGTTTTTATAATGCCATTTTTGAGTATGAATGTGACAATACTTTGGCTTATGATTTGGGCTGTGGAAGTGGAATATTATCTTATTTTTTAAGTTTTTACTTTGAAGAAGTTATTGCATTGGAATCCGAATTCAAAGCCGCAAGCTGTGCAAAAGAAAATTTATCCGACTTTGAAAATGTTAAAGTTATCAATGAAGATGTGTTTAACTATGAATTTACTAAAAAAGCAGATTTGATTGTCTGTGAAATGATGGATACTGCTTTAATTGATGAGGAGCAGGTTCCAGTATTGAATTTTGCTAAAAAATTCTTAAAAGAAACAGGCGAGATAATTCCCAAGGGAATTATCAACACTATCGAACTGGTTCACATGCATAGGCATCATTTTCATTGGGATGAGGAAGATGCATCATACGAAGTATTTTCCGATGCAGTGGCTTATTCCGAATTTGATTTTTTAGAGGATATTGACCCAAATTTCGAAAAAATAATCTCTATTAAATCTAAAAAGGATGGTCTGATTAACGGATTGAAAATTACGACATATACAATTCTTAATGAGGATATTATTTGCGGTCCAACACCTATGTTGAATCCACCTTTATTAATTCCATTGGATGAGAAAACAGTAAATAGCAATGAATTTATAAATGTTAAACTAAAATATAGTATGGGAAATGGGATTGAAAGTATAAAAACAGAATATGTGTAAAGGTGAAATAATGTCTTTTGAATCTCAACTAGAATATTTTCTTGCCGATTGTGAGAAATTAATTGTTTTAGGCGTTGGTAATGAGCTTAAGTGTGATGATGGTGTAGGACCATTCATTATAAAAAAACTAAAAGAAGAAAATATTGAAGACAAAAAGAAATTGCTGTTTATTAATGCCGAAACAGTTCCTGAAAACTTCACAGGCAAACTCAGAAAAGAAAATCCGAGCCATATAATCATTGTTGATGCATGTTTGATGGATGGACAGCCTGGTGATATGAAAATTTTAAATAAATATGATTTTGCAAACATCGGTATTTCAACTCATTCAATGTCTTTATCTTTCTTTGTGAGATACTTGGAAAAGGATAATGATTTTAGGATAATTTTTGTTGGAATTGAACCTGAATCTCTGGATTATTCTGAAAATCTGACTGAAAATGTTGAAAAAGCCGCTTATGAATTTATTGATGTATTGAAAGGGATTATATTATGAAATTATTATTTATCGGTTCAAGATTGTATGATGATCTTGATTGGTATGTTAGAAGTAAAGGAATAGAAAGTGTACTCACAGAGTCTAATGAAAATGCAATTAATTTGGATTTGCCGGATCAGGTATTCATTGTCCCTAGGGGTATGGATGGGCCTAAACAGGTTGCAATGATGCAAAATGTGGATGCTATTGTTCCATTAATCGGAATTGACCCTCCATTAATTGATGTTGCACATATGAAGGAAGAAATTGAAAAGGAACAGGGTATTCCTGTTGTTGCTGCTGATGTTAGAGCCGTTAAATTAACTTCTAATAAAATTAAAACAAAAGAGTTTTATGGGGATATTGGAGTTGTCACTCCGGATTATCAAATATTGAACAGCCCTGATGAACTTAATCTGGAGTTTCCTGTTGTTTTAAAACAGGGTGAAGGTCAGGGTGGAAAGGATATTAAAGTGGCCAAATCCCTTGAAGATGTTAAAGATTATTTCGAAGATTTTAATCAGGCATTATGTGAGAAATTTGTCGAAGGTTCTGAAATTTCCATTGAAGTTTTAGGATTCAACGGAGAATTTATTGCATTGCCTCCAATTTATAAGGGTGAAACTACTTTGGAAGGAGTTCATCCATTGAATAAAGTTAAAACTGGACCCTGCATGGTTGAAGGTTTAGACAACAATCTAGTTCAACATACAGCCTATAAAATAGCTAAAAACTTAAATTCTGATGGTATTTTTGAAATGGATTTCATGTTTTCTAAAGAGAAAAATCAATTATATGCAATAGAGGTAAATACCAGACCTAATGGTACCAGATATTTAACTACTGCGACCTGTGGTGTCAATTCATTATGTGAATTAGTTAACATGGCTATTGGAGAGTTTTCAATTGCGAATGTTTTGGATAAACTTGAATATAACTATTCAACTGAAATTCCGATTGGCGATTATGAAGGACCATCTCCTAATGAACCAGTTAAATCTTTTGAGGATAATAATTTTGTTGTACATGGACCCGAAGGTTATCAAAGGGTAACGGCCAGAGCTGATTCAAAAGAAGGGCTGGAAAACTTAGTTGATAAATTAACTTAATCTGTGTTATAAGTTATAATTATATACTATTATCAATAGATATTTTATTAGTTTAAAAGATTTATTGTGTGGTAAGATGAATAATACAGATATGTTAATTCTTTTTTTAATAACATTATGTGCTACAATATTCTTTACATGGTACATTAAGAGAATATTGCTTAAAGCAAGGATTGCAGATAATCCTATAGTTAGTGAACATAGACATAAGAGTGGTACTCCAACAATGGGAGGTATTGCATTCTTATTTACAATTTCTTTAATTATTTCATTGTATTATCAAAATACTCCAATTTTAATCGTTTCATTCATTATGCTTGCGGGAGGAATCGTAGGTATGGTTGATGATTTAATTGGTCTTAAAGTTAAAGAGGTTCAAAAGATTGTTGTAAATACTTCCGATGAAGTTATTGCTTTGGGAAGATTGGATGTTCAACCTGGAGAAGAGGTACGTGTTGCTACTCCAAAAGCAAAAGCTGAAGTAGATAATCTTCTTGAAAAAGGTAAAGTTAAGGTTGTAGGTGAAGTTCCAATTAAAACAGAACCTGAAGAACTGGAAAAAATTATCTGTCAGATTGTATTGGGATTATTTTTGGCTTTAACTGGTGCTGTAACTACCTTGGGCGGATTTGAATTGGGAATTTTTGCCATTCCTATAGTCATCATTGCTGTATTAGGTTCTATCAATTCTGTTAATCTGATTGATGGTATGGATGGTCTTGCAGCAGGTATTGTAGGTATTGCATCTCTTGCATGTTGTGCATATGGATATCTATTTGGACCAATGACTATTTTGCCCCCATTCCTAATATTGGCTGCATTGTGTTTAGGATTTTTAGTGTTCAACAAATATCCTGCATCAATATTTATGGGTGACACTGGTTCTTTTGTATTGGGAACTGGTTATGCGGCTGCAGTATTGGTTTGTGATATTCCATATTTTGGAGTTTTAGCATTGGGAGTTCCTATTATTTCAGTGCTTGTTAGTTTATTGCATAGGGCACATGTTATTAAATTACCTGTTGAGCCACTACATCACACATTAAATCATTATGGAATGTCTGAAGTAAAAATCATATTAACTTATTGGGGATGTACAGTTTTATTATGCATAATAGGTATTATTGCTAAGATGTACATATTCTAATTTTTTTTTTCTTTTTTTGGAGTGATATTTATGGAAATTCAAGAAGTTGTTGATGCGGTCAATGGAAGACTTGTAGGAAATGATGAATTTTTCTCTATTGATGGTTTTACTGGAAAATTTACATTTTTAAATGATTCACATACTGGAGATATTGTTATACGTCATTGGATTAATGATATTGGTATTGAAATGGCTTTCAATAAAAATATTGCATGTTTAATAACTCAAAATCCTAAAGATGGCGCTATTGAAATGGCTGAAAAATTAAATTTTCCTCTTATCATTACGGATAGAATAGAATTGGCAAATGCGTTTGCACTTTCATATACTGTAGAAAAATTTTCTCCAAATTCAACTAATATTGTAATCACAGGAACAAACGGCAAATCCACAACATCACATTTAATTTATCATATTTTAAAAACTGCTGGATTCAATGTATTTACCAACACTGACAGTGAATCTGAATTCAACACATTAATTGATCCTATGGTTTCTAAATTGATTGTAGATGAAGTGAATAGCAATGGTGAATTGGACTATATGGTGGTTGAAGTATCTGAAGTTCAGGGATGGCTTGGAAAATTGATGAAAAATCATGCCGCTTTGATGAGTGAAGCAATTAATCCGAAAGTTGGTGTCATAACAAATATTGCAATGGACCATATTGGACTTGTAAATTCAATTGATGATGTTTTTGAAGAGATTGTTGCCGTTCCAAATGCCATTGGGGATGGAATTTGTGTATTGAATCATGATGATGAATTGGTTATGAAGTTAGATGCCAAAAATCCGTTTTATACTTCCATGTCTGAGATGGATAAGTTAAATTCAGTTTATTTTAATGGAAATGAAATTATTTATCGTGGTGATGTATTATTAAAAGGACAGGACTTGCCTTTCACAGGTCGTCATTTCATTCAAAATATATTGTCTGCCATTGGTGCATGCATTTCATTAGGTATCGATAAGGAAAATATCATTGAAGGTGTCAAATCATATAAAGCATTAAACAGACGTTTTGCTAAGCTAAATGACCAACCTTTAATTTACGATGATTTCGCACACAATCCTGATGGAATCAAAGCAACTATTTCCGAAACAATTAAAATGCTTCCTGAAAACCAAACATTATATGTTGTATGTTCCATTAGGGGTTCAAGAGGAGTTGAAATTAATCAATTAAATGTTGAAGCTATTGTTGAGTCTATGGATGACAATATCGAACTAATTCTATCTTCAAGCAATGATGTTGTCAATGATTTAAACTTTGTCGAACCTGAAGAGAAAAAGGTATTTTTCGATACTTTAAATGAAAATAATGTTGATTTTATTCATTATGATGACTTAAAGGAATGTTTGAGCGAAACATATAAAAAAGCCGATAAAAAGGATATACTTCTATTAATTGGAGCTCAAGGAATGGATCCTGCTGAATCACTTTTGGATGACATAATATAAATTTAAATATTATATTCAAGTAATATAATAAATGAATAGTTTTATTCTTATAATAGAATATTCGTAAAAAGAGGATATAAACATGTTTATAAAGATTAGAAGAGACACATTAATAATTCTATTATTAGCTTTTATTTTAATTTTGTGTGGTCGTTTAATCACTTATGTTGCATTTGCATCTTCTGCTGATGCCAACGACGGTATTCCTATTTCTGGGATTATTATTAAAGGAAATGATATTGTTCCAGTAGATACTATCAGAAGTAATGTAATGCAATCTGGATTAAGAGATGGTAGTGTTATTTATGGTGATGTTTTAAAAACTTCTGTAAGAGAAGTTTCGCTGCAAGATGCTATTCAGACGGCACAGGAATTCGCAACACGGTCAACGGTTCCAGGTACATCGGTAGAGCCTATTACTGCTGCGGATGTGCAAGTAGATAAAAATACTGGTGTTGTTACTGTAAATGTTATAGAAGATTTTTCTTCTGTTAAAATAGATAATAAAACAACAATTAATAATCGTACAGGTGGATAAGTTGAATAAGTATAAAATATCAATAGCATTTTTAATAATATTCTTAATGACCATGAGTAGTGTAGCTGCTACTTGTAATATTATTGTTATCACAGACCCTACTGGTAAAGATCCAAATGGTGCTGCGGCTGGGAGTATGTCTTTTGCAGAAAACATGTTTCAGTCAACATTTTTAATGTCAAAGAATAATCATTTTGCAGTACTGTCAGGGGGTACAGGTAGTTCTGACACTAGGTTGGATTCTGTTATTGATGCTGTTGCTAATTTAAACAAGAATGTTTCTGCAGCGTCAGCTGCTTCAATTGCATCTCAATATAATGGTGCTCGTCTTGTTGTTGGCGGTCCAAGTATTGGTGCTGCTGTTGGAGGTTCATTTGATGCTTATGTAATTACTGTTGATGATGCAAGTAATGATATTAAAGTAACTCCTTACAGTAGTGGTGTTGCTACTTTGCAGCCTGGTCAAAAAGGAGCTATTATTCACTTGAGAAATACTAATGGAAACCCATTATATGGTACTGCTGATTCTGTACGTAAAGAAACTGCAATGAACATTGGAAAAATGATTCGTGATGGTTATCCAGCTACCACTATTTTATCTGAAGCTATGGGTGAAGTAGCTAAAGATTCTGGTGAAAAATATGGTGGGGGTGGAGTAAACCTAGTTTCAGGAATTTCTTCAGAAGACATGTTTACTCCTCATGAGATGAATCAAACGGGATATCCGATGGATTCTGAGTATTCTAAGGCTTGTCAAGATTGTGAATGGGCTTTAGGTTTCCCTGCTGCTGAAGCATATTCAAGATGCCCTATTTGTGGTGGTGAATTAAAAATAATCTATGCATATCAAGCTTTAGGTGATGCATTAACGGTTAAATCAAATTCAGTAAGTGTTTCTGTTTATGGAAGTGACAAGCCAGGTTTGGCTGCTACCACTGCCGAAATTGTTGAGTCATCTGTTGCTAAAAATGGTTATGATGCATCAGCTATTGCAGGCTCCATCAATAAAGCTATCAATAATGGTCTTTTGATGGGTGTGGATCATGTGGAACCTAAGGATTTAAATGTTAAACAAGGTTCTAAGGCTGTAGGTGTTTATTATAATGCACTTCCAGGAGACAGGTCTTCTCCATCTTGGGAGTTACCTATTGACGGAAATATTTTGAATATTTTAGGAAGTATCCAAACTGTTGTAGGTATTATCCTGATTCTATTGGTTGTATTCAGAAGTAGATTGTTAAAATCTTTCCAAAACAGGTGATTTTTCACCTTTAATTATTTTTTTTTATTAGGTGTTATTATGGCATTAATTTTAGTTAGAGGAGAGAGTAATTCAAAATTACTCAATGCAATTGCGGATATGGAAAGGCATGGTAATTTGAATTTAACATCCAAACCTAAAGTAATTGATGCAAATTTTGCTGATTCTTTAGTTGAAAATATTCTTAACTCTAAACTCAGAACAAAATCTAAAGTAGCGACCGCATTTTTTGTAAAAGAGGACACTACTTTAAGTATTATGCAAATAAAAAAGATTCATCCTCCAGCACATGTTGTTGTAGTCAGTGATGAGTATGAAGGATATAAAAAATTACAGGATTCTTTAGATGCTGCAAGGGTCTTTCAAGGTTATCACTCTCACAGGGCTAAAAATGAGGGGATGATTGATTATTCCATTAAAGGTAAAAAAAGACATATAAAAAATGAGAAATTAAATAGCTATATTAAAAAATAGCTATTTTCTTTTAATTTTCATTATATTTCCTAATGTTCTTTCGCCTGAAGAACTGTTTACAAATTGATTCAAGTCAACATTATTTACTTTTTCTAACAATTTTATATTCAATGCTTTTTCTAATTTTTTTGTAAGTTTCAGGTCAGGGGTCATTTTTCCTGTTTCAATTCGTGTAATAACTGAAACCCTTTCATTGATTTTTTTACCTAAAACTTCCCTGGACCAATCCTTGGATTCTCTTGCTTTTCTAATTTCAATGTCAAAATCTTCAATAAGTTCTTCGGTTGGTTCATCTTGCCTAGAATAATTCTTGTTTCTAGTTGTTTTAGGCCTTTTTGTTTTGTCTTGTTTTCTAAATTTTGGTTTAGGAGGTGCTTTTTGGATTTTCCCAAGTTTTGAGCACTCTTTACATACCACCATAACTGATCCTTCAATTTTTGCTCTAATTGGGTTATGTTCAGGTACTTCTTTACCACATATTTCGCATTCCATATTAATCAGTTTTCCTTTATTTGGTTATTATAAAATATATTATCAATACCTTATATAATAATTGTTAGTATCAGTTCAAATGAATACATTTAAATATTTAAAGTTACTAATTGTTATTAAAGTAACAATGAAATATGAATTTAAAACTAACTGGAGATGATTCACATGGATAATTTTGACGACTTGGAAAATTCTTCAAAAGAACAATTAATTGAAAAAGTGGAATCTCTACAAGATGAAGTTAATAATTTAAGAGAAGAAAAATCCAAAGCAAAAAGCAACTTAATGTGGAAAGTTAGGAAATTGGAAAAGGATAAAGTCCTAATTGAAAATGAAAAAATTAGATTAGAAAGAGAAACAAAATCTTTACGTTCTGAAGTGGATAGATTTAGATCTCCACCTTTAGTATTAGCAACTATAACTGAGGTTTTAGACGATCACAGGATGACTGTTAAAAGCAGTACTGGACCTAGTTTCCTTGTTAATTATTCAAAATTCTTAGATGAAAAATTATTGGTGCCTGGTTCAAGGGTGGCATTGAATCAACAAACATTTGGTATTGTTGAAGTCTTACCTTCCGAAAAAGATGCAAATGTTTCAGGAATGGAAATTGAAACAAAACCAGACATTACTTATGATAAAATTGGTGGTTTGGAAGAACAAATTATTGAAGTTAAAGAAACTGTTGAATTACCATTGACTGAACCTGAATTGTTTGAAAAAGTCGGTATTGAACCACCTAAGGGAATATTGTTATACGGACCTCCTGGAACTGGTAAAACTTTACTTGCAAAAGCTGTAGCTAATGAAACAAATGCAACTTTCATTAAGATTGTAGCATCTGAATTCGTTAAAAAATACATTGGTGAAGGAGCAAGACTCGTTCGTGAGGTATTTGAATTAGCTAAAGAAAAAGCTCCAGCTATAATATTCATCGATGAATTGGATGCTGTTGCCGCTAAAAGGCTTAAAAGTTCCACCAGTGGGGATCGTGAAGTTCAACGTACTTTAATGCAATTGCTTGCAGAACTTGATGGATTTGAATCCAGAGGAGATATTGGTATCATTGGAGCAACCAATAGGCCTGATATCTTAGACCCTGCTTTATTGCGTCCTGGTCGTTTTGACAGGTTTATTGAAGTGCCTCTTCCAAATATTGATGGAAGAAAAGAAATCCTTAAAATTCATACCAAAAACATGTCATTGGATGAAGAGGCAAACCTCGATATTCTCGCTGATTTAACCGATGAGCTTTCAGGTGCTGATTTAAAAGCAGTATGTACTGAAGCAGGAATGTTTGCAATTCGTGAAAAACGTGATAAAATTACTGTAGCAGACTTTATGGATGCTATTGATAAAGTAATGAGTAAATCTAAAGAAGACGAATTGTTCAAGACCGAAGCAGGTGTAATGTTCGGTTAATTATAATAATATAAATAAGCCAATGATGAACCCTATGAGCTCTGATATGTGATGAATGATGGGCGAGCTGAGGCTTATTTTTTTAATCTTTTTTTGTAAAACTTTATTTAAAATAAAATCCAATAATATAAATTATGTTATTTGATAAAAATGATGATGTGCGAAATGAAAGAGTTCTTTATCAAACAAAACCAAATTTGCTTTTTGGTTGTAAAAAAGCTATTTTTGGTATTGTTATATTAGCTATTGTTATAATTGTTGCACCGATGGCCATTCAATTTATTGGTAATATGCAAGTATATTTGATATCTCAAATTAATCTTGCTTTAACAAGATATACTGCAATAGCATTTTTTGTAGTCATTCTTTTTATTATAATTTATATAATCTGGCAACTTGTGGGATGGTACTCTAAAGAATATATTATAACTCAAAGTAGGATTATTGTTAAATCAGGAGTATTGTCCACCAAGAAAAATTATATGCCTTATGCATCTATTCAGGATATTAATACCTCCCAAAGTATTTTAGGAAAAGTATTCAATGTAGGTTCTATTTATTTGTTCAGTGCATATGATAATAATCAGATGGAATTGTCTGCAATTTCCAATCCTTCCGAAATTGAAGATGTAATTTTTTCTAATGTGGTTAACTATAGAACTTATAATGAACCTAAATCTTATTTTCATGAGAACCGTTCTTTTGATAGGAATTTTCAAACTAATGGAAAGTATCGTGAAAGAAATGATTATCCTGATGAATTTGAACCTATCACTCCTATTGGCCATGAAAAAGATAGATTTACTAGAAGAAACTATGAATATTACCCTAATGATTTAGGTTATGAGGAAAATTCCCCTAAAAAATATGAATATGAACCATATGATGATAAATTTTATGATTCCAATCGTGGTTTTGAGGAGTCTTCTGGACAGTATAGGGATAGTTTTAATGATTCTGGTCGTGGTTTTGAGGAGTCTTCTGGACAGTATAGGGATAGTTTTAATGATTCTGGTCGTGGTTTTGAGGAGTCTTCTGGACAGTATAGGGATAGTTTTTATGATTCTGGTCGTGGTTTTGAGGAGTCTTCTGGACAGTATAGGGATGATTTTTATGATTCTGGTCGTGGTTTTGAGGAGTCTTCTGGACAATATAATAATGAAAGCTATTATGATGAAGTGAGGAATGATTATTCTTATAGTGAAGATAAAAACTATCCAGATAATCAATCTGGAAATAACTATAATGATTATGTAAACGATAATGTCCAAGAAAAATCAAAAGATGTAGATGACTCAAGTGAAAAAGTTATAAGAAGGCATTTTGATAAGTTCAAAAAATAATTGTATGTAAGAATTTTTTTTTAATCTTTATTTTGGTGAATAGAATGGAATTACTGTGTATTCAATCTCAAGAACATCCGGAATTGCCCATAGCAGAATTAAAAGCTGTTATGGATTGTGAAAAAATTGATGCGGATTTAAGTATCATTACTGAAGGATTAGTTATATTAAAAAATATTTCCAATGATAATATAGATAGTTATTATGAAATTCTAACAAAAAGATTGGGCTATACGCATGAGGTTCATGAGATTATTTCAACATCCTCCATTGAGCAATTGGACAATGATGTCTCATCAATTGACTGGTCGGAATATATTGATGAAACTTTTGCAGTGAGGGTAAAAAGATTTCATTCTGAAATAGATACTGTAGCCACAGAACGAAAAGTCGGTTCATTAATATTGGAAAATTGTAATGATATTAAAGTTAATCTGAAAAAACCAAAATCTTTGGTGAGGGTTGTAGCATTTGAAAGTATTGTATTTGTTGCCATTGAAAAAATCAAATTAAATAAAAAACATTTTGAAAATAGCAAACCTCATAAAAGGCCATTCTTTTATCCGGGATCTATGAGTCCAAAATTAGCCCGATGTATGGTAAATTTGTCTAGAGTCACTGAAGGTCAATTGCTCCTTGATCCATTTTGCGGAACCGGGGGTATTTTGATTGAAGCAGGAATTATTGGTTGTAAGGTAGTTGGATCTGATATATATTGGAAAATGAAGAATGGTGCTGCCATTAATTTGGAACATTATGGGATTAAAGATTATAGGACATTCAATCTCGATGTTCGTGAACTTAAAATGTATGAAAAGGTTGCTGCTGTTGTCACTGATCCTCCTTATGGAATTTCTACCAGTACTGGTGATATCAATGGGGACGATATTTTCAAGGAATTTTTCAAATCAATTTATGATAATATGAAAGATGACGCATATCTCTGTATGGCAAGCCCTCATTATGTGGATTTGAAACCTATGGCTGATGAAGTAGGCTTTGAGATTGTTGAACAATATGGAATAAAAATGCATAGAAGTCTAACAAGAATTATTTCAGTTATCCATAAAAAATTAGATTAGTATATAATATAATAGGTATATTTATATATGATGAAGTAATTTCGAATGTCTAAAACTACTCAAAACTTAACAATCCTTTTTATTTTATTTCTTTTATCGATTTTTTATTTTTAGATTATTTTTTTTGTTGTTTTAAAATTTTAATAATAAACTTTCATATAAATTTATTTTTTTAACAAATATGAATTAAAAAATTTTATTTTTATTTATTTCATTATTTTTATCCGTATTTTTATTTTTTAATATTTTTTGCAATATTTTTTAATTGAATTTGTTACTAAAATTTCTCTGCCTATTAGATGTGCTATGTGTTTTATGGCGATGACCTAAGTTACATTGTATGGAACAATTTTAACTATGATGGTTGCTTTCCGCATGTAGCTATACATTTGTGAGTACTTGAATTTTCTCAAGTATGATGTTGGTTTTGTAGTATGTGGTGAATTAGTTACA
>ONQL01000096.1 GCA_900319985.1 uncultured Methanobrevibacter sp. | reverse complement strand
ACAGCAGTTCGACCAGTTGGGTGTCTGGATGGATTGGGACGACCCATACATGACACTTGACCCTAAATATATGGAATCTTCATGGTGGACACTTAAAAGGGCAAACGAACAGAATTTACTTGTAAATGACCAAAGGGTTATCAGCTGGTGTCCTCATTGTGGAACAGCACTTGCTGCAGCAGAGATTGAATATGAGGAAAAAGTCGATCCGTCAATCTATATTAAATTCCCAGTAACCGGTGAAAAGGACACTTATTTTTTAGTTTGGACAACTACTCCATGGACACTTCCTGCAAACCTTGCAATCTGTGCAAACCCGGAATTCGATTATGTTTATGTTTCAAAAGACGGCGAAACCTACATTTTAGCTGAAAACCTGATGGAAGATGTTTTGGGAAAACGCATTAAAATCCACAGAACCAAAATGCCTGCTGAAAATGAGGATGAGGAAGACCAAATAATCGAAGAAAAAGAAGTGATGTATGAAATCATCAAAACAGTCAAAGGCCAAGACCTGATTGGCATGACTTATGATTATATTTTGGCTGATGAAATCCCAAAACAAATGGAATTTGACTCACAAATAGAAAAGGTACATACAATCCTACCTGGAGACCATGTGGAACTTGGTGAAGGTACAGGTTTAGTTCACACAGCACCAGGACACGGTCCGGACGATTTTGAAGTAGGTCAAGCCAATGGACTTCCGATTTTCTGTCCTGTTGGTGAAGACGGATGCTTCACAGAAGATGCCGGAAAATATGCAAGTAAATTCACAAAAGAAGAAAACCAACAAATTATTGAAGATTTACAGGATAAAAACTTGATGTATCGTGTTGAAACTATTGAACACAGATATGGGGTATGCTGGAGATGTAAAACCCCTATCATTTATCGTGCTACCAAACAATGGTTCTTGAAAGTAACAGAAATAAAACAGAAAATGTTGGATGAAATTGGCAAAGTTGAATGGGTACCTAAATGGGCTGGAGAAGGCAGATTCTATGATTGGGTAGACAACGCCCGTGACTGGACAATTTCAAGACAAAGATACTGGGGTATTCCAATTCCTATATGGGAATGTCCTGATTGTGGAGAACTTAAAGTAATTGGTTCTCTTGATGAGTTAAAATCCGAATCATTAAATGAAATCAATGTAAATGATGCCGACCTTATCCACAGGCCATATGTTGATGAAGTTGAAGTAAAATGTGACGGCTGTGGAAAAGCCATCAGAAGAATCCCTGATGTGCTGGACGTTTGGATTGACTCCGGTGTGGCCGGATGGGCATCCCTATACTATCCTGAAGAAAAAGAAAAATTCGAAGACTGGTTCCCATATGACTTCATTACAGAAGGCCATGACCAAACCAGGGGATGGTTCTACTCACAACTGGGAACCGGAGTAATTTCAATGGGTAAAAGTCCATAATTAGGAAATGTTGTATCTCCTGAAGAAGTAATAGAAAAATATGGTGCGGATGTTTTAAGATTCTACTTATTATGGGCTTCAAAACCATGGGATGACTTGAAATTCGTATGGGAAGAAATCCTAAACATCAACAAAATGTTCAACATCTTATGGAATGTATATGTATTTTCAACAACTTACATGTCTTTAGATAACTTCAATCCTATGGAATTAACCGAAGACAACATGATTTTAAGGGCTGAAGATAAATGGATTATCTCAAAAGCAAATACCTTGGTAAAAGAAGTGGCTAAAGATTTGGATAACTTATTTTTCCATAAGGCAACAAGAAAAATCAATAATTTCATACTTGAAGATTTAAGCCGCTGGTATGTAAGACTCATTCGTGGAAGAACATGGGTTGAAAGCGACGATCCGGATAAGTTAGGTGCATATTACAGTTTATATACTGCAATTGTTAAATTAATCTCAGTATTATGTCCAATTGCACCGCATGTATCTGAAGAAATCTATGAAAACCTTGTCAAAGGCGTGAACCCCGAAGCTCCGGAAAGCATTCACATGAATGATTGGGGATATGACGAAGAGTTAATAGATGAGGAACTGGAAGCTAAAATGGATGTTGTGCGTGAAGTAATCGAATCATCCATCAAAGCACGTGATATCGCTCAGTACAAACTAAGATGGCCGGTTTCAGACATTACTGTTGTATCTCAGGATGAAAACGTCTTGAAAGCTATTGAAGAATTAAATGACATTATTAAAGATCAATCAAATACTAAAGAAGTATTATGCGCTAGCGAATTTGAAAAGTTATCATTTAACGCTAAACCTAACCTTAAGATTTTAGGTCCTAAACTCAAGGGTGACATGGGCAAGGTTGTTAAAGGTTTAAAAGAAGCTGATGGTAATCAAATCAAAGCAGATTTAGATGCTAATGGCAGTGTCACTATTGAAGGAATTGAATTGTCCGCTGAGGAAGTATTGTTTGATTCAGAACTTCCGGATGATTTTGTTTCCTCTGAATTTGATGGCGGAAATGTATTTGTAAATACAAACATTACTCCTGAAATCAAACAGGAAGCAATGGCTCGTGAACTTATAAGAAGAGTTCAAAACATGAGAAAAGAGTTAGACTTGGATGTTGAGGCAAATATTGATGTTAGTGTCGAAACATCACAGGAATTTAAAGACTTGATTGTACCGCAATCAGAATTCATTTCTCATGAAATCAGAGCTAGAAGTCTGATTATTTCTGACACTGAAGAATGCATGAAAGATTCTGAAATTTATACCAAAGAATGGGATATTGAAGGAGAGAAAGTTGTAATCTCCATAAAAGATTAAGGGTGTTAAAATGACTTTAACCGATTCTGAAATTGAATATATCGAAGGAATCCTTGGTAGGAAAATGAATGAGCTTGAAGAAGGAATGTTGGATGTAATGTTTTCAGAACATTGTTCCTACAAAAGTAGTAGACGTTTTCTTGGGGCATTCCCTACCGAAGGGGAAAATATTATTTTAGGTCCGGGAGATGATGCTGGACTTGTATCAGTAACTGATAAGTATGCATTGGCTGTAGGTATGGAATCTCACAACCATCCATCAGCTATTGAACCGTACGGTGGTGCAGGAACTGGAATTGGTGGAATTTTAAGGGATATTATTTCTATGGGTGCAATGCCAATAGCACTTTTAGATTCACTTAGATTTGGACCAATGGAAGATGAAAAATCCAGATATCTATTTGAACATGTGGTAAAGGGAATTTCCGACTATGGAAATCGTGTAGGAGTTCCGACAGTTGCTGGTGAAATAGAATTTGATGAATCATTCAGAACAAATCCTTTAGTAAACGTAATGTGTGTGGGACTTGTTGAAAAAGACAAAATTGTACGTGGTCAGGCACCTAATGTCGGTGATGTGTTCTTCCTGATGGGCGGAACAACAGGTCGTGACGGTATTCATGGTGTAACCTTTGCATCAGAGGAATTGACTTCAGATTCAGAAACCGAAGACAGGCCGGCAGTGCAGGTAGCTGATCCGTTCACCAAAAAGAGAGTTCTTGAAGCATCTTTGGAAATTTTAGAAAAAATAGATGTTAGCGGTGTAAAGGATTTAGGCGGTGGAGGTTTAACCTGTTGTATTTCAGAATTGGTCGATGAGTCCAATAATGCTGCACTGGTTAACTTACGTTCAATTCCTTTAAGGGAAACCGGAATGACTCCATATGAAATCATGCTTTCAGAATCTCAGGAAAGGATGGTATTCGTATTAAATCCTGATGATGTGGAACTTGCAACAGAAATCTGTAATAAGCATGAAATCGTATGTGCTGTAATAGGAGAAGTGTGTGAAGGAAACAACATGATTATTTCAGATGAAGGCGATGAAATAGCAGACTTGCCTACAATTCTTTTAGCTGATCCACCTTCAATTGAACGTCCGGTCGAAGAAATTCCGGAAGATACAGAAAAAATCGAACTTAAAGAACCTGGAGTTTATGAATCCTTGCCAAAATTATTATCTTCTCCAAACATTGCTTCAAAGGAATGGGTTTACAAACAGTATGATCATGAGGTTCAGGTAAGGACTGTCATAAAACCTGGTGATGATGCGGCTGTTTTAAGAATAGATGAAGATACAGCTATTGCACTTACAACAGACTCAAACACAATTCACACTAAGCTA
>ONQL01000083.1 GCA_900319985.1 uncultured Methanobrevibacter sp. | reverse complement strand
CTGCCACTATGACGCAGGAAACTACAAATGGTCCAGAAGATCAAAAATCGTTGAAGACATTCTAGAAGAATTCGGAATCGAAAAAGAAAGATTCCGCCATGAATGGATCTCAGCATCAGAAGGTGAAAAATTCCAAACAACAATGGAAGAATTCCATAAGACTTTAACAAAACTGGGTCCATTAGAATTATAATAATCGAATATTGTCAATATCTGGCCATATAGTTGAATAGTTATTTATTAAATAACTATTCTTCTCTTCTAATTGTCTTTCTAAGATTAGTAATGCGTTACTAATGTTAGAAAGATAGTTGAATAGAGATATTTGATTATTTTTCAAATTAATTATTCTATGTTGATTAAATCATCATTAGCCAATAACTATTAATTGAGAGCATAACAATTCTTAGTTATTATTTTTCTCCATCGATATAGAATTAATTAAAAGACGAAATTTGTATGATATAAATATAGGTTTCATTCACTGTCTACAATAGCTATTGAAGTAATTTCTCCTAACTTTGATAGCTATTCTTTTTTTTATATTAACTGTTTTTTCATAAATTAACATAATTTTGACTCATCTTATTAAATAAAATAAAATTATTTCATATAAAGTAAATTAAAATTTATTTTAATTAAAAAATACTTTATTATGCATAAAATATTTTTTAAATTAGAGATTTTCAAATATGGTGATTAAATAGGAAAATGGAGTGTTTTATTGTATTTTTGTTGGTATTGGTGCGTTTAAGCATTTATGCGTATCAGCAACTAATATGACAGAAGACAATAATTTAATCGAGAAAAATCAAGATACTGATTTAGATAAAACATCTGAAATCATGGTTGATGAAAATAAGTTATCTGATTCAGTAAATGAATCAGAAATCTTACAGGATTCAGGTTCATTTGATGAACTGCAACAACTGATAAATAGTAAAAAAGAAGGAGATACATTAAAACTTGAAAAAGATTATAGTGGAAGCAGTGAACTGTCTATTACTTGGAATAATTTCACACTAGATGGTGATGGGCATATACTCGATGGTGCAGGAAAAACAAGAATATTAAATATTTTCGCATCAGGGGTCACACTAAAAAATATAATATTCAAAGATGGTGCTACTAATGAAAGTGGTGGAGCAATTAGCTGGAATGGTGATTCTGGTACAATTATTGGTTCATCATTTGTTAATAATCATGCAGATGGTAATGGTGGAGCAATAGGAGGGTCTGCTTATTCATCCAACAACAAGATAATCAACACAATATTCACAGGAAATACTGCACAATATGGGGGTGCACTAGCTTGGAATAGTGGTAATAATACAATTATTGGCTCAACATTCTCCCGAAACACTGCCGAAAATGGTGGATCAATAAATTGGGGAGGAAATGATGCTAAAATAATTGATTCAGTATTTGAATACAATAATGCAACAGACGGTGGAGCTGTCAACTGCTACTGGGGTGAAAATCATTATATAAGCAACACAAGATTCTCCAATAACAGTGCATATAATGGGGGTGCACTATATTTAAAGGGTTTTAATCATATGATTGTCGGCTCAACATTCTCCCGAAATGTCGCAGAATATGGTGGATCAGTAAATTAGGGAGGAAATGATGGTAAAATATTTGATTCAGTATTTGAATACAATAATGCAAAAAATGGTGGAGCTGTCAACTGGTACTGGTGCCATAATAATGAGGTAGTTAACTCCACATTCATCCAAAACACCGCAGACTCCGGTGGAGCAATAAACCTGTTTGACTGCGACAACTTGAGCATATCTGATTCAACATTCGCCAAAAACGTTGCAAAAATGAACGGGGGTGGAATTAATGGAGGAGGTAATTTAGGTATATTTAGCAACTCCAAATTCGAATACAACACTGCAGAAGTATGTGGTGGAGCAATAAACTGGTATGCCTCCGAAGACACTGTGATAACTGGCTCAACATTTACCAACAATAGTGCAAATGCTATTGGCGGTGCAATAAATTGGAGAGGATATAAAATAGATTATTCAACATTCATCCAAAACACTGCAATTGGTAGTGGAGGTGCTGTCTATTGGAATACTACTGAAGGAGAAGTTAGAAATTCCAATTTTATTGAAAATAAGGCTAAAAGAACTTTAACAGACAATGTTAATATGACAACTAAAAATTTAGTTTTCGCTTTGTCTGGGGAAACATATCTCAATGCCATTTTTGTAAATCAGGACATTACCTTTGACAACGTAACATACTGGGATGGAAACAGAATTGTAAACTCCAATCAAGTTGCACCTAGTAAAGACAATCAGTCAGGCAGCATAATCAACATTGAAATTTATAAAAATGGAACATCTGTCGTTAATGTTGCTCTTGTGGCAAATGCAACAGGAGAAGTTAGTTACGGCTTTACTAAATTGGGAGGAAACTTCACATATGTGGCATATTGCGCTGAAGATACATATTATGCATATGCTGAAACAGAAGGTACATTCGAAAACGTTGTTGACCTAGATTCAGACGATGTTGAAATAGCTATTGTGTCTGGTAAAGGCAATACAACAGTTAGCATAGCATTCCCTGGTCCTGCAACTGGTACTTTAACAGTGACTGTTGATGGCAAAGAATACTCTCAGGAAGTGGTTGATGGTAAAGCTGCAGTTAGCATTACTGGATTAGGAGAGGTTCTCATAATATAACGGTTTCTTATTCAGGTGACGGTAGTTATAATCCGATTAATAAGTCCAGTGTTGCTGTTAACGTTCCTATAAATTCATCAACTTCTGATGAGGTTTACAGCATTTCCCTTCCAAGTGATGCTACAGGTAATTTGACAGTTATTGTTGATGGCGTTGCATACTCCGAAGCTTTAGTCAATGGTTCCGCAACAGTTAAAATTCCTAAATTGAGTGAAGGATTTCACAACATCACAGTTATTTACTCAGGTGACAGTAAGTACTCTTCAATAATAGAATCTAAAGTTGTTGAAAAACATGTTCCAGTCATTAAACTCACTGGTTCTAATCTAAGCATGCTTTACTCCAGTGGTAAGTCTTTCAAAGTTAGATTGACTAGTGACGGAAAGCCATTATCAGGAAAAACGGTTAAGATTACCGCTAATGGAAAGACTTATGTCAGGAAGACGGATAAGAATGGTTATGCTTCACTTAAAATAACATTTCCTTCAAAAAGATATATTGTTAAAGCAACATATGGTAATTTGAAGGTATCTAAAGCTGTAATTGTGAAAACTGTCATTTCAGCTAAAAACATTAGTCCTAAAAAGTCTGCTAAATCAATCAAAATCAAGGTAACTCTTAAAAAGGTTAATAAGAAATACCTGAAAAACAAGAAGGTTTACCTGAAATTTAACAAGAAGACGTTCAAGGCTAAAACCAACAAAAAAGGTGTTGTGACTTTTACCATTAAGAAAAACGTCTACAGTAAACTTAAGGTTGGCAAGAAATACGCTTACCAGGTCATCTACATTAAGGATAAGGTGACAAAATCCATAAAGTTTAAAAAATAAAGGGAAATTTTAAATTCCTTTTATTTTCTTTTTTTTTGATTCATATCAAACTGTTGTTTTACGAATTTTTGTAATGTTAATCAGATTTCTCTGATAGTTTTCTTTTTAACTGTAATGCTTGCATCGTGCTGTGTTTTTCGAAAAGGTAGGGTTTATAAAATCATTCCTTTCTTTTTTTCATTCAATTTAATTGGTCATAATTAACATTAACACAGACCATTTCACAATTCAATTTGTTTTTTAAACAGGGATATAATGAAACTGTTTGAAAAGCAAGTTTTAGGTAGATTGTGGTTCAAGTTAATGTTTTTTAAGATATGGTTGTGAGTATGATATTTTTTTCATAATTTTTGAATAATATATATTATATTTAATATATAAATCCTAATTATGGAACTATTTTATATTTTTATTAATGATTTGTTTATTTTTCTATATATTTTAAAAATCTTTTTTTAAAATACTCAGTTTAAATCTAAAATAGCTATAGTATTAAAAGAAAAAAAGAAAAAAACTATACAAAATTTAAAAATAAATAATTTTAAATATAATTTTTACATTACATTTTAATATAAAATATGTGGGGGTGAAAATTGTGGATATGAAGAAAATATTGGTTCTTTTGTTATTCTTGGTGGTGGTTGTTTCTACAGTGGCCGCTATTAGTGCAACTGAAGAGTTAACTTTAAACGGCATCAAATTTAAAATTCCAGATGGATACGCTGCTATTGAAAAAGAAAATGATGCAAGTACTCTTAATGATGTAGAAGATATAGACGGTACAGCTGTTGACAGTAAAGCAACTTCCGAATATAAGAATGCTGCCGGTGATAAACTGGAATTCAAGGTAGGTGTAAGAAACAATCAGAAAATTGATTCAATAAATCCTGGTGGCGAAAAGAAAAACATTGCTGGTAAGGATGGATTCCTTATTAAAGAAATGGATGATGGTAAGAACAAATTCAAGTTTGAATACTTGCAAGATGGTAAAATAGTTAAGATTACAGCTGTTAATGAAGATATTATCAGCAATGCAATCGTATAGATTTTCACCATATTTTTTTTATCTTTAAAATGCAAGAATACCGCAACTTAATAATTGCTTTGGGTATGAAAAATTGTTTTGGTTTTGAAAAATTGCTCTGAGTTCGTTATTCGATTACTTTTCAAATGCTCTCTCTCATTTTTTATATGGGGGTAATTATAAATGAGATATTATTAAATTAAATGTGATTTTAATTGTTGTTTTAAAAAAGAGTAGATGTTTTTTCATTTTTTTTCGATAATGGAATAAAAATATTATATATATTGGACTGGAGGAATGAGATTTTATGGGTGAGTATATTCGAGGTGTGGTTGTTAAGCTTCATTTAACTCCCGAACAAGAAGTCATGTTTAAACAAAACTATGGTTGTACTCGTAAAACCCATAATGAACTT
>ONQL01000058.1 GCA_900319985.1 uncultured Methanobrevibacter sp. | reverse complement strand
TACGGCATAATATTTTCCATTTTCTATTTTAATTGTCACATTATTGATTTTAACTTTTTTTAATTTTTCACGATATTTTTTACTTGTCCTGTAATACACTTCTCCTAATTTTGGTAAAATAATTGTATGGGGTTTGATTTTTATATTATTGTTGTTTTGTATTCTGAATGTTTTTTTATATGATTCGCTTAAGTATAAAAAATCATGTTCTTTTTTGAGCATATTTAACATGGCGTTAAAAGTGGTCATGTTGCACTTCAGCTTACTGTAACCATGGAGTTTGAATAATTTATAGGTTTCTTTATAGTATTCTAAGAGTTTATTCCATGTAAATCTGGAATTGCCTATATTCTGATTAATTTTAATCATCATATCCTCATCCGGATACAATCTAACTTTCAAACCTTGATTAACACATTTCATAAAAAACACTTAAAACCCCAATTTAGAGACAATTATATTATATAAACTAATTTAATATAATAAAAAATATATAAAGAAATAGTGAAAGCATTTGAAAACTAATATCTTCAGATGCCTTTTTGTGAAATTCATCTCCGACCTTAAAGAGGTCGGAGTATTCTTTCACTATTAAGATAAATTTATTGTATTAACTAAAAGATGGAGCATATTGTTATGAATAAAAGGATTATCGAACTGTCCGGCCATATTATTGATTCAATGACTCTGACAAGGACAATGGCAATAACTATGGACAAGGGCGGAGAATTTGACATTTTGGAAATTGACGTTGGACGCAAAAAATCAGATACAAGTTATGCAAAGATTGAAGTTCAAGCAGAGTCTCCGGAATTGTTAAATTCTATTTTGGATGAATTGTCTGTTCTGGGAGCATTCATCGATGAAATCAGGGAAGTGAATCTTGTTGCAGCAGAAAAGGACAAGGTTGCTCCTGAAGGATTCTATTCATCCTCCAATCACCTAACTCACATATTCTATGATGGGGAATGGATTCTTGTTGAAGACATAGAAATGGACTGTCTTGTCGTTGTCGATGAACAGAAAAGGAGGGCATTCGTAAAGCCTATTGCAAACATCAGGGCAGGTGATAAAATCGTTGTCGGGCTTGACGGTGTAAGGGTAACTCCTCCACACAGGTCAAGAGACAAGCAGCAGGTATTCGAATTCATGAACAGTGATGTCTCCTCAGAAAAGCCATTGATGAATCTCATCAACGGAATTGCAGATGAAATGAAGGAAATCAAAGCCAAAGGTGGAAAGATAGGAATAGTCGGCGGACCGGCCATTGTCCACACTGGATCCGGCAAATACCTCGCATCCTTAATTAAAGAAGGCTATATTGATGTCATCATGGCGGGAAACGCTTTGGCCACTCACGATATCGAGTCAAACCTTTTCGGAACTTCTCTGGGTATTGAAGTCGAAACCGGAAAAATCGTTGCACACGGTCATACTCACCACATGAGGGCCATCAACAGAATCAACAATTCCGGTTCTATCAGGGCTGCAGTTGAAGACGGAACCCTGACCGGAGGTATCATGTATGAATGTGTCAAGAATGATGTTCCGTTTGTGCTTGCAGGTTCAATCCGTGACGACGGACCTCTTCCTGATGTCATAACTGACGTAATAGATGCCCAAAAGTTAATGAGGAAATATGCTCAGGAAGTTGACATGGTGCTGATGATTTCAACAATGCTTCATTCAATCGCAATGGGTAACTTGCTTCCTTCCAGGGTAAAAAGCATATGTGTGGATATCAATCCATCTACAGTTACCAAACTATCAGACAGGGGAAGTGCACAGGTTTTAGGTATTGTAACAGATATCGGTACATTTTTGCCCCTTCTCTACAATGCACTCCATGAGGATGATTAGATGTCATTCACCGCTTTCATTTTGGATGTCGTAACTGATTCAATATATCCGGCAAGGATTGCAATCGAAGACGGAATCTTTAAGCAGGTCACTCCAGTCACAATCAATGAGGAAACCTCTGTGGATGTTCCGGGAATTATGCTTCCGGGATTCATCGATTCTCATATTCATATTGAAAGCAGTATGATTACTCCTGCACAGTTTGCTAAAATCGCCGTTCGCCACGGCACTACGTCTGTTGTTTGCGACCCTCATGAAATCGCAAACGTTTTGGGAATTGATGGTATTGAAGCCATGATTGAAAATGCCAAAAAGGTTCCCTTCAATTTTTATTTTGCCGCCCCTTCATGTGTGCCTGCCACTCCGTTTGAAACTTCAGGTGCCACTTTGGATTCGTCTGCTATTGAATATCTGCTTAAAAAGGATGAAGTGGTTGCACTGGCTGAAATGATGAACTTTCCAGGTGTGATAAGTGGCGATGAGGAGGTTTTAAGGAAACTTGAATTGGCAAGAAAATACGAAAAGCCGATTGACGGTCATGCTCCACTACTTTCCGGTAAAGATTTGGATAAATATCTTGAACAGGGCATATCAACTGACCATGAATGCACTAATGTTGTCGAAGCTATTGAGAAAAAGATCAAAGGTATGAGAATTATGGTGCGTGACGGCTCATCTGCCAAAAATATGGAATGCCTTTTCAATATGGATGAAGGTAAAAAAATGGTTGAAAACTCTGAACGTTTTAGTCTCATCTACAGGGATGTCTTCGAAAAAAAATTATTTTCTCCAGTGTTCGATTTTATAGTCAGTGACGATAAGCATCCGGATGAACTGGTTAAGGGTCACCTGAATTTGTCAATCAAAAAGGCGATTTCTTTGGGAATTGATCCTTTTAAAGCCATTAGTATGGTAACAATAAATCCTGCATATCACTATGCTTTGGATGCAGGTATTATTGTTGAAGGTGCAAGGGCAGATTTCATAGTTGTCGACAGCCTTCATGATTTAAATGTTCTAAAGACATATGTTGGTGGGGAATGTGTTTTCGACGGGAAAAACGTTTTGTTTGATGCTCCGGAAATGAAAAGTCATAATTCCATAAACGCTTCTAAAAAAACTGCCGCTGACTTTGATATGCATTATGACGGCGATGAATGTGAAGTCAATGTCATTGAGTGCTTTGACGGAAATCTTTTGACCAGAAAGGCAACTGCAAGCCTTTCAGTTGAAGACGGCATTGTCCAGTCAGATACTTCTCAGGATGTTTTGAAGATTGCTGTTGTGGAACGTTATGGTGGTAATACCGTTGCCAATGCTTTCATAAAGGGATTCGGCCTTAAAAAAGGAGCTATGGCTTCGTCAGTTGCCCATGACTCTCATAATATAATTGTTGTGGGTTGTGACTCTGAAGCGATGGTCCGTGCAGTTAATAGGGTAATTGATGACGGCGGTGGAATATCTGTAGTATGTGATGATTTCACAGATTCATTACCTCTTCCTATTGCGGGACTCATGTCTAATGAAGATGCATTTGACGTTGCCGGGAAATGGGGCGAGCTGTATGAAAAGACTGTGGATTGGGGATGTACACTCAAGTTTCCCTTCATGACAATGGCATTCATGGCATTGCTGGTGCTTCCGTCAATCAAGATATCTGACAAGGGGCTGTTTGATGGTGACAGTTTTGAATTTATGAATGTAATAATAAATTAGGGTTCATACCCTTTTTTAATCAATTCTTTTTTTATTTCACTCATTGCGAGTTTTTCATTTTTGTTTCCAACCTTGTTTACGACACGGCTACATTCTCTGAATCTGTTCAGATAATACTGTTTTTTGTCTTCGCCAACCAAATCAAAGCGAGTATAGTTTACCAATGTTTCTATCACACAGCTGAATGCCCTGTTGAATGCTTGGGTGTTTTCATTAACGACGATTTCTGTTACTTTGGATTTTATGACAATTGCTTCCCATTTTGTCCTGACCGGATCGCTTTGCTTTTTGGCTTCCTTGAGTGATATGACTTCGCACTTGAAGTATGCATCAGCGCCTTTTATGGAATTGTCCGGGCTGAAGTATTCTTTTGGAATGTTTCCTATTGTCGAAAGGGTGAAAAGCTCGGGGTCGTGTGTAATGTTTACGGTAAATCTCTTTTGGAATATGATGTTGTCCAATGTTTTGCCGCCCTTGAAAATCCTGCATAGGATTGTGTCCCTGCCTGCACAGAGTACACCTATAGGTGCAGCATTCTGAACATCTTCCTGGTTTAGTGTAGTGATGATTGTTTCGTATTGATTGCCTTTGTCCATTCCCAAAATATTTAAATCGATTTCCATATTTGTCATTATTTGTAATTGATTAAAAAACATTTTTATATATGTTTTATCAACATATTAATATTGTTAATTAAATTTCAAGGAGTTTAGCTAAATGAGATATAAAATGTATGATGAAATGATGGAACAGCCTGAATCATTAAGCAATACTTTCGAAAGCGAGTTCGACACATTAAATAAAGTTTCTGAATTGATTGGTGATGCGGATAAAGTCTATCTAATTGGTTGTGGAAGTTCTATTTCTACCTGTTACAGTGTTAGAGATGCAATAAGGATGTCCAGCACCAATATCAACATCGAAGTTTACACAGGTTATGAATTTTACTATAATAAGAAATTACAAAAAGATGAAAATACAATAGCAATCTTCACTTCTCAATCTGGTGAAACAGCTGATACTTTGGCATCCCTTAGAAGAGCTAATGAATATGGTATTCATACTGTTTCCATTTCAAATGAACCTGATAGTTCAATGATTAAAGAAGCTAAAACTCCAATCGTTACTAGATGTGAGACTGAAACAGCTATTTTAGGTACTAAAACATATATTACTCAATTGGCTTGTTTATATCAAGTCTTGTTTGACGCTTCTGATTATGAAAATAAAACTGAACTATTGGCTGAATTGGCTGAAATGCCAAAGATGTTGGAAAAGCTTTTATTGACATGTGAAGATGAAGGTAAGCAGTTGGCTGAAAAATACAAGGATGAAGATATTTTCTACTGTTTAGGAAGCGGTCCTAACTTTGGTCTTGCTTATAAATTGGCAATGACCATGCTTATGGAAGGTGCAATTAAGCACGCATGTCCTGAGTATTCAGCGGAATTCAGACATGGCCTTATCGAAAGGGCTGAAAAAGATGTTCCTGTCATCTTTTTGACATCCGATTTGGAATCTGATGAAATCACCCAAAAGGCAATTGACTTTTGTGAAAATCTTGAGGCCAAATCAATAATCTACAAACTCAGCGACTATGCTGACGTCGATAAATTGTTAACACCGTTCATTTTAGTAATTCCATTGGAATGGTTCGTATATTACTTGGCTCATTTCAATGGCGAAGATCCTGGTGCTACAAGACACATCGGAAAAGTTAGATATTAACTTTTTCCCCCAACTTTTTTTTTTTTAATTTAAGAAAAAACTGATTTTTTTTAACGCTTTTTAAAACAAAAACGCCCAAATTCATATCTAAATTATGGATTTCTGTTTTGGTGAAAAAGTTGTACGTAAAGTTAAAATGGGTTAGATTCTATTAAAAAAGAGATAATAAATGTAGAATGATTATTCCACATTTACTTTATGTTTTGGTATGATTAATTTTGGGATTTTGACAATAACAGTTCCTTTGTTGAATTTTGCGGTAATGTTTTCAATATCGATGCTGGTTTCGAATCTGACGGTTTTTACACATCTTCCGGATTTTAAGGAACTGGAGATAAGTTCAGCACTTTCATCTTCTTCGAATTCTTCGATGTAAGGTACGAAGGTAGCTTCAATGCTTACGTCGTTGTCGCCAGCTTCAATCAATATGTCTTTTTTAGCAATTCCTGGAACTGCAGCTTTGATGTAGTATATGTCTTCGGTTTCGATAAGGTCAACATCTAAACTTTGTACGGTTGTTTTTTTGTATTCACTATATTTTTCATCTGCAGCTTTTTGCATATTTTTAATACCTTCTTTGAATTCATCAATACTTTTGGCTAAGTCGTTCATTACATTGTCTGCAATGGTTTTGCCTTTTTCTTTCTTTTCTTCATATTTGTCGCTGAATTTATCTTTAGTATCATCAACTTTTTCTTCATATTCTTCTTTTTTGTCAGAGATTTTGGTTTCTATAGTTTCGCTATCTACCATTTTTTCACTCTCCATATTTTGGAAGATTTATATCTATAATAATTTTTATTCATTTGTAGCTATTTAAAGTTTTCGATTAAATTTACTAAAAGTTATTAAAAACTATCTGTTTTGATTTTTTATTTTTCATATTGATAATGCTTTATTGGATATGCTTTTGGAATTTTTTTATTATTATTGTTGGTAATGGATTTGTGATTTTTGAATTCGGGTAATACTAATTATGGGCTGGTTAATTTTAATCGAATTAATTTTCAAGCTATTATAATTTTTTCTGTTCTGATTTAAAACAAACGTTTTTTAATTGATGAAAATATATATGTTAACTTGTTAGGTTTTCATGAATCACGGGTGTGGAAGATGTCAAACAAAGGAAATGATAATAATCTTTTAATGCAATTGAGGGATATCAACAAAAACCGGGAATGCTGGGATGATAATATTGATGATGTTGCAGCCATGCTGAAAGAAAATTATTCTGTTGCCGTTAAGGCAAAGGCATTATGGATTCTAGGAGAGATGGGTTTGAGATATCCTGCCAAAATAGAAAGATATGTGGGAGATATTGTCCGATACATGGAAGATGATGATTCAAAATTGCGCGAAAGGTCAACCAATGCGATGGGAAGAATCGGAAGGGCCGAAAAAAATCTTGTAATTCCTCATTTCGATAAGCTAATGAACATGCGATTTGATGAGTCCGAAAACGTCAGGCATGCATTCGTTTGGGCTTGTGAAAATATAGCTTCAAATGCTCCCGAGCTCTTCTGCCAAAGGCTGGAAATTTTTCATGACTTAATTTTTGATTCCGAAAATAAAGTTAGGATAGAGGCACCTGAAATGTTTAGGGTAGTTGGAAAAACAAAACCTGACTGCGTAAAGCCTTACCTTGAGAAATTGGAATGGATTGCTAAAAATGATGAAAATCCGGTTGTACGCATCCACAGTGCAGGTGCAGTCAGAATTACAAAAAAGGCATTGTAGTCTTGACTAAAGTCTGTCATTTTTGTTTAAATCATTTGCTTTATCTGATTTAAATAATTAATAGTTTGAATATTTTAATTGTAAAACGTTCATTCGATTGAGAGGTTAAAACAGGACAGATGAAAAATCATTTAAAAATCCTACCTTGGTGGGCATTAAATGTCCGAATTGTGGAGTGAAAACTATAGAATTGCTGGTACTGGCTCAGCAGCTTCCAGTGTCGGTAAACAACTACTTTGGCGCTGTGGGAAATATTGTGTCAAGTTCAAGAAGCAAGGATAATTTTGAAATCAAGCCTGTGAAATATCAATGTCTTGACTGCAAAAACAAGTATGAAGCTCTTCCAAACGAAGCTTCTAGTGATGATATCCTTAAAAAACCGTGCACTATAACATTTGAAAGGCTTTCAAGTTTCATTGGAGGCGCCGTCAGACAGCAGGTCTTTTTGAATGGTATTAAAATGGGAACAATTAAAAACGGTTCTAAACTCACCTTTGAAACAAATACCAGAACAAACACTATATTTGTTACTGATCATCATGGCGTTGCATTTAAGGGGCACTACACATTCACAGCTGAAGAGGGCGGTGAGAAATACATCAAATTCAAGAAAAAATTCATCAAGTAAAATTAATTTCATTAACTGGTATGCTTTCTATTTTTGGAGGGATTTAATATGGATTTAATTTGGTTAATATTTGGGGTAATTTTCTTGATTCCGATATCCTTCATAATATACGTTTTCCGCCAATCGGTTAACAATTCTGACGATGAGAATACACTCAACCCTAATTTCAATAAACAAGACAAAAAGCGTTAATCCGTATATTCATTTAAAGTCAAGTAAAAATAGTATATTGTTGGGCCTGTTTTGAAAATTTTTTATTCACTCCAAACTAATCCAATTGTGTAAAAACTTAGATTATATTGAAATATTTTAATTAAAATTTAAATAATATCATTGATAAAAAAATATACAATATATGTGTTAATGGGTTGTCTGGATGAGGATTGAAAAAGAGTATAGGATTTTTGAAGATATTGAAGAAGTTCGGATTTTTAATGCCACCAAAAAAGACTTTTATAAACCAACACCTAAAGAATTCGATGTTGAGGATATGCCCTTTCAAGAACTTATCAATAATGTTTCAACTGAAATTCATTCTTTTATTCCTTATGAAAATGGAAAAGATTTTATTATTCAACGTTTGGGAACTTTTACTCTTAATAAATATAACTCAAAGCCAAAAGATGCTATGGGCAGACGGTTAAGTAAGATTTCCCCGCTGTTTTTTGATATTCTCCATGAATATTTCTTGGAGGTGTATGAAAACCACACTCCCAAAAAAATCAGGTTTGTTTATTATAATGGAAAAAAATTGACAAAGCTGAGCACAGCCAAGATAGTTTTTGATATGGACAGGATATTCGTTGTTACCAATAATGTCGATACTGCTACAAACAGACGTGTCGATGCAGATTATAGGACTTTTGATGAAGACAAAACCAACATGATGGAAAACTTTTCCCAGACTGGCAGTTACTATAAGGTTCATGGAAAATATGTGTGGTCTCAGGGTGTATACAATATCATCAACCGCGCTAAAGAGGATTCTGATGATTTCTACAATATCGTTTTTGATTTGGTTATTCCCGAAGACCAGCACATTGTCGATAAAATTTTCTATCTCACCAACAATGAAACTTCACAATGCGAAGAGGTTATTCGTATCAGGACTGATAATGGGGTAATGAAGGTTATTGAAGTTAATGTATATTCTTATTTTGATGACAGTGGTATAATTATTCGTCAGGGTTTGATTAATGATATTACGCAACGCTCTGATTATGGACTCAGTAAACCTGTCGATTTCCTAATGGACGGCTTTAAAAACAGCAAAAAACTTGCATTGCTGATAGAGCCTTTAAGCAAAAAGCAATATGAGTTCTCCAAAGGTTTTTATTATATGATTGAAAAGGATTATGGAGACTATAACCATTCCCGTAAAATCATGAAGAATATTGTTGAAAAGGATGTTGTTAAAAACCTCAACAAGCTGATCAATGGTGAATTGGATAAAATTGATGAGGTATTGACCTTTAAGGTTGATGGAAATTCAAATAATAAGAAGATTGTTGATCTGTATATTGAAAGGTTCAATTACAATAATGAGGTTCATAGCCTTGGATTTTTAACAGATGTAACTGAGGATATTGAAAAACAGGACAAACTGGTTGCATCCAATGAACAGAAAGTTGTTTTGATTAAGGAAATTCATCACAGGGTGAAAAATAATCTTCAAGTTCTAAACAGTTTTCTGAATCTGGAAAAGAGGGCTTATAAAAACGATCCGGATTTGATTATTGAGCATATGCAGACACGTTTGACTTCACTGGCTCTTCTTCATGAAAAAACATACGGAACCAAGGATTTTGTCAATATCAATTTGAAGGATTATCTGGTGGACCATGACATGAAAACGGAAGGATTCATGGAACTTCCTTCACAGGTTGAGTTTGAAACAATTGTGGATGAGGATTTGAACCTGTCCATTGAAGTTATCACTCCATTGCTTTTAATCATTGATGAATTAACCATGAATGCAATAAAACATGCATTTCCAGATAAAACTGCAACTGACAATAAGATAACTAAGCAAATAACAAAATTGAATGAGGGTGATGCCCGTTTGATAATTAAGGACAATGGTGTTGGAATTCTGGATTCCAAAAGCATCTCCAAAAATCTGGGTTGCGAAATTATCAAAAGTCTCACAAGTCAGCTTGGCGGAAAAATTAGTTTAATTGAATGTGAAAAAGGAACAGCATATGAACTGATTTTCCCTATTAGAATGGATCATACGATAAACTAATCCGAATGTTTACATTAATTTTTAGCTATTGCCACTTTGTATACTCCGTAGATGAATAGTCCAACTGCTACGATGCTTGCTGGGAAATTATTTTCTCTATTACTGTATGATGATTGCAATAACTAATCAGGTTGCTTTTCTATGAGAAATCCCATACCTTTGGCCATAATTTGTCTCCATTAAATTCACAGTATTGTGTATATGTTTGATAATATTTATTGATGTCAAATATTTGTGATAATTATGGCGGTTGTAAAAAAAGTAGGTAAAGTAGTTAAAACTACTTCAGTTAATAATATTCGTCGTCATCCTCTTCTCGAGGAGTTCTGTCTATTTTTTTAATGGATTTGATTACCTTGTTGATTTCATCTATTCCCTCACCTTCTATGGCTGAGATGAAAATGGAATTTTCCTCATTGTCGATATACTCATTGAGGTATTCTGTATCTTCAATAAGGTCCATCTTGTTGAACAGGTAATATACAGGAATTTCAGAGAAAATCTTCTCGATTTGTTTTAATAGATTATACTGATTTTCCAGATGGAATCCGCAGGTTTCGGATGCATCGAAAATAAACAGTATTGCATCTGCCAGATGTTCGAGTGCAACGATAGCATTCATTTCAATGTCATTCATTTCCAGAACAGGCCTGTCCAATAGTCCGGGAGTGTCGATAATCTGTATACTTCTCCAGTGCATTTCTGTGTGTCCTATTTGAATTCCTTTTGTAGTGAATGGATAATTTGCAACTTGAGGATCAGCGCCTGTAATCTGCCTTAAAAGTGTGGATTTGCCAACATTCGGAAAACCGGCAATAACGATTGTTGTTGCATCAAAATCAATTGTCGGCATATTTCTTAGGTTTTGTTTTGCAAAGTCCAGGAAATCCAAATCCTTTTTGATTTTGTTTACAACTGATGAAATCCTGCCGTATGCTTGCTTTTGAATCGCAGTTGCTCTTTCGGAAGGGTTTTTCCTAATTTTTGCACCGTACTCCTTTTCAAGTTGTGTTATAATTCCATATGCCCAATTGAGTGCACCTAATGACTGTTTTAAGTCATCAACCCCAACGGTAATGTCTATATAGTCCTGATAGAACGGATGGAGGTCTTCAATTTCAGGGACTGCATCAATGATTGATTTTAATTTGTCTTTGATTACTTGGCATGAAGTGACAACCCTTCTTTCTTCAATTCTTTTGCCTTTTAAGTGTTTAGGTATTTTCTGGCTTCTGATTAGGTCGGCCTGCTTTTTGCCTCTGCTGAATCCCTTGTCCAGTAATTCTTCAGGAGTAGGTATTGTTGGAATCATCATTATATCACTCTAAATATCAGTTGCTTATATGCTTTCTCTCTCAACCTTTCTATACTATAGTTTAGATTTGGCAGGTTAATTAAATTTGTGG
>ONQL01000081.1 GCA_900319985.1 uncultured Methanobrevibacter sp. | reverse complement strand
ACCATTACTGGAGATATGGTTATTTTGACTAATGGTACTTATGCTACTGGTACTACTAAATATGCATTAACCAGTTTCCCTGTTGTATTATCTCAAAATGATACTTTGGTTAAAGCGTTTATTTATGTGACTTATACTTATGGTGGAACTAATGATAATATTAACATGTTCAATGTTACTTTGAACAATAATAGGTTAACTCCTGTTTTCTTCAGCCGTGATGCAAGTAACTTGAAGGCTAACAGTGGTTCTGGTGTAGTTGTATTTGATGTTACTGACTATCTTGTTAATGGTGATAATGTTCTTGATTTGAATAAGACTGGTTCTGCTGGTGTTTATCCAACTACTTTAGTCTACATGTACAACACTACTGGCAGCAATGTCGAAAAAGATGTCTACATTTATAATGGTGCTGATTTGTTAGGTTCCTACGGTGGACTCACCAATCCAATTCGTGTAGACTCTGCAATTGATGTTGATTCTGCTAACATCAATAATGCTGTTGCTTATATTTTTGCTAACGGTGCTGTTGACGGTAGAGGCACTGTTGTAATTAATGGTGAAAGCGAAGCTCACCCATGGAACGGATCTTCTCAATCTACCGATTTATACACTAAAGACATTACAGCCACAGTTAAAGATAAAAATGATGTCTCTGTAATTTTCAGTGGTGTATCAGGCAGTTTCACAGCATTACAACAAATCATTGTCGTAACTAAAACTAAAGAAACTCCTGCTGTTAAAAATGCAACTAAAATTACTGCTCCAAGTGTAACAAAAGTTTACAATGTAGCTAAAAAATTAGTTGCCACTTTAAAAGACAGTAACGGAAAAGCGGTTTCAGGCGTTAAGGTTACCATTAATTTAAATGGTAAAAATTATGTTAGAACTACTAATGATAAAGGTCAAGTTAGTCTTACTCTTCCTAATTTAGCTCCAAAAACTTATGTTGCCACAGTTAAATTTGCAGGAAATGACAACTACAAAGAATCTAGCGTAAAATCTAAAGTTGCAGTTAAAAAAGCAACTCCTAAAATGGCCGCTAAAACAAAAGTGACTTACAAGGTTAAAACCAAAACTAAAAAATATTCTATTGTTTTGAAAACCAATAAAAACAAAGTCATGAAAAAAGTTAAAGTTACCTTAAAAGTTAAAGGTAAAACCTATAAAGCTACAACCAACAGTAAAGGTAAAGCTACATTTAAAATTACCAAATTAACTAAAAGAGGCAAATATACTGCTAAAGTTAAATTTGCAGGAAACAAATATTACAATGCTTTAACTAAAACAGTTAAAATCACTGTTAAAAAATAGAGATTAATTTCTCTATTTAATTTTCTTTTTTTTAAATTTCATCAAATTACTAACCTATTTTAACTAATTTTCACATAGTATCTTTATGAAAGTATTTGGAATTTGTGCCAGTCCACGCAATAATACAACTGAATATGTTTTGAAAAATGCGTTGGATAAGCTTGAAAGTCATAATTTTGAAACTGAAATTTTTACATGCATGGGAAAGGACATTAAACCTTGTATGCATTGCGATTACTGTTTGGAAAATAAAAAGTGCATTATCGATGATGATATGGCTACTGTTTATGAAGGTCTTCAAAGTGCCGACGGCATAATTTTGGCAACTCCAATTCAAAGTGGAGGCATCAGTTCTAACCTCTCAGCAATCATGGATAGAACACGTGCTCTGGAAGCTGTTGATTATAATATGTTAAGAGGAAAAATTGGCATGAGCATTGCCGTTGGTGGGGACAGAACAGGCGGTCAGGATTTTGCCCATCTAAAAAATATTACATATTTCATGATACACGGCATAATTCCGGTAAGTGGCGGACCTTTTGGTTCAAATTTAGGGGCTTCATTCTGGTCTAATGACTCTCTTGATGATATTAAAGAGGATAGTTATGGAATGGACTCGCTCGATAGGACTTTACATGAATTTGAAAATTTTTTAAATAAGTACATTTAAATAGTACAATCAATTATATTATAAATAACTAATTTTTAAAGGTATATCATGGCAAATAAGTTGGTAAGAGGTAGTTTGATAATTTTCATCGGTAACATAATTTTCCGTATCGGTGGTTATCTTTATCGTTTTTTAATGGCAACGCTTTTAGGTCCTACAGGTACAGGTATTTTAGGAATTACCATGTCTTATCAGGGTATTTTTCAAACTTTGGCTTCAGGGGGTCTTCCTCCAGCAATATCTAAGTATATTGCAGAATATGAAGCTGTCGATGACCATAATATGGCTAGGCAGACGGTGTATACGTCTTTAAAGATGATGATATGTATCGGGCTGGTTTTGGGAGTTTTAATGATTTTTGTTATTGCTCCTCTTATGGCGAATGTCTTTTTAAAAAAGCCTGAAACATTAATTCCAATTCAAATTATTGGATGCATAACTCCATTCAGTGTAATTTTGGGTGGTTTAAGAGGTGCATTCCAAGGTGTATATAAAATGGAATATATCGTTTATACCCGTGCTGTAGAGCAATTGTTCATGATTTTATTTGCTGTTGGATTTATTTTAATGGGCTTATCAGTTGTCGGTGCTGTATGGGGTACTGTAATCGGTTATGCTCTTGCTGCATTCACTGCAGTTTACATATTTAAGGTTTATATGCCGAAATATATTCCGAAATATAGTGATGATTTTAAATTTTCCCATTCTCAAGAGCTGAAGCTGGCACTCATGCTGATTAAGTTCGCTATTCCGGTTATCATAACTGCTATTGCTGAAATGCTTATTTTCAATATCTGTACCTTGGTTATGGGTAAGTTCTTAACACTTGAAAGCGTAGGATTTTTCACTGCAGCAGATCCGATTTCAAGACTTCCTTTGATGATTTCCATTTCTGTTGCAACTACAATTTTGCCTGCTTCTTCTGAAGCGTTTAAACTCAAGGACATAGAATCACTTCAGAAGTATGTCGGTCAATCTTATAAAATCTCATTGCTGTTTGTAGTTCCAATGTGTATTGGACTTGCCTTATTTGCTGTTCCTACTTTACAGGTATTTTACTTTAAAAATCCTTCTTATGTTAATGGTGCTTCTGCTTTGGCAATATTGGCTATTGGTATGACTTTTTATTCTATTTTTGCCATTTCCACAAGTATTGTTCAGGGTGTCGGAAATCCTAGAATTCCAATGTACATATTGGTATTCGGTTCAGTTGCAACCGGGGTTCTATCTTGGATTTTAGCTCCGATTTTGGGAATTGCAGGTGGTGCAACCGCAACTACAATTGCATGTTTCCTGATGATGGTTCCATGTGTTTATTTTGTATTTAAACTTACTAAAACCAAAGCTCCAACGATGCCTGTTATAAAAATCTTGATTGCTGCGTTTATTATGGGGGCAATAGGTTATTTCATTCCTAAAACACCTTTATGGTTATTCCCGGGAATTGTATTCTGTATGATTGTTTATTTCTTTGCATTGATTTTGGTTAAGTTTTTCGCCAAAGATGATATTGCGACTTTAAGGGGTTATGCCTCTAAATTAGGTCCTCTCTCAAAATTGGTAAATAAGTTGTTAAATCTTGTTGAAAGATTGGAATTTAGGAATTAATTCAATTAAAGAAAAACTTATTTAATATATAAAAAACATAAACTATATCAATTATAATTGGGGGATTATAATATGACTGATGTAAAGGCAGGAGTTGAATATAAGATTAACATTGAGGGCAATTCTTTTTTGTTGGACAGTAAGAAATTCCAACTTTTGGAGTCTATTTTAGATACAGGATCACTTACTGATGCGGCTAAATCAATTAATGTGTCCTATAGGACTGCATTGAACTATATAGATAAAATTGAATCTTCTCTTGATGTTAAGATTGTTAGCACCACAAAAGGTGGAAAAGGTGGGGGTGGAGGAACCTCTCTTACAGAAGAAGGCTACTCCATTCTGAAAGAATGTAAGAAGATTAATGCTATTATGGAACTTCACAAGGAAGTAAATGAAATAGAATCTGAAATAGTGGCTATTGATGATGCTAAAGGAGTCATGACAATAAAAATGCATGACTTTCAGATTAATGCTCCATTAAATCGGAATTATGAAGTTGGAGACAAATTATTGGCATTGATTAGCTATGATAATATTTTCCTGATGTTGGAGCCTCAAACATCCAGTATCCGTAATATTTTGAAAGGCCAAATTGTTGAAATGAGACTTCAAAATGAGGTTATTCGTGTTAAAATGGATGTTGGTGGTGTTTATTTATATTCTGACATTACCTTATCAGCTGAAAAAGAATTAAATCTCAGTATTGGTAAAGAAGTTTATATTGGATTTAAAGCGATGTCTGTTGCTACTTTAAAATTATAATTTGAAAGGTGAGATTATGTTACAAATTTTAGTCGATGAAGATAAATGTATTGGATGTGGAAACTGTTACGATATTTGTCCGAAAGCAGCTAAAATTTGGAAAGTTGATAGAGTTGCACATATATTGGACTTAAGATATTGTCATGTTTGTACATTATGTGCAATGGAATGCCCTGTAGACTGCATTAAAATTATACGTCCGGGTGAAGAAGCATAAATAATTAATGATTAAATCAATTATTTTGTAGGTTAGATTATGGCTAGAATTTCAAATGTTTCAAGAAAAACTTCCGAAACAGATATTACTATAAAAATGAATCTTGATGGTACAGGCAAATACAATATTTCAACAGGGGTCAATTTCTTTAACCACATGTTGGAATCATTTTCAAAACACAGCATGATTGATTTGGATGTTGATGCTTCAGGCGATATTGAGATTGACGATCATCACACCATAGAGGATGTTGGAATATTGCTTGGCGAAGCATTCCTGCAGGCAATAGGTGATAAAAAGGGAATTAAAAGAATGGCACATGCCATGGTTCCAATGGATGAGTCTATTGCAACCGTTGCAATTGATATTAGTGGTCGTAGCTATTGTAACATGAATCTTGATTTTAAAAATGAAAAGATTGGAGACATGACTTCAGATATCGTTATTCACTTTTTCGAATCATTTGCAGGTTCAGCTAAACTGAACATCTATGGAACAGTTGAAGGTGCCAATGACCACCATAAGGCTGAAGCCATATTCAAGGCCTTTGCAAAATCATTAAAAGAAGCAATTAAAATAGAGCACGATCAAATTCCTTCTACCAAAGGAATGTTATAGCTATTGAGTTAGCTATCTTTTTTTTATTATTTTTTTGATTAAATTGTCAGGATTTAACAATTATTTGTAAAAAAAGCTAGTTTTATAAAAAAATTAAAAAAATAAAAACCTGGGTTTCCTTCTTTCATGTGAGGGGTTCTTAAAACAGTATCATTTGCTTTTTCGATTTCTCTTGCTTCTTGTGCTAATTTAGCAGCACATGCAGCGATTTCGTGAGCAGCAGCTACTAATGGGATGAAGTTTTCGAAACCTTTGGTCATGAAACAACCTTTCATGTCTAAGTTAGCAACGGATCCAGCCATTTCGTAAGCAGCAATAGCTTTTGCTTTTGCGTATGGGTTTGCGAATCCACCAGCTTCTGCAGCTTTTTCAGCAGTAACAATGAGTTTTGGTAATTCGATTGATCCAGCTTCAGCTTGTTCGATTACAGTGTCAATAGTTTGTTGTACTAATCTTAATGCTCCGGTTTCTGCTAATACTTTTAAGATGTCGGAGTTGAAAATAGCCATTTCAGTTGGGTCTAACCATTCTCTTTTTGCACCAATCATTGGGTCAGACATTACGATAATG
>ONQL01000063.1:9717-27049 GCA_900319985.1 uncultured Methanobrevibacter sp. | reverse complement strand
CTGCCACTATGACGCAGGAAACTACAAATGGTCCAGAAGATCAAAAATCGTTGAAGACATTCTAGAAGAATTCGGAATCGAAAAAGAAAGATTCCGCCACGAATGGATCTCAGCATCAGAAGGTGAAAAATTCCAAACAACAATGGAAGAATTCCATAAAACACTTTCAAAGTTAGGTCCGCTGGAATTGGAATAGGATTAAAATAATCTATGCATGCGAGTAATAGCTAAAACAATAGCTATTCACTCTCTATTTTTTAATTGTTTTTCTAAGATTAGTGAGAAATTACTGATCTTAGAAAAATAGTTAAAATAGAGAATATTTTTGATTATTTTTCACATTAATTATCTTATATTGATACAAATTCATCATTAGCCAAGTAATCTTGGTTGTTAGCATAACCAATCAATTTTACTTTATTTTCTCCATATCAATATGAAATAATTAATAAAAAGAGATTTATATGGAATATATGGGTTTCTTTAACTGTCTACAATAGCTATTAAGGTATTCTTTTTTTAATGCTCTTAATAGCTTTTTTTTATTTTTTTTCTTTTAAATTATTACTATTTTCCCCAAATGTTTAAATTAGTATTACTTTAATTAAATTTATATTTGTATAATACATAATGTGAAATGAAAGCATTATGGGGTTTTTTCGATGAGCTGTTATAAATATTGGGGTAAACTTGAAGAAATTGCCAATAGGTTGTCTAGTTATGGTGATTTGGATAAATATGGCGATTCCGCTTTGGATGAAGTAAATATTGATGAAATCATTGAGGTATTGGATGATGTGGAAATCATTGCTCATGACAAGACTATTGATTTTGACTCAGCAAAGCATATTCTTGATGATGAAAAAATGAATCTGGCATTAAATTTGATTAGAAAATTTTACGTTTATGTGGGCGCAAGACTTGAAACAGAAAATGCATTGAAAATATTGGAATCAGATAATCCGACAGAAACTTTAGATTCATTCCATTTTTATGACCGATACATTGGTTTGATAGAAAATGAAAGTCAACTGGCAAAATTTAATGATGAAAAAACATTTGTATTTTTAGGTTCAGGTCCTTTGCCATTGACACTGATAATGTTCAATAGGGTATTTGGCTGCAAATGCATTGGAATAGAACAACAGGAATCCGTTGCTGAATTGTCTAGAAAGGTTTTAAAAAGACTGGACTTGGATAATGACATTGAAATTGTTGTTGGGGATGAAACAACAATTGAAAAATTGGATTATGATATTTTGATGGTTGCAGCTTTGGCTGAGCCAAAAGATAGGGTTTTTGCAAACATTTGGGAATATGTTGATGAAAATACTCCGGTTATTTATAGAACCTATACTGGTATGAGGGCTATTCTATATTCTCCTGTTTTGGATAAGGATACTAGAGGTTTCCATAAGGAGGTAATGATTTTACCTACAGGAAATACAAACAATACGTCTGTTTTAATTAGAAAAATCACATAATAATTAATATTTTAGATTCCATGAATTTTCATGGAATCAAATTTTTTAAAGTGAAATAATTTTTGAAATTTCTATTTTTTTTAAAGCAACAATGAATTTATTTGTAAGGAGTGAGTCCTATTTGATAGAAATTTCCGTGTTTCATGATAATGTCGACAATTATCATGATTATTTATCATTTGTATATTATTTAAGTTTTATCTTTAATTTTAAGGCAATATTTTAGTTTCAAATCAATTATTCAATCTCACACAAAGTATTTTAATATGTCGGCTTAGATAATGAGAGTGAGGTTATTGGTGCAATTGTGGAGATATTATTGAACCTGTTTATTGTTGAATATTCAACGTATCTTATTTTTTAATTTGATTTTTAATCAAATGTTGTCCTTTTTTCATCGTGAAAAATTTTTTTTTAATCAAATATGTTATATACTTTTAATAACTTAAATAGGTACATATGAATTATAATATCAAAAAATATTTTCCGTTTGTCCTTTTTGTTGGTGCAATGTTGATTTTACATGCAATCATGGGATTCAATGGGGATGACATTAAATATGCAAAGGTCCTGACCAATCAAAGTCTTGTTGATTATATCAATTACAGATATTATAATTGGTCCAGCAGGCTGATTATAGATGGTCTTTTGGTAATTTTAACCCGTATAGATATGATTGTTTGGAAAATATTGGATGTTGTAATTTACACTTTCGGAGTTTACTACATTATCAGATTGGTGAATAAAAAATATTCAAAAAAGATGGCTTATTTTGGAGTTCTATTGTTTTTGATGTATCCTTTTTATGAAATGGCAAGCGCCGGTTGGATTTCAACAACCCTTAACTATTCCTGGTGTTTTGCATTTGGAATAATCTCCTTCATACCATTGATATATGAGGTTCAAGGAGAGAAGGTGAACGGATACATTTATGTCATTTCCTTTTTGGCCCTTCTATTTGCCACAAATCAGGAGCAAAGCGGGGCGCTGATTTTTGCATTTAACTTATTGTATCTGCTGAACTGCTTGATTAACAAAAAACCTGTTAATAAATTCAATGTTCTTGCAACAGTGATATCTGCAGGGGCACTGATTTTTGTGTTTACATGTCCCGGAAATAACATAAGGTTTGCACATGAAGTCGCTTACTGGTATCCTGAATTCGCCAATTTTACAATCCTTGATAAATCGTATTTGGGTCTGGTTACAACATTCGGAAGCCTGATTGAGCAGAAGATACTATTCCCAATGTTCTATATCATATTGAGCGTATGCGTATTGATCAACTCTGAAAACAAATACTTAAAATACTTCTGTTACTTCAATATAATTTTGGTAGTGTTCATAACAATATTCAATACATTCATTGATATTTCCGTTTTGGAGACTTCCCTGAAATCTCTTGGAAACGTTCCGGGCGTCATCAAAAACTCACCTCTGATGGCAATTCCGCATCTGTTTGAGCAAATTGTCAGTGCAACCCCATATCTGACAGAAACTTTGAAGCTATTTACCTATGAAGGTCTTCCAAAGCTGGGCATAAATTCAATCAGTATTGTGGTGCTTTGTTTGTATCTGCTAATCAGCAGTTGCATACTGCTTGTAAAGGCGTTTCCTAAAAACTTGCTGCCGTTTTTCATATTCGTTGGTGGATTTGTCTCAAGGTTCATTGTTGGATTTTCACCGGTAGTATTTCCTTCAGGCGCAAGAGTTACAATATTTTTGTATGTCGCATTGATTACATTAATTCTGATGCTTCTCAAAAAGCTGTATGATGATAATGCAATTCCTTCCAGAACACAAGTTATTTTGGAGAATACATTTCTGGTAATTGGATTTTTAAATTTTGCAGTTGTTTTTGTAATTTCATTTATGAAATATGGAATTTTTTAAGGATTTTTTCTTCTTTTTGGCATTCTGCTAAATTAAAGCAATTGATGAATATCTCAATTTATATTAATTACATTATCACAATATAAATTCATGAAAGGAATTATTGGGGCAATAACTGGAGATATTATTGGGTCAACTCGAGAATTTTACCCAATCAAAACAAAAGATTTTGAATTATTCACTGATTATTCAAGAGTTACTGATGATAGTATATTGACACTGGCCGTTGCAAATTGGCTGTGCGAAGATAAAAACTCACAGGATGTTTTAATTAAAAATTTGCAATACTTCGGGAATAGATATCCTGATGCAGGTTACGGTTCAAGTTTTGGGGGCTGGCTGGTTCAGGAATCTCCTAAACCTTACGACAGCTGGGCTAATGGTTCTGCAATGAGGGTATCTCCATGTGCATGGGTTGCCGATTCATTGGAGGAAGCAAATAATCTGGCATATAAGTCCGCAATAGTGTCACATGATCATCCGGAAGGTATTAAAGGTGCACTTTCAACTGCAGATGCGATTTATCTTGCAAGAACGGGTGCAAGTAAGGATGAAATTAGAAATCATGTTGAAAGGGAATATGCTTATGATTTGAATCGTAGCGTTGATGAAATAAGGCCGGATTATTCATTTGATGTTTCCTGTGCAGGAAGCGTTCCTGAAGCCATAATATGTTTTTTGGATGCAGAAGACTTTGAAGATGCAATTAGAAATGCTGTGTCTTTGGGAGGTGATGCAGATACTCAAGCGGCAATTGCAGGAAGCATTGCATCTGCATATTGGGATGTTCCGCAAAGAATATGTGAGCAGACTATCGGTTATTTGGATGATTTCTTGTTGGATGCTTTTAATAGATTTGAGGGTTTTTTTGAAAAAATAAACAGTTCTCCGAAAAGCCAAAGGTCTTAATAAGTAAAGTTTGACGAAACACGGATATAAAATTTAAATGTAGGCATCATGCCCACAACATTTTTTCTTTTTTTCCATATTGATGCTGAGATGTGCAAATTTTTTTCTTAAATTGAATATTGGCAGAAATCATTTGTTTTTAAATAGCATTCCTTATCTTTTTAGTTTTGGTAATTTGAACATTTACTGGCAATAATGGCTAAATCAATATATTTTTTTTAATAATATTTTTATTTGATTATTTACAAAATTAGTTATGTAAAAAGTATTTTTACTTGCAAATACTTTTGTAATGCAAAACATGTTATATTGATAAAATTGACAAAAACTCTCTTTTAAGAGTCTTTGTTTTGATGGTGAATAATATATGAAATCTAAAAAATATTTGTTGGTTGTTTTATCGGTTTTGATTTTATTTCTGTTTATAACATCAGCTAGCGCTGCTGAGGCCAATGAAACTGATGTAATCTCCATTGACGAATCAATCAACCTGGAAAATAATTTATTATCTGCTGATAATAATGTAAAAAGTAATGATATTTTAAAATCATCTAATGATGAATTATTAACTGCTGGAAATGACTGGTATGTTAATTCAAGTAAAGATACTAGTGGTGATGGAAAAAGTGAAAAGGATGCATTTAAAACATTAAATGAATCTTTAAATGAAGCTCAGGATGGAGACACAATTTGGATTGCATCAGGAGAATATACCGGAAATGATAATATCGGATTAACTATTGCTAAAAATTTAAACTTCATAAAAAATGGTGATGGTGAAGCAATCTTTGATGCTGAAAACTCAGGTAATATTTGGACTGTTAATTCCACATCCATATATATAACTGGTTTGACCTTTAAAAATGGAAATTCAACTAATGGTAGTGCAATTTATATTTCACATGAAGTTAAATCCAATATAAACGCTACTTTTATTAATAACACTGCATCTAATAGGGGTGGTGCTATCTATATTGTAAGTGGCGGTATTTCCGGTACTTTAAATGGTGTTTTTATTAATAACACTGCATCTGATTGGGGTGGTGCCATCTATATTGATAGCGGTGGTATTTCCGGTAATGTGAATGGTACTTTTATTAATAACAAGGGAAGTAGCGGTTCTGCTATCTTTATTGCAGGTGATATTTCCGGTAATGTGAATGGTACTTTTATCAATAACGAAGCAAAGAGCCGTGGTGCCATCTATATTTATAATGGTGATGCTTCTGGTAATATAAACGGTACTTTTATTAATAACGTCGCAAATCAGGGTGGTGCAATCGCTGTTGGTGATGCTGGTAAGATTTCTGGTAATGTAAATGGTATTTTTATTAATAACACTGGATATCATTCTGGTGGCGCTATCTCTATTGACGAAACAGAGAGTTATTCTACTGGTAAGGTAGATGGTATTTTTATTAATAACAAAGCAGAAGAGGGTGGTGCTATCTATATCGAGTTTACTTATGACGACCCTAATGTTTCTTTAGGCGGTACATTTATCAATAACAATGCAAGTAGGGGTGGTGCCATCTTTATCAATCAACTGGTTAATGCTATAACTATTCAAGATTCTATTTTTTTAAATAATGGTGATGTATTATCTGATGGTATGGGAAGTTATATTAAAACTATTGATTGCTGGTTTGGAAATAATGCAACAAATTACAATAGCAGGCCGGATGCTGGAAATGCAGTTATGGATGGATGGCTATTCTTAAATGCAACAGCTAATCCAACTGATGTTTCAGTAGACCAAAATTCAATAATTACCTTCAAATTAGACTCATACGACAATTCTTCAGGAGAGATTAAGTCATATGATGCTTCAAAAATGAAATTTATTTTAGATTTCACTCAAACATTGGGAGAATTGGATAAAACTTCTGCTTTAATTGGTGAAAATATAACATATACTGCCAGACAGGGCGGAAATTCCGCTGTAACAGGTAAATATGAAACTGGATCATATACCATTGAATTGAACAATGTCAAAATTCCTACTGAAATTAATGTTACTGACTCCACAATTGCTTTAAATGCAGGTGGGGAAGTTGATGTTGGTGCTACTTTAACTCCTGCTGATGCAGGTAACCTAACTTATACTTCAAACAACACAAATGTTGTTGTAGTAGAAAATGGAAAAATCAAAAGTATTAAAAAAGGTAACGCCACAATTACAGTTTCATTTGCTGGTGATGAGAGATATGCAACAGCAAAAAATAAAACTATCTCTGTTATCGTTAGCTTGAATGATGCTAATGTAGTAGCTGAGAATATGGAATTAAAAGTTAGCGAATCCGGCGTTATTAATTATACTACAACTCCCGAAGGATTAAAAGTTAGTTTTGTAGCTGATAACTCAGGCATTGTCAGTGTGGATAAAGACGGTACTGTCAAAGCATTGAAAAATGGTACTGCTGAAATTACCATTAATGTTGGTGACGATGAAGTATATGCAAAAAATTCAACTGTCATAACTGTTACAGTTACTTTAAATGATGCCAGTGTTGTAGCTGAGGACATGGAATTAAATGTCAGCGATTCAGGTGTTATTAATTATACTACTAGTCCTGATGGATTAAATGTTACCTTTGTAGCTGACAATTCAGGTGTTGTCAGTGTGGATGAAGATGGTACTGTCAAAGCATTAAAAGAAGGTAAGGCCAATATTACTGTTAAAGTTGGCGATGATAAGGTTTATGCTAAAAATTCAACTGTCATCACTGTTACTGTAAGCAAGATTCCTACTAAGATTAATGTTAACAATCATACACTTGATTTTGGTGTTGATGATACGGCTGATTCTGTTGCTGAATTATCACCTTCTGATGCCGGTAAGTTGAATTTCACATCCAGTGATGAGAAGGTGGTTGTTGTTGATGCTAACGGTACATTTACTGCTATAGGTACTGGTAGTGCCAATGTTACTGTTTCATTTAAGGGTAATAACAGATATGCTGCTGCTGAAAGTAAAATCATTTATGTAACCGTAAGTAAGATTCCTACAAGTATTTTTGTTAGCAATGCCACTATTGATATGACTGTTGATAGTGAGGTTGACCCTGGCGTTAGCATCACTCCTTTTGATGCGGGTAAGTTGAATTTCACATCCAGTGATGTAAGTGTTGTCCGTGTCGATGGCAACGGTAAATTTATTGGCGTAGGTATCGGTAATGCTATCGTTACTGTTTCATTTGATGGTAATAACAAGTTTGAAGCTGCTGAAAGTAAAAATATTACTGTTACTGTAACTAAGATTCCTACCTCAATTGTTGTTGTGAATTCTACTGTTGATATGAATGTTGGTGATGAGGTTGATCCGGGCATTAGTATATCTCCTTCTGGTGCTGGTGAGTTGGATTATGTCTCAAGTGATGTGAGTGTTGTTCGTGTTGATGGTGATGGTACATTTATTGGCGTAGCTACTGGTAGTGCTACAGTCACTGTCAGATTCTTAGGTGATGAAAAGTATTCTGCTGCTGAAAGTAAAAATATTACTGTTACTGTAACTAAGATTCCTACCTCAATTGTTGTTGTGAATTCTACTGTTGGTATGAATGTTGGTGATGAGGTTGATCCTGGCGTTAGCATTGTTCCTTCTGGTGCTGGTGAGTTGGATTATGTCTCAAGTGATGTGAGTGTTGTTCGTGTTGATGGTGATGGTACATTAATTGCTGTAGGTGCTGGTAGTGCTACAGTCACTGTCAGATTCTTAGGTGATGAAAAGTATTCTGCTGCTGAAAGTAAAAATATTACTGTTGCAGTTACTTTAAATGATGCCAGTGTTGTTGCCAAGGATATGAACATGGCTATCGGTGACAATGTCAGTATTATTTACAGTACTGTTCCTGCCGGTTTGAATGTTACTTTTGTTGCGGATAACTCAGGTGTTGTCAGTGTCAGTAATGCTGGTGTTGTTACTGCTTTGAAAACTGGTGTTGCTAAAATTACAATTCGGACAGGAGATAATAAGAAATATGCTTTAAATTCAACTGTCATTACTGTTACTGTTAAGTTGCACGATGCCAGTGTCAGTGTAAATAAATCTAGTCTGAATTTGGAACTTGGTGATACTATAGATATTGTTGCCACTACTTATCCTGCCGGTTTGAATGTGACTTATGTTCCTGATAACTCAGGCGTTGTCAGAGTTGATGAAAAAGGTAAAATCACCGCTTTGAAAGTGGGCAGTGCTGTAATCACTGTTAAAGTTGGTGGTGATGGGGTTTATGCTGAAAATTCAACTACTGTTACAGTAACTGTAAGCAAGATTTCTACTAAAATCGCAGCTTCTTCTGTCACAACAGTTTATAATGTTAACAAAAATCTTGTAATTACATTAAAAGACAGTAAAGGCAATCCTATTAGTGGTGTTAAAATATCTGTCAATTTAGGTAAATCAAGGACCGTTAAAACCAATAGTAAAGGTCAGGCTAAAGTATCAACCAACGGTTTGGTTCCTAAAAAATACACTGCAAAAATAACCTTCAATGGAAACACCAAATATGCTAAAGCTACCAAATCGGTTAAAGTAACTGTTAAAAAGGCAAAACCTAAACTGACTGCTAAAAAGAAAACATTTAAAGGATCAGTTAAAATCAAAAAATACACTGTTACTTTAAAAACCAATAAAAACAGGGCAATGAAAAATGCCAAGCTTACATTGAAAGTTAAAGGCAAGATTTACTCTGCTAAAACCAATGCTAAAGGTAAAGCGACCTTTAAAATCACCAAATTGACCAAAAAAGGTAAGTTCACTGCTGTTGTCAAGTTTGCAGGTAATAAATACTACAATGCTAAAACTGTAAAACCAAAAATTACTGTTAAGTAGATGGAACTCCATCTACCACTTTTTTTTATTTTTTCCTGATACATTTACTTGCAGAATTGCACTATTTTTTATAATCATATTCATTTACCTTCATAATCGACTGTTTATTCAACTGTTTATGGAAGCAACTATCAAAATATTCATGTGTCCTGTTGATTATTGGGGTGTTTGTTTTGATGTGGTTTCGTTAATATTATATTCATTTTTTAACAAATATTATATCATAATATTGCTTATATTGTGTATAAAATAAAGGCAATATGGGAGAAGAAATTATGAAGTTTAAAAAGATAATGTTTGTTAGCATACTCTTGCTGGCAATTTTAACAATAGGTGCTGTCAGTGCATCAGGGGAAAATATGACCTCGGATGATTTGACAGTCACAGAGGACATGTCAGTTGAATCAACAACTGATGATGTGAAATTAAGTGTTGGAGACAATACTGAATTATCAGAATTAATCTCTAATTCATCCAGTGGGTCAATAATAAGTTTAGAAAAAGATTATGAATACTCTAATTCTTCAAGTGAGGGAATCACAATAGATAAACGATTAACAATTGAAGGTAATGGTCATTCAATTGATGCCAAATCGTCATCAAGGATATTTACAATATCCGGAACTGTCACCCTTAAAAACTTGATTTTGAAAAATGGCCAACATGGGGACCATGGTGCAATAGTTGCTTACGACGAGACATTGTATTGTGAAAACTGCACATTCATCAACTGTAAAAATACTTGGAGAATGGGTGGTGGAGCAATATATGCTGCCTATGGATATGTTAAGGATTCAACATTTATTAATTGTACCTCTGATGATTCTGGGGGAGCAATATGTTGGCAATACAAAAATCGAGGCGAAGTATATAATTCAAAATTCATTAACTGCAGTGCAGATTATGGTGGAGCAGCATATCTTGGAGCATATTATGACAACAACACATTTGTCAATTGCAGATCTGATTATTATGGAGGGGCATTGTACTGGTATGCCTACAAAAGCACCTCATCATATAGGAAAGACAATTATCTGAAAAACTCAAAATTTGTTAATTGCAGCGCAAAAAGGGGTGGTGCACTTTATTTAAGGGAATATACCTACACAATATCTGATAATTCCTTTGAAAATTGCCATGCAAATAAAGGAGGAGTAATTTACTCCACTTCATTTGGCGTATTAAAAAACAACAACATAACAAATTGTTCCGCAGATATTGGAAGCCTATATTATATGCAGGAGGAATATAATGAAGAGAATTTCATTTTTTCAAGCATTTCCAGATTTGAATGTGATATTCCGTCTGCAGTATGGAGCAAAGGAAAATACAATGTAACCTTCAAATTGGATAAAAGCTCCAATGGAGTTGTAGTTCTAACGGTTGCCGGTGAATCACGCAATTCAAGTGTAGTGAACGGTAATGCTACAATTGAACTGTTCAATTTTGAAAATATTTATAGTGATACGGATTTAGACTATAAAATTGAATATGTTGAAGATGGTGAAATCAAATATTCCCAAAACTCCAAATTCAATGTGAGAACTGCCGGACCCGGAGAGTACAGTTTCGATGTGACATGTCCGGAAGAAATTTTTCATGGGAACATGTTAAACGCAAATGGAAGTGTTTCAAATCATATTGATGGACAGGTTTTAATATATTTGGGTACATCATCATTTCCATACCGAGAAAGATTTGATGTTGATGATAAGTATTATGTCTATTCATATGATTTGAATGTCAGAAAATATAATTTGATATTCAAGTTCATACCTGAGGACAGTTATTATGAAAGCAAAACATTCAACACAACATTGACTGTCAGTCCATTTGTAATTACATTGCCTGAAACAGTAATCATTGGTACATATAATGATGGAAAATATAGCTTTGCAGATTCTAAAATGAAAATTGAATGGGATTTTGATGTTGATTATTATGATTCTTTTATAGTTTACATTGATGGTAAGGAATACTTTACCGGCCAAACAACAATCTCCTCACTAGATTTAAGCAATCTGACATATGGTCAGCATACTTATGAATTCAAATACCTTGGAAATACTTATGACTCTGTTTCAAAAAGTGGTTCATTCAAAACAGGATACAGTGCTGTGTCACCTTCTCTAGATGTTGAATGGAATGATAAAGCAGAAGTTGTTGTATATCTTCCGGATGGTGCAACTGGCAGTGCAACTGTAAAAATTGATGATGATGAATATCCTGTCCAGGTCAATGACTCCAAAGCCAGAGTAACTGTATCAAATCTATTAAAAGGAACATATAATATTGGAATATCATATTCCGGAGATGGAAATTTCCCTAAAATAACATTGGAGAATATGAGTAAATTATATAGCTTTTATAAAATTCATGTTCCAGAAAGCATCAAATTGGGGGAAAAATATGCATTGATCAATTTAACATTGCCAAAAAATGCAACAGGTTATTTGACAGTCACATATAAAGGAAATACTCTGCGTGAAAAGTTGGTTGATGGATATGCACAAATTAAACTGTCAAATATTTCATCAGATTATTCTTTAACTTATGGATATGACGGTGATGACTATGATGTATATTCCAGTTGGCAAAGAGTTTATATTTCCGTAAATACTGAATCAGAAATCACTCGAAATATAACTGATTTGGGTTCCATTGAAATTACTGATCTTCCACTAGATATTAAGGGAAGTATTCTTGCATACAAAACTTCAGTTTCAAATTCCAATCTAATTGCAAATGTCACTCCATCTAACGGCAAGGCAATTATTCCATTAACTGGATTGAAATTGGGAAATCAAAAGGTATATCTTAAATACAGTGAAGATGATAGTTTTTCCCATATAGTTACAGTGCATGTTACTCCAAAATTGACATTTACTGGGGGAAGTGTCATTTCAGGTGTGACTCCACTTTTAAAAGTTGAATTGCCGAAAGATGCAACAGGCAAAGTATATTTGACCTATGGTACTGGATATAGCTTCATGGCAGGTTGGGCAGGTGCAGGTGAGGTTACCATAAATCCTGCATTTGTCAAAGGACAGGTAGTTGTGATAACTCCTGAAAACTTCACTGCCGAAAAACTTTACTTTAATTTCTATATTCGGGACAGCGAATATGGAACATGGCTGAGTGAGTATGAAGATCGCTATATATACATATTTAATGTAACCAATGATGTCTCCAAAGTTGTGGATACAATAGTAATTGATAACATTACTTATGAGAATGAGACAAACACAACTCCTGGATCTGATATTCCTGGTAATGTTACTCCGGGCAATGTTACTCCTGGATCTGATATTCCTGGTAATGTTACTCCGGGCAATGTTACTCCTGGATCTGATATTCCTGGTAATGTTACTCCTGGAAATAAAACCGATGACATTCCAAAAGCTCCAACAGTTGATCCTAAGATTGTAGCATCAAATGTCAATGTTGTATATTCTGCAGGTTCATACTACACAATAAAAGTTTACGGAAATGACGGCAAACTTGCAAACGACGTTACAGTTAAAATAACAGGCAAAATTTCAAAAACACTAAAAACATCAAATGGAATTGCCAAGTTCAAAATAACTCAGGTGCCGGGAACATATAAAATAACCATAAATGCATTGGGCAAAAAAACAACAAAAACACTAACAGTAAAACATATCGTAACACTTAAAACAGTAACTCTCAAGAAATCTGCTAAAAAACTAACCTTGCAGGCATCACTGGCTAAAGTCAATGGTAAGTACCTTAAAAAGAAAACAATCACATTCAAAATCAATGGTAAGAAAGTGGCAACTGCAAAAACAAACAGCAAGGGTGTTGCAAAGATTACCATTAAAAATCCTAATGTGGTTAAAAAGCTCAAGGTCGGTAAAAAGGTTATCTATCATGCCACATATCTGAAGGATACTGTTAAAAAAACTGCAAAAGTTAAAAAAAAAAGTAATTGCTTCGGCAGTTACTTTACTTTTTTTTAATCAATACACTTTTAATGAAAGCAATTGCTTTAGTTGACTTATATTTATTTTTCAACAAATATTATTTCATATAATATTGTCTGCAATAGAATAAAGGTAATCTGGGAGAAGAAATTATGAAGTTTAAAAAGATAATGTTTGTTAGCATACTTTTGCTGGCGATTTTTGCAATCGGTGCTGTAAGCGCCAGTGATGTAAACGATACTGCAATAGCTAGTGAGGATACTAATCAAATAGAATTGTCCTCAAACAATGAAATGGTTGGGGATAATTTACAAACAAGTGAAGAGAACTCTATATTGACACAAATAGATAATAATGAAAGTGTAAGTGTTGAAACTAATTCGGAAATATTAAGTGAAGATATCGGTAATTATTCTGGATTGGCTGATGAGATTAGTCAAGGGGGAAACGTTGAATTAAAACATAAATATTATAAATATGATGATTATGGGTACATTGAGATTACTGAGGGTAATAGGGTTATTGATGGTAAAGGCGCGATTATTGACATGGCCGGATCAACATATAGTCATGCATTTTATGTTAGTGCTTCTGATGTAATAATTAAAAATCTAACAATTAAAAATGTAAATGAATTTTGTGCAGTTTACTTTGTTAGAAATGGTGAAGTGACAAATTGTAATTTTACTAATAACCATGCAAGTTATGGCGGTGCAATTCAGTTTGCTAGTACTGGTACTGTGTCATATTGCAATTTCACTAATAACTCTGCATACTATGGTGGTGCAGTTTACTTTGAGGGTACTGGTAATGTGTCAAATTGTAATTTTGTTAACAACACTGCTGAAAGTAATGGTGGTGCTATATGGATGTCTACTGGTACTGTGTTATATTGCAATTTCACTAATAACTCTGCATACTATGGTGGTGCAGTTTATTTCGATAAAAGTTCAACTGGTAATGTGTCAAATTGTAATTTTATTGATAACAAAGCAAATGGAGACTCAGGTTGTTGGGGTGGTGCTGTCTACATGTATTTGGGTTGTGTTGAAAATTGTAATTTTACTAATAACTCTGCTAGGTATGGTGGTGCAGTTTACTTTCTTAGAAATGGTGAAGTGACAAATTGTAATTTTATTGATAATGAAGCAATTGGAGATTCCGAGTATTGTGGTTATGGTGGTGCAGTTTACTTTCTTAGAAATGGTGAAGTGACAAATTGTAATTTTACTGATAACCAAGCAACTGGTTATGGCTCTAAGGGTGGTGCAGTTTACTTTGCTAGTACTGGTAATGTGGTAAGTTGTAATTTTATTGATAATGAAGTAAATGGGTTTTTAAGTAATGCTGGTGCTATTTACTTTTACGGTGCCGGCACGGTATTAAATTGTAATTTTACTAATAACTCCGCATATTCTGGTGGTGCTATTTACTCCCGTAGTAAGTGTGATATAAGTTTTTCTATTTTTTTAGTGAATAAAAAAGATACATGTAGTGGTAGTGTAATGGTGTTTGATAATTGTGTGTGTTGGTTTGGAAATAATGCTTCCAATTATGAAACTGAAATTGAATTTACTTATTTAACTTCTTGGTTGTTTTTAGATGCTACCATCAGCCCTGTAGATGGTGTTGAAGGCAAATCCTCTATTGTATTTAATTTTAAATTATATGATTCTACTTCTAAATTAATTACAACAGATATTCCTAATTTACCTGATATAGTTTTTGATTTATCTGCAACTAACGGTTATTTAAGTAAATATTCGGCTCGATTAGGAGAACCTGTTATCTTCACACCAGTCATTGATAAAGAGGGAAGTATAAAAGCGTCATATAATGGAGTTTCATATTCTGTTATCATAGATAATTTGAATTTAGAGGCTTCTAATGTTAGCAAATATTATAATGGCTCTGAAAGATTTATTGTGACTTTATCTGACAGTGCACATAAACCTGTTTCAAACAAAAATGTAAGTATTACTATTGATGGCAAAACTACTGTGGGAGTTACTGATGAAGCAGGCCAATTTTCAATTCCTTTGGATTTAAATCCGGGTAATTATATGGTTACTTCATCATATAATGGATTGAATGTAATATCTAATGTAAACATCTATTCAACAGTCGAATTTGACAACATTAAAGAAGGAATATATAAAGATGCGACTTTCAATGCTACCATTTTGGATTCTGCAGGTAAACCTATGCCTGGCAGGGAAGTTAAAATCAAAGTAGGTAATGTGAATTTAACTGCTGTCAGTGACAGTAATGGTGTTGTTCGTGTTAGTCCCGATTTGGATGCTGGAAGCTATGTTATGACAATCACCAATCCTGTTACGGGTGAGGTTAAATCCAGTGATGTTGTTATTTCAAAGGCCAGTTCCACAGTCAGCATCAGCAGTGCTACTTTTGCTCATGGCGTAACATTAACAGCAAATATCCTTCCAGGTAACATTTCAGGTGAAGTGGTTTTCACAATCAACGGAAACCAGGATTACAGTGAAGATGTTGTAAACTCCAAATCCTCCATTACTTTACGTAATATGGATTCAGGCAAATATACTGCTGTTGTTACTTTCAAAGGAAATGCAAATTATAATGCTTCCACATCCAGCCAAATTACCATTGACGTTGATGAATATGATTATGTAATCTCTGCACCAGACGTTACTAAAGATTATGGTGGACCAGAAAAGTTCAACATTACTTTAACTAAAAATAATGCTCCTATTGCTAATGCTAATGTTAAAATTACTTTAAATGATGTTGATTATACTAAAACTACTGACAAGAATGGTAAAATCTCTATGGACATCAGTAATCTGGATGCAGGGGTTTATGGTATTGTTGTAAAATACAATTCAATCACTGCCAATTCAGTAATCATTGTAAATCAATTACCAACAACTACTGATTTGTCTTTTGTAAAACACAGTTCAGATAACGTTACTCTAACTGCAAAAATAACTCCTTCTGCAGTTGGTGAAGTGGTATTCACAGTAAACGGTAAGGATTACAAGGTTAATATCACTGCAGGTAAGGCAATACTTGATCTTTCTGGTTTGGATGATGGAAATTATTCAGCAAAAGCAGTCTATAAAGGTGCCACTAATTATAAATCATCAACTTCCAACACTGTAAGTTTCATAGTTGATAAAGGCAGTATTTTCATTTATGCTCCAGATGTTACTAAAGAATACGGCGGACCAGAAAAGTTCAACATTACTTTAACCAAATACAATATACCTGTTGCTGGGGCTAATGTTAAAATCACAATTAATGGTGTTGAGTATAATGAAACAACTGATAGTGAAGGTAAGATTTCCATTGATATCAGTGATTTGAACGTGGGTGTTTATGATGCTGTTGTAAAATATGATTCAGTCAGCGTCAAATCTGTTATCACTGTTAATCTAGTGTCAACCAAGATTACCTGGTCTGCATCTAAAATAACCACAGTTTATAATGGAAATAAATATCTAGTTGCTACTTTAATTGACAGTAATAAAAAACCAATGGTTGGCGTCAAAGTAACTATTAAGCTTTCCAATGGCAAAACACAAACCTCAAAAACCAATGCTAAAGGTCAGGTTAAACTATCTGCAAACGGTTTGGCTCCAGTGAAAACTTATACTGCAACAGCTACATTTGCAGGAAATGCCACCTATAAAAAATCAACTGCAACTGCCAAAATCACTGTCAAGAAGGCAACACCTAAACTAACTGCCAAAGCAAAATCATTCAAAAGAACAGTAAAAACCAAAAAATACAGCATAACTTTAAAAACCAACCAAAATAAGGTTATGAAAAACACTAAACTTACCTTGAAAGTCAATGGTAAAACCTACTCTGCAACTACCAATGCTAAAGGTCAAGCAACCTTCAAGATTACCAAATTGACTAAAAAAGGTAAGTACACCGCAGTTGTCAAATTTGCAGGAAACAAATACTACAATGCAAAGACTGTAAAACCAAAAATTACTGTGAAGTAGATGGAACTCCATCTACAACTTTTTTTATTTTTTCCTGTACATTTACTTGCAGGATTGCACTATTTTTTATAATCATATTCATTTGCCTTCATAATTGATTACTTATTCAACTGTTTATGGAAACAACTATCAAAATATTCATGTGTCCTGTTGATTATTGGGGTATTTGTTTTGGTATGGTTTCGTTAATATTATGGTTTAGTTTTAGTTTTGGGATTGTAAGTTTTTTGATGTTTTGATAGTGTATTGAGTAATTATTATTTATCTACACACTTT
>ONQL01000063.1:0-9693 GCA_900319985.1 uncultured Methanobrevibacter sp. | reverse complement strand
ATTCATTTTTTAACAAATATTATATCATAATATTGCTTATATTGTGTATAAAATAAAGGCAATATGGGAGAAGAAATTATGAAGTTTAAAAAGATAATGCTAGTAACGATTATGTTGCTGGCAATAATAGCAATCGGAGCTGTCAGTGCAGCAGACAATCTGACGGACACTCCGGCAAGTGACCAGTTAGAAATAAGCGGCGATGATGCCATTATTTCTAATGATGACAGTCAAATACAGGAAAATAATGGAACCTTATCCGAATATGGCGACTACGGAGACGGCGAACTGGAAGAAATTGACCCGTCCTCAATAAACATTCCCAAAGTTTATGTGATAGGAACCTCTGATGATGAAGGAATCAGAATCAATTTGCCTTGGGATTTCGACGGCCAAATGACCTTTAAATTAGGCGATAAAATACTATGTGACCGCAATGTCTACGATGGGGAAGCCTACATAAATTTCGATGGAGAGGACTATGGAACATACGACTGGCAGCTTAACCTTACCGATTCTGGCTACAAGCCGTTAACCATGAATGGAAGCATTGAACTGACCTATATTAAAATTGATGTGCCTGAAAAGGTGATACTCGGTTCATATTACGACAGCTATCTCATCGCAACATTTTCAACCAGCGTCAGCGGACAAATAACAGCCTATATTGACGGTGAAAAGTATGATTCCAAAAAAATATACATCGATGACGGAGACTCATACCTCAGAGTTTACTTGAACAAACTTCCACTTGGAAATCATTCCTATGAAGTGGCCTACTCCGGGAACATGGATCCGGTTAAAGTCAACGGAACACTTAATGTGGATTATGTTTTCGCCATCGAAGGAAATGGGGAAGACACAGTAACATATGGAGAAAACTGCAACATTACCCTAATTTTGCCTTGGGATGCAAGCGGAAAGATTACCGCCAGGGTCAATGGAAAATCATTTGAAGCGGATGTGGACAGCCTTGACGAAGACTACGACGATGACAACTACATCAAAATGGAAATTGGCAACCTGAATTTAGGTGACAATACTGTGACCCTTACATACAGCGGCAATGACAAATACCCTGCAAAGACCATCAACACCACAGTAAAGGCCGCTGCAGTAATTCAATACGAACACAATATGCTTTATACAAACCCATACCTCACCCTGCTGTTGCCTAAAAATGCAAAAGGCAATCTGATTGTAAGGATTGATGATGAGGACTTCGCCAACGTCACCGGCAAAAGCGGACTATACAACGTGTCCCTCAAATCCTTAAATATGGGCGTCTATCATCTGGATGCATACTATGACGGCGAGGATTACGGTGTGGATGAGGTTGACGGATATTTCAGCATCATTCCAAAAATCACCGCACCCGATGTCGCCGGATACTACGAAGGAGCCTTAATAAGCATTGAAGTTCCAAGCGATACAGTGGGCAATTTTTCAATCTACAAGAGGACCCCTTATGATGATGACGACCGTACTTTGGTCAACTTCACTGAAATCAAAAACGGAAAGGCAAGCCTGCTTTTAAAATCCTTTGATTATGCAATCGAGGATGATTATGACTATAACCATTTTACACTGGAATTCAAAAGCGAAAAGTATACCTACGAAACATATTACACTCCACGCATGATGTATCATCCAAAAGACAGCGACTTTGAAGTCAGCGTAGAGGAAAATATCCTGAAAAGATCAGAATACCTGACCTGCCATGCAACAGACAACGTGAGCAGACATTATAATGTCTACATTGACGGAAACTTCGTTTGTGAGAAATGGAATGGAATTGAGGAAGAATTTGATTCAGACTATGACATGGAAATACCTGTGGAAAACCTGAGCTACGGCAAGCATAAAATCGAATTCAGATACGTGGACAACAACGGATTTTACAACTCCATCAACAAGACATACTACTTCAACGTCACATACCTCATGATTGAAATTCCGCAAAAAATCATCGATTCCGGCGAGGTTGTCGCAAGATTCGATGACGGAGTATACGGAAACCTTACATTATACATTGACGGCAAAGAGTATGGCTTTGAAAAACTCGACTCAAGCGATTATGGTAGCGAAAATTTCTTCATAAACTCCCTGGCATATGCCACCCACGAATTTGAAGTGGTATATTCCGGCGATGGAGAACACGCCGGGATAACTGAAAAGGCAAATGTGGATTTCACATATCCAATTGAACTGTACGGCTACAATACTGATGAGGGCATGTATGCCACTTACGGCCAGAATAAGGACATCACTGTAGTGTTGCCTTTGGATGTGACCGGAAATGTGACCATTACTGTAAACGGCAAAAAATACACTGCAAAAGCATATGACTATACTGATATTACAATCGGCAATTTTGCATATGGAAACGACGAGATAGCCGTTACATATGAAGGCGACAGCAAATATCCTGCAAGAACAGTCAAATATCCTGTTTCAACATATGCAGTGATATTCTTTGAAAACAACGTCGTCTCCCTGACCCTTCCAAGCGATGCGGAAGGCAACCTGACAGTGAAGATTGGAGATGGGGAATATCTGACCGCAGCGCTTTCAAACGGAAAGGCCAGCATAGACCTCAACGCTTTGGAAAACATAAACTACATTGATGCGTGGTATACCGGCGAGGACTATAGTACCTATAATTTATATGAAAACTATAAATACAACATCACTGCCCCTAACTACGTCTGGATTGAAGAAGGCGCCCTGATAACAGCCAACCTTCCGTCCGACTACACAGGCGACATAATTGTCTACCAATGCCACGGATCATATTATGACGAATACATTGAAAAGACCGAAATAAACAGGACAACCCTTGTAAACGGTTACGGAACAGTTAGAATAACCACATTCGATGGAGTGGCAACTGACTACGAATATTATGATGATAACTACGTCAACGAGTACAGAATCGAATATGTCACCGGAGGACTTGTCAAATATTCCATGAGATATCATCCAAAAGTCATGCCTGACAATCCGCATACAGAACTGAAACTTAATTTATATAAAGAGGCTCTCAAAGACGACTATCTCTACGTATACACCAACCTAGACATCAATGACTACGATTCAATCCACAACGGATTCATCAACGTTTACATCGACGGCGAATATTACAGAAGATATTATAACAATGACTTTGAAGTGAACTGCGAAAACCTGACCTACGGCACACACACCGTTAAGGTCGACTATTCCGGAACCGACTACTATTCAAAAAGCACAGCATCAGAGTCATTCAACGTAACCTGGACAAGAGTATATGTTTCAGATGAAGTGATTGTCGGAGAATATGAAAATCTGGACTTCATCGGTAGCGGCTTAAGCGTATCCTCAAATCATGATGCAAAAGGCTATGTCCTCGTTTACATTGATGATGAAGTCGTTTGCGCTGATTTCGCCAACTATTATGGAATTGAACTGGATTTCAGCAATTATACCGCAGGCACACACACCTATAAGGTCGTCTATTCCGGCGATTCCAAATACGGACCAATCACAAAAACAGGAACATTCAAAGCAAAATACTCCGGCATGCTCATTACCGATTCATACATCTATGACGGCGATGATGAAAATATTAGGGTAATCGTGCCTAAGGATGCAACCGGCATGATAGAATTGACTGTTAACGAAGACAAATACACAGAAACTCTCATTAACGGAACTGCAAGATTCATCATCAAAGGCCTGGGCGAAGGCAAATACAATGTTACCGCCAAATACCTGGGCGATGAGAAATACGACCCATATGTCGTGGACACTGACGAGATTACAGTATACGGCCAAAGCCAATATGACTATTCCATATCAATAGACAATGATGGCGAGCTCCATTACGGCGATTCAGTCACACTCAGCCTTGAACTGCCTGAGACCGCTGAAGGCAAACTCATAGTATATGTGAATGACGAACTCTACAATGCAACCGGCCTGGTTGACGGCAAGGCAAGCATCACCATTTCCGATATGGCCTACGGCACCTATAGCATTTATGCCAGATATGACGGATATGATGAATTTTATGTGGACACCTTCTATCACACCGCACATGTGAGTCCAAAAATAGGTGAGTACAAATGGATATATTCAATCGACGAGGAAATCATCATCCCTATCGAATTTGAAAGCGACGCAAATGGAGAGCTTGAAATATATGACGATGAAAAATTACTCGGCAGCCAAAAAGTCACAAACGGCAAAATCAACCTTGATTTGACCAATATCGCTCATTTCAATAGCAATTACCTGACAATCAAATATGACGACGGCAAATACAATTACACAGATTCAATATACTTTAAGGTATATCCAAAACTCACATATCCGGAAAACATTACTGTAAAAGAAGCCTGTGAAATCAGCTTCCTCTTCCCTGATGACTTCAACGGACAGGTGGAAGTCTGCATCATAGCAAACGAAAAGGAAACCTTCAGGGCCACCACAAACGTTGTTGGAGGAAAAGCCAGCATAACAGCCAATAACCTGACTGGCGGAACCAATCGGATGACTTACACATACAGGGACGAAAACCGTACTTTCTCCCCGTTCGATTATGGTGTAGGATATACATATTATAGGATAAACGTGGAAAAATTGGATGGGGAAGTGGAAGTGACCAACAGCGCCACAGCCACCAAAGTCCAGTTCGACGCTGACGCAACCGGTGCGGTGATTGTGAAAATCGACGACGACTACTTCTATTTTGAGCTTGAAAACGGCGAGGCCGAATTCGATGCTGTAGGAAGCGAAATCGCCATCACATACACAGGAGACAAAACCTACAAATCATTCAAAAACATGCCTGCAAACTCAACAGGCACAGCAGTTGATTTGAAAAACCCTGAACTGTCCGTAAGCGCACAGGACGTTGATGTCGGAAGCGACGTGACCATAAACGTCAAGGCCAACAGCGGCCTGACCGCAGACGTCAAAATTAATGTGGACGGCAAAGACTACACAGTGAATGTCAAAAACGGAAAAGGAAGCCTTAAAGTAAGCGACCTTGCAGCCAAGACATACACAGTCACAGCGACATTCGCCGGAAACGACGAATTCAAGAAATCCAAAAACACAACAACATTTGCAGTGAAAAAATTAGCTCCTGAAATTGCCGTGAGCGCAGATGAAAGCATTGTGGAGCAAAGCGATTTGGCAATTGAAGTCACTGTTGCAGGCGCAACCGGAAACGTGAAAATCAACGGCCAAACAGTCACCCTTGCAAACGGAAAGGCATCCACAACCATTTCAAACTTGCCTTTAGGCGAAAACACAATTACAGTGGCCTACAGCGGAGACGACAAATACCTCAACGCCACAACAAGCGTCAAAGTGAACGTCTATGCGAAAGCGAATCCAGAATTGAAAGTCACAGTTGCCGACATCAACGCCGGAAATGCCGCTGTTGTCAGCATTGAAATTGATGATGCCGCAACCGGAAACGTCATCGTGACATTCAACAACACAGACACCCCTGCAAGCATCTCAAACGGAAAGGCAAGCATGGAACTGAAAGGATTGGGCGAAGGAACATACACAGTCACTGTAAAATACGATGGAAACAAATACCTGACATCCGGCGAGGCAAACGCAACATTCAGGGTAACCAAATTCGCAGCAACAGTCAGCGTTTCAGACATTAAGTTCACTTACGGCGGCTCCGGCTCTGCAACCATAACCCTTACCGGTGCAAGCGGCGTTGAAGCAACCGTTGAAGGCCACCCTGAAGCTGTAATAAGCATCGAAGGCGATAAAATTACCGTCTCAAACCTGAATGCAGGAACATACTCCCTGAAAGTCACTGCCGTGCCTCTTCCAGACTATGCTGCCGCAAGCGCCACTGCAAGCGTTACTGTAGGCAAGATGGCTACAAAGATCAGCTCAACCAAGCTAACCACTACCTATAATGTTGCAGGTAAAGTCACATTCACTCTTAAGGATGAGGATGGCCGAGTTTTATCTGGTGAAAATGTCACAGTTATTTTCAACGGAAATACTTATAATAAAGTCACCAATGCCAAAGGTCAGGTAAGTTTTGATGTCTCTTCAAGGCTGGCTCCTAAAACATATTATGTATACATTAAATTTGAGGGGGATGAAAGTTTTAAAGCGTCTTCTGCCAATACAAAAGTAGTTGTTTTAAAGGCAACTCCAAAGATAACTGCTAAGGCAAAAACTTTCAAAAAATCAGTTAAAACCAAAAAATACACTGTTACCTTGAAAACCAACCAAAATAAGGTTATGAAAAACACTAAACTTACCTTGAAAGTCAATGGCAAAACATATAAGGCAACTACCAATACTAAAGGTCAAGCTACATTCAAGATTACTAAATTGACCAAGAAAGGCAAGTTCACTGCTGTTGTCAAGTTTGCAGGAAACAATACTACAATGCTAAAACTGTAAAACCAAAAATTACTGTTAAGTAGGTAGAACTCTACCTACAATTTCTATTTTTTTATACCATTCATCATCTGGAATGCACCTATTTTTACAATCTATCATGTTTAATTAAATGTTTGCTTAATAATTTTTCATAGTTGTTGATATGTCTTTAATATTATGCATCAGAAATCCAACTATTTGTATAGTTTTTAATGGGCAAAAAATCAGAATGGGTTTTTTATATAATTGCTGGCTGTCTTATATTCATTACCACTATATATAAATATGTTTCTTGATATATTTTTTAAATGTATTGATTTAAAGATTGTTCGTTCAATATAAAACATTTTTATCAAAATATTATTCATTGGAAATAATAGGAGAATGGATTATGAAGAGAAATTTTTTAATTTTACTCTGTCTGATTTTATTTATTGTTTCTATTGTCGCTGTATCAGCAACAGAAGATGTAAATCAGACAGATAATCTAGAATTATCTATGAATAGTAATTCTGAAGATAAAGTTGACTTAGACAATAATAATAGTCTGGACGAAAATAATGATTTAAACAAAAAACTTGAATCCGATTCAAATATCCTGGCAATGTCTAAGGCAGATAAAATGACAGGAAAAAGAATTGATGTTGAAGATTTTACATTTAAAGATATTCAAAAAGCAGTTGACAGTGCAGATGAAGGAGATACTGTTTATCTAAAAGCAGGCACATACCTCAATAATGGAAATGGACAAATCAATATTGGTACTTCTAAAAATAATATCTTTATTGTCGGTGTAAAAGATTCCACAATTCTGGATGCCCAAAAAACATCAGGAATATTCAATATTCAAGCTGGAAGCGGCATTACTATAAAAGATATTGTTTTTATAAATGGTGAAGCCGGTTTGGGTGGTGCTATTTATGTTAATCAGGCTATTGATAATTTTAATATTGATGCTACTTTCATTAATAACACTGCAGATTATGGTGGAGTAAACTACTTCTCTAGTACTGTTTCAGACTCAGATATTTCTGGAACTTATATTAATAACACTGCAAAGAATTATTGTGGAGCAAACTACTTCATAGGTACTGTTTCAGACTCATATATTTCTGGAACTTATATTAATAACACTGCAAGTGATGGTGGAGCAAACTACTTCCATAGTGTTTCAAATGTGAATATTTCTGGATTTTATAGTGATAACACTGCAGGTTATGGTGGAGCAAACTACTTCCGTAATGCTGTTTCAAATGTGAATATTTCTGGAACTTATATTAATAACATTGCAGATGGTACTGGATTAATATACTTTAATGACATTTATAATGAGGGTTTAAATGCGACTATTAGTGATGCAATTTTTATAAATAACAAATGCACAGATGTAATCAATGTTCGAACCAATGGGGTTGTTGCATATAATAACTGGTTTGGAAATAATGCTACAAATTATAATGAAAAACCAAAAAACTATAATGTAAACATGATTAACTGGCTGTTCTTGAATGCTACTGCTGATTCTAGTAGAATTGGAGTGGGAAATAGCTCAAAAATTGCATTTGTATTGCAGTCATACAATGAAACTTCTGATGTTGGTTTTTATGATGCATCAAAAATGAATATCAATTTGACTTTATCACAAACACTCGGAGAACTGGATAAAACTTCAGCATTAATTGGTGAGAAAATATTATACACTGCTAAAAATGTTGGAAATGCAACCGTTACAGGTAAATTTGAAACTGTATCATATACCTTAAGCTTAACTAATACTAAAAGTCCTACAAACATTACTGTTGCTAATTCTACTGTTGATTTGAAAGTTGGTGATGTGGTTGATTTAGGTGCTACTTTAACTCCTGCTGATGCAGGCAACTTAACATACACTTCAAGCAATACAAGTGTTGCCATAGTTGAAAATGGAAAAATCAAAGCATTAGCCAATGGTACTGCTGTTATTACCGTCAGTTTCCTCGGCAATGAAAATTACTTTGCTGCTGAAAATAAAACTATCAATGTTACTGTTAATTTAAAGGATGCAATCATCAGCGTAAATAACTCCACTTTGGATTTATTTGTCGATGATAATTTCACTGTTGTTGCCAGTACAAATCCTGCTGGCTTGAATGTTACTTTCGTTCAGGATGATTCATTGTTAAAGTTGGCGGCGACGGAGTTTACGCTGAAAATACTACTGAAATTACTGTTAGTGTAAGTAAAATACCTACTGAGATTACATTAACAAATGCAAATCTTGATTTGAAGGTTAATGATATGGTTGACGGTTTGGCGAATTTGACTCCTGCCGATGCAGGCAATTTGACATTCATCTCCAGTGATGAGGATATTGTTTTTGTGGCTGATGGTGTGATTTTAGCTCGTGGTAAAGGTAGTGCTAATGTTACTGTTTCATTTGCAGGTAATGATAAGTATGCAGCGGCCTTAAATAGAACAATCCATGTAAATGTTTCATTGAAAGATGCCAGCGGATGCCAGCGTCAGCGTTGAAAATGATACTTTGGAGCTTAAAGTTGATGAAAGGTATGATCTCAATGCAACAGCAGTTCCTAGTTTCCTGAATGTTGAATATGTTTCCAGTAATGAGTCTGTTGCTACTGTTACAGATTACGGCATTGTCACTGCTGTAGGAGAAGGCACAACCACTATTACATTAACTGTTGGAAATGATGTGACTTATGCTGTCAACACAACCAACGTTACTGTGACAGTAAGTAAAATCCCTACTGAAATCACAGTTGATACTACTCCATTAGACTTGTTTGTTGGTGATGAGATTGTTATTGTTGCTAATTTGACTCCTGCTGGTGCAGGCAATGTCACTTTCACATCCAGTGATTATGATGTTGTTGATTTTGATTTTGAAGGCAATGTTATTGCTCAAGGTAAAGGTCAAGCAATTATCACTGTTTCCTTTGCAGGTGATGATAAGTATGCAGCTGCTGAAAACAAGACTATCATTATAAATGTCAGCTTGGATAATGCCAGCGCCACTGTAGATAACAATACTTTGGATTTAAAAGTTGGTGAAACATCTGCAATAAATGCCACCAAACATCCTGACACAATAATGCTCGATATTACATATACATCCAGCAATAACTCTGTTGTTACTGTAGATAAAAAGGGTATTGTCACTGCTGTGGGTGAAGGTACTGCAGTCATTACCGTTGAGGTGGGTGATGATGAAATCTATGCTAAAAATTCAACCACTGTTAATGTAACTGTCAGCAAAGTATCTACTGAAATTGAATCTTCTGC
>ONQL01000080.1 GCA_900319985.1 uncultured Methanobrevibacter sp. | reverse complement strand
CTAATCACACACGACATCCACGCAGCACTCGAAATCGCAGACAGAATAGGAATATTCTACTCAGGATACGTAATAGAAATAGCAGAAAACAAAGACTTCACAGGCAACGGAGAAAACCTCCTGCACCCATACACCAAAGCACTATACAAAGCACTACCTGCAAACGGATTCGAACTAACAAAAGGACACCAACCATTACACGGAGAAATACCAAACGGATGCCCCTACTACGACAGATGCGAAATGAGATTCGATAGATGCAAACAGGAAAGACCACAACTGATTGACCTAGGAAATAAAAAGGTCAGATGCTTCAAATACGAGGAAGGTGCATAAAATGAAACTAAAAGCTACAAACATTTCATTCAAATATCCATCAGCGAAAAATTATCTCCTAAAAGACATTAATCTTGAGCTAGACAACAAAAAAATAATGGGGTTGATTGGAGACAGTGGAAGTGGAAAATCAACCCTGTGTAAAATCTTATCAGGATATGTGCAAAAATATGAAGGGGAAGTGAGTTTTGATGATGCACCTTTGCCAAAAAAAGGATTTAAACCTGTCCAATTAATTTACCAGCACCCAGAAAAAGTAATGAATCCAAAATGGAAAATGAAAGATGTTTTAGGTGAATCTTGGGATGTTGATGAAAAAACATTATCAGAATTTGGAATTCAAAAATCTTGGCTAACAAGATTTCCACAGGAACTGTCCGGAGGAGAACTACAGAGATTTTCAGTTTTAAGGGCACTGAATCCAAAGACAAAATTTATAATTGCTGATGAAATGACAACAATGCTTGATGCAATCACTCAAGTGCAAATTCTAGATTCCGTGCTGAAACTTGTTAAAGAAAGAAACATGGGATTTTTATTAGTAAGCCATGATATGGATTTAGTCGATACAATATGCGACGATAAAATCTATTTAAAAGACATCAACAATATCTAACGTAACTTCTTAACCATCACCTTTCCCACAATTTATTTTATATAAATATCCTCAAAATTTACATAATTTATTATTTATAGCTTATTTAAAATTTGTAATACTTGATATTAAATAAATGTTAAATTAGTAATAATTAATACTTTTTTTGAAAAATAATGAATTTAATAATAATTTTTTTAGGAAAATTTATATACCTTATAAATAATAATAAATAATTAATTGTTATTAATTAAGTATTATTAAATACAAAAAATTAATACAATTACTTTATGAAAATTGGAGACAAATTATGGATAGCAAATATCTCATAGGAATAGTAGCTGTAATAATTATTGCAGTTATTGCAGGAGCCGTCCTCATGGGCGGATCCTCTACACACAGAGCTGATGACGAACTTGTAGTTGCTGCTTACAGTCACGGGGGAGAACCAGAGGCTGGTTTTGACCCTATACTTGGGTGGAACTACTTAGCAGAACCTTTAATTCAATCAACATTACTTAAAATGACTCCTAATATGGAGTACAAAAATGACTTGGCAACAAGCTGGAAGGCAAATTCAAACTTTACACAGTACACCGTCAACATAAGAGATGACGTAAAATTCACAGATAATACAACATTAGATGCTGAAGATGTTGCATTCACATACAATGAAGCAGCTAAAAACGGTGCAAGCGACTTAGATTTCACAAGCTTAAAAAATGCTACTGCTAAAAACAGCACTACTGTTGTATTTGACTTGAACAGACCAGATTCTACTTTTGTAGATAAATTTGCATATTTGGGTATTGTTCCTTCTGATTCTTACAACAACAATACATATGGTTCACATCCTGTTGGATCAGGACCATATAAATTTGTACAATGGGACAAAGGCCAACAAGTAATCTTAGAGAAAAACAATGATTACTATGGTAAACAACCAGAATTCAAGAAATTAACAATATTATTCGAGATGAATGATGCAGCATTCAATTCCGCTAAAAAACATGAAGTTGATGTTGCAGCAGTACCATTAGCATATGCTAATGAAACAGTTGATGGATACAAGATGAATTTACTTGATACAATCGATGTAAGAGGATTATCCTTACCTGTCGTGAATGACACAGGTAACAAAACTGCAGACGGAAATCCTATCGGTAACAATGTAACTGGTGACAAAGCAATAAGAGAAGCATTGAGCTATGGTATTAACAGAACAACTATTGCTAAAGGTGCATTAAATGGATTTGGATACCCTAACTTTGATGGTATTGCTCATCAATTGCCATGGGCAAACGCTCAAGTAAACAATATATCAGACGGTAATGTAACTCAAGCTAAAAAGATATTAAGCGATGCTGGTTGGAAAGATACAGATGGCGACGGAATCGTAGAGAAAAACGGCACTAAAGCATCAATTAATGTATACTATTCAGCAGAGGCAAGTGAAAGACAAGCAATTGCAGTAACACTTGCAGAACAAGCCAAAGAATTTGGAATTGAAATTAATGCAATCGGTAGTAATTGGGATGAAATGGACTCACATGTAAATTCCGATCCAATCGTATGGGGTTGGGGTTCAACTGATCCATCCACCATGTACAACCAATACTACAGTAACTTATCCGGACACGAATACAGTAACCCTGCATCAGTAAACAATAGTGCTGTTGACGGCCACATAAATAATGCCATGAAAATGGACCGTAATTCTTCATATAGCGAATGGTCAGCAGTTTCATGGGACGGAAGCACCGGTATCTCACCATTAGGTGATGCAGCATGGTTATGGGTTGGAGAAATTAAATACGGATACTATGTTGATGACAGTTTAGATATCTCTGAAAAAACTGCACTCCTACAACCACACGGTGGAGACATATTCTCAAATATCTATGATTGGCATAGAGTATCTTCAATTGAAAAATAGACTGTCGAATTTATGAGTTAAATTTTATTTAACTCATCTCTTTTTCCCTTTTTAAAGGAGATTTAATGATGGATACAGAAAGATTACTAAAATTTTTAGGAAAAAAAATTGTCAGATTTGTAATCTTGCTTATTTTTGTCATATTATTGAGTTTCTTGCTACTAGATTTATCACCAATAAATCCTGTTAAAACATACATAAGCAATGTAGTAATATCTCAAGCCCAAATTGCTAATCTAGAAGCATATTGGGGCGTCAATGAACCGATAACAAGTAAGATGGCTAATTGGTTGGGAAATGTTTTACAAGGAAATCTAGGAACCTCTTTAATATTCAGAGTTCCTGTAATGGATGTTATTCTTGAAAGATTTACAGCATCACTCGTATTGATGTTAAGTTCTTGGGCATTTTCAGGAATTTTAGGATTTCTATTAGGAATAGTAGCCGGATTTAAAAAAGATACAATAATAGACAAAGCAATAAAAGTTTACTGTTACATCTTACAGTCAGCACCTACATTTTGGATAGCTTTAATCATACTTATGGTATTCAGTATTTACTTAGGATGGTTCCCAACAGGACTCGGTGTCCCAATTGGAACTTTAAGTGAAAATGTATCATTTTGGGACTGGTTAAACCGTTTGATTTTACCAATGCTTACCTTAAGTATCGTAGGTGTCGCTCAAATCGCATTATACACCCGAGATAAACTAATCTATGAGATGAATAGTGATTACTTTTTATTTGCAAAAGCAAGAGGAGAAAGTGGTTGGAATTTAATTAAAAGGCACGGAATAAGAAATGTATTGCTCCCTGCAATAACCTTGCAATTTTTAGGATTTTCTGAATTGTTCGGAGGTGCAGTATTAGTAGAACAAATATTTACTTATCCTGGAATAGGACAGGCTGCAGTTTCAGCAGGTCTTAGAAGTGACGTTCCACTTCTTTTAGGAATTGTAATATTTAGTGCAATATTCGTCTATTGTGGAAATTTAATAGCTGATATCTTATACAATTTCGTTGATCCAAGAATCAAGGAAGGTGAAAATAATGGCTAATTCAAATAATGGACCCAGCATATACAATCCATTTGCAAAATTAAATCTGAGAACAAAAACATTAATAACAATAGGATTATCCGTTTTCATTTTAGTCATTGTTGTGATATCCAGTTTATTTATCAATTCAGGAGACATAACAACCAACTTCCAAGCGATGAACAAACCCCCATCCTTTGAACATTTCTTTGGTACTGATTGGATGGGTAGGGACATGTTCACTCGTACTTTAAAAGGATTGGGATTAAGTGTTCAAATAGGTGCAGGAGCATCAATATTAAGCAGTTTAATTGCAATTGTATTATCTTTTATTGGAAGCACAAACAGATTTTTAGATGGAGTAATCTCATGGTTAGTCGATTTATTCTTATCGATCCCACATATCCTGCTGATAATATTGATTTCAATTTCATTAGGCGGTGGCGCTTTCGGTGTAACCGTTGGAGTTGCATTGACCCATTGGACATCATTAACAAGAGTTTTAAGAGCTGAAATTAAACAGATTAAAACATCAGATTTCGTTAAGTTATCTGAAAGATTTGGAAAGTCAAAATTGTGGATTGCAAGAAAACATATTCTACCATTAGTCACAACACAAATTATCGTAGGAACAATTTTAATTTTTCCCCATGCAATTATGCACGAAGCAAGCGTTACATTTTTGGGTTTTGGACTTTCACCTCATGAACCGGCAATTGGTATTATTTTATCAGAATCCATGAAGTATCTTGCAACAGGGAACTGGTGGTTAGCATTATTCCCAGGATTATCATTATTAATACTGGTATTATTATTTGATATCGCCGGAGAAAATATCAAGAAGATACTTGATCCGACAAGCGCAAATGAATAGGTGATAAAATGGAAAAGCTATTAGATGTAGAAAATGTTTCAATTTCATTTATTCAATACACAAAAGGGTTAAATCAGCGAGACTTAAAGGTCATCACTGATTTAACCCTAGATATATCTGAAGGAGAAATCCTAGCTGTACTTGGTTCAAGCGGGTCAGGAAAAAGTCTGCTTGCACATGCAATATTCGGAATACTACCAGAAAACGCAAACCTGAACGGAAAAATAAAATACAAAGGAAAAGAATTATCACAAAAAGACAAAGAGGAACTAAGAGGAGACGAAATAGCACTAATTCCCCAATCAGTAAACTTTTTAGATCCTCTAATGAAAATCTCCGATCAAGCAATCGGACACACTGAAAACGATGCTGAGAAAAAAGAAAAGAAAATAAAACAAAGAGAAATATTTGAACGCTATAACTTAGGCCCTGAAGTCGACGAAATGTACCCATTCCAGTTATCCGGAGGAATGGCAAGAAGAGTGCTTGTTTCAACCGCATTACTGTCCAATCCAAAATTAGTTGTAGCAGACGAACCAACACCAGGACTGGATGAAAAAACAGTAAAAGAAACCTTAAATCACTTCAAAAACATGAAAGAAGACGGAGTAGGAGTACTACTAATCACACACGACATCCACGCAGCACTCGAAATCGCAGACAGAATAGGAATATTCTACTCAGGATACG
>ONQL01000018.1:22335-92489 GCA_900319985.1 uncultured Methanobrevibacter sp. | reverse complement strand
ACCAAAAATGGAATTCTAACCTTTTTAGACTTCCAAATGCAAAACTGGACACAAAAACACATAAAAATTAAATAAGCCTATAAAATTTTACAGACTCGTTTTTTTAAAAAAACTGATTTGGGTTGCGAATTGCGTAGGTCATTTGTCCAGTCAATCAAAAGGATTATGCAAACAAAAAAGTCAAACCATAATATGGCAAATGAAATATCATCAGGCAGTGAAACGAATATGGACAGTGAAATTAGAATGATGTCAATAATTATCAAAGTATTCAATGTGTGGATTGTCAAATTATTGAGTTTCATTATTTCACATATATGAATTATTTTTGATTAGGAAGCTGCACTTTGGGTGACATTATTATTTCTGGCGTTGTTAAGAATATGTTTTAATAGGATATAATAAGCAATGGCAAATGTAACTTCTCCTATTAATATTCCCAGTAAAACACAAACTCCTTGTTTGAATATTGGTGCCAATAATGTCACTATTGAAATTTCGTAGATAATGATTCCAATTGTAAAGACTAATTCATGATAACTCTTTCCCATTCCATCCAGCATTTTTTCTGATATTACTGAAACCTCATTGAACGGAACAATCACAATACCTGCAAGAGCAATGTAGAATATTGATTCAGGTACTCCTGTAACTGAAAACAAAGCAAAACCATAATCTCTAATAAAGAAGAATATTACTGTTGAAATAATTGCAAGTATTATGGATTTTTTAAGCACATAATGATATAAATCCTCTAATTCATCAATTTTATGGGCTCCGTATAAATGTCCGCAGACACTTACCAATCCTCTACCAAATGCCTTTTGTGGAGATATCATTAGGGTTTCGATTCTTGATGCTGTTGAATAAAGTAGTACACCAATTTGAAATGCACCATAAACTGTCTGTTAAAAAGTTTGGAAGGGCTACAATGATTATGTCATAAACAATTCCTGGCTTGAAATACTTGAAATTTATTGGAACTTCGGATTTTCCACTTAAATACCAATATAATAAATAAAAAGATGTAACTCCTGAAGATAATATTGTAGCATATGAAGCACCACTCACTCCCCAACCTAAAACGAAAATGAAAATGGGATCTAAAATTAAATTCAAGACGTTTGTTAAAATAAGTAATATGGTAGGAGTTTTTGAGTTTCCTTCGGCCTGAAGTGTATTTGCAAAGAAATTGGAAAAGATAAAAACAAATGGACATAAGAATATTGGAGTCAAATACTGTATTGACAGCTCCATAGAAGAAGTTGCTCCTATATAAGTTAAAATGTCTTCTAAAAAGAATGTAGATAATATTACAATAAATCCAATTATTAAACAGGTCACTATACCATGCAAAATCGAATTATAGGTATCAGTGAAATCTTCATCACCTATTTCTCGTGACATTATGGAATTGGTTCCAATGCCTATTGATTTTCCAAAACTTATAATCAATGTAACTAATGGAACTGCTACTCCTATTGCAAAAAATGATTCGGCATTCATTTGAGATACCCAAAATACATCAATAAATGAGTATCCGGCTTCAAAAAGTGTGAGAAGAAGTAATGGTGTAGTAAACTGCCAAAAAACTTTTTTGGGGTCGGAATTGAAATCTACATTTTTAACCATAATGTTATTTTGTTTAATGTAATATATATATTATTTTGATTGATGTTTGTTAAAAATGAAAAAACATCAATATATTAATTGGATTTTTGATTTAAATTATAATTTAAGTTGAAAATGAATTTTAACGAAAGCTCAATTCAATTAAAATAGTTTTTAACAGTGATTATTTGTGTATTGAATGTAGTGACTTTCATCGCTTGAACTACCTCGACTTCTCCAAAGTCGAGGTAGTTCAATTCTAATTGATAGGTTATGTGTTGAAATGGTTATTTAATACTATCTACAATTTCAATTGTATAATCTAAAAAATAAGTATAATTCAAGCGATATATAATTAAAAAATCAGTACAAATCGGATAGGTCTAATTTTAAATTTATATTTTCCGTCTGTAAAATGGTTTTTTGTTATTTGCATTTGCAAAAATTAATTAAATTCTTAAATTTTTATAAAAATAAAATGTTCGCCAAAATATTCAAAAATTATTTATCTTTCCCCTTTGAAATCTATTAATTAGTTTAGAATTATTGGTTAGAATTGGAAATTTTAGTTTTATAATTAAAAAGTTAGGGATGATAGTGTGAAGAAAACAAAAGTCATATGTACTATAGGTCCAGCATCCGATTCGGTAGAGGTTATGGGCAAAATGGTCAATGTAGGCATGAACTGTGCACGTATTAATCTCAGCCATGCTACAGAAGATGAAATATTAAAAACAATTGATGTCGTTCGCAAAGTGCGCAAAATATCTAATTTGCCGGTTGCCATCATGTATGATACTAAGGGGCCTGAATTTAGAACTTTAAAATTTAAGGATGGTGGTGTGACTCTTAAACAGGGGGATACCATCAAAATGAGTAAAAGTTGCATACAGGGAAATGAGAATGAATTTGGAGTCAACCACAGTGATGCAATCGACTTTATAAATGTGGGAGACAAGGTACTCATAGACAATGCCCTGTTTGAATTGGAAGTCGTCGAAAAGGAGAATGATTTTGTTCAGTTGAAGGCTTTAGGTGACGGTAAGATCGAAAATCACAAATCAATCAATGTTCCGGGGGTCAATTTGGGGCTGGATTTCATGAGTGATATGGATAGAAATGACATTAACTTTGCAGCAAGGCATTCATGTGATTATTTGGCCTTGTCATTTGTAAATGCAAGGGAGGATGTGATTACAGCCCGTGAAATAATCGAAAAAGCTGGAGGGGATGCTCTCATTATTTCAAAAATTGAAAGCCGAAGGGGAATTGAGAATATTGATGAAATTATTGATGAATCAGACGGAATTATGGTGGCCAGGGGAGATTTGGGAGTGGATGTTCCAATGGAAGAGTTGCCTGTTCTTCAAAAGAGTATTATTAAAAAATGCCGCCAAAAAGGTAAATTCGCCATTGTTGCCACTGAAATGCTTGCTTCAATGTATGAAAGTCCAAGACCGACAAGAGCGGAGGTATCGGATGTTGCAAATGCAATATTGGATGGAACCGATTGTGTGATGTTGTCTGGAGAAACAACAATCGGAAAATATCCGGTACCGGCCGTTGCAATAATGAGCAAAATCTGTGAATATGTGGAGTCAACAATTGACTATTCAAAAAATATTGACTATATTGGTTCAATTGGCATCAGCGATGCAATAGCAAAACTGGTGGCTGATGCTGTTGAATATGCGGATATTAAATTGATAGTTACACCTACAATGACAGGATTTACTGCCCGAAAAATCAGTAATCTGAGGCCAAACTCCATAATACTGGCCTGCTGTCCATCCAAGCATATTGCTGAGAAGGTTGTGTTGAACTTTGGCGTTGAACCTGTGATAACCGACATTTACGAAAGTACTGATGAGATGGTTGAAAGTGCAATGGAAATCGCTAAAACTGAATTTAATCTTAATAAAGGAGATTTGCTTGTTGTTACTGGGGGATTTCCAATAGGGGAAGCAAGAAGAACTAATTACTTGAGGATTGTGGAAATATAATCTGTTTAGGTAGATTATTTGCTTTTTGGATAATGTGTATAATTTATAAAAATATTTGCATTGAAATACAGTTAATGTAAAAAAATATTAGCATTTAAATATCAATAATGACAAAAAAATTATATAGGTGATAAATTTGTTAGAAGCATATTTGCCTTTTATCGGGCTAATTATATTTGGAAATATTGAAAACTTGATTTTAGCGTCACAGGGTGTTGTTCAAGGCGTTGATATTAAAGTATTAGGTGGATTAAGTATAATTGCGGTTATAATATGGTTGATTATTGGAACAGTTGCTACAGAAGTTGCAATCCAATATTCAAGCTACATCACATTTATAGGTGGTCTTGCAATAGTCATATTGGGTATTCAGGCAATTTACCAAGCTGTCAAAAATATTCATGCAAAGAACATGGGTGAAAATCATGGTTAATCTAAAAGACTATGCTCCATTTACAGGTTTGCTTATTTTTGGAAACATAGAAAACTTAATTCTTGCATCACAGGGTGCAGTTGCACATGTTAACCCATTCATTTTGGGAGGATTAAGTTTAATTGCAGTTGTCATATGGTTATTGATTGGAGCATATGGAACAAAAATGGCTATCAAATATGCTGACTATATTGAAATATTCGGTGGGGTAGCTATTATTATTTTAGGTTTCCAATCAATGATTGAAGCTATGGGAATAAATCTTTTCCCATAAATCCTTATTTTTTTTATTTTAATATAATTAATGTATTTTACTTCCTCTTTGAGTGTGGATTCGCAATTGTTGAAATATTTGAATTCTTTTTTTTTGCGCTGTTTTGCATTTTGGCATATTTTTAGATTATAATTGTTGGTGATAGCAGAATTTATTGGTGCCACGAGCATGATATCCTAATAATTAAATATGCTATGTTGCAATATAAATTGAGGAACAATTATGAGTGATGATTTTCGTTCAAGAGGCGGAAAAAAGCAGCTGTTGTGGCTGTTGTTGCCAAGTTTTTTGACTATTTTAAATATCGTTGTGGGGGTAATGTGTGGAAGTAGCGCATTGATTTCTGAAGGAGCCCATACATTTTCAGACATAATTACAACGATTGTCGCATATGTAGGTTTTCATTATAGTCAAAAACCTGCAGATTTGAAACATCCTGTTGGATATGGTCGTGTAGAAGCTTTAAGCGGTTTGTTCATCGTACTTTTTTTGTCTCTTATTTCATGGGAAATTATTGAAAAAGCTGTTAAGCAGATATTTTTCAGTCAGTCTTTAACCGTTCCGGATATTTATGTTGCTGTTATGGCTGTTGTGGGCATTTTTGTTAATATGGTGGTCAGCAGTTACATTATTTGCATGGGAAAGCGGATTAATAGTCCCGCTATTGTTGCAGATGGTCAACATCAAAGAACGGATGTATTTTCATCAATTGAAGTATTGATTGGTGCAATTGTTTCAAATATGGGATATCCAATATTGGATCCGATTGTTGCAATATTCATAGGCTTATTAATCTTCAGACTTGCAGTAAAACTTTTCATAATTAATTTCAATTATATTGTTGGTAAAGTACCATATGAAAGCTTTGTTGATGAGATAAAGAATATTGTAAATAGTGTAGAAAATTCTCAAAATGCCCATGATGTTAAAGTTGATTACATGGGAAATTATGCCTTTGTTTCATTGCACATTGAAGTTGATGGAGATTTGAAAGTATCTGATGCCCACAATATTGCTCATGAAGTTCAAAACAAGATTCTTGAGGAAAAATCAGAAGTCAGGTATGTGATAGTCCATACCTGCCCAATTGGTCTGGATTACAATCATAATCAGAACTTGGAAAGTAATTAACGGACAGTTAATCTTAAAAATTCTATAGGCTTCTTATTTGTATAAACTAAATTTGGACTAATTTGATAACTAGAAGTAATGCCTTTGAAATGTATGAATACCACGACTCGTAAGCCGTGGTAGTTCAAGGACAGACTAAAGGATGAAATCAGTCTTCTAATTCATCAATTGCTTGGATAATTTCAGAAACTAACTTTTCAAATTCTTCATCCTCTCTATTTCTTGGATGCTCAAGTTTAACTTCAAAAATTTCCTTGATTCTTCCAGGTCTTCTGGAAAGAAGGACAATTTTATCTGATAAGAATACTGCTTCACTAATATCGTGTGTGCCTGAACATCCAATGCACTAAACGATTCATCCATCAATAAACTTTTAGAATCATTAATTAATGACCGAATTATTGCAACTCTCTGTTTCATACCTCCTGATAATTCATGAGGATAGCTATTTGCAAAATCTTTTAGTCCAACACTCTCAAGATATTCCAATGATCGTTCCTTACTTTCTTTTTCAGGTTTTCCATTGATGCCTAATCCGAATATCACATTGTCAATGACATTTAACCATGGGTAGAGAGAATAGTTCTGGAATATAAAACCTCTTCGGTTGGAAGGTTTTGTTACTATTTCTCCATCATCTTTAACAGTGCCCTCTGTAGGATTTTCGAACCCTTCTATTATACGCAGCAATGTTGTTTTTCCACAACCTGATGGACCTACAAAGGATACGAATTTTCCGGTCTCAATAGTAAGGTTAATATCCTTTAATGCAGTTACGTCTTCTTTACCTTCGCCTGATACAAAAACTTTCGATACATTTTCTATTTCAAATGTCATATAATCACCTTACCAGAATATTCTTTCCTGTATCTTTGAAAAGATATAATCAAAAATTATGCCGATTACACCAATTACCAACATTCCAACTACTGTTGAACCTGTATCAAATAGGTTGGTGGATGTTAAAATCATATATCCTATACCTGAACTTGATCCAATCATCTCACCTGAAATTGTACACATTAAAGCAATACCTATTGCCACTTTAAGTCCGGATACAATATATGGCACGCTTGACGGTACGATTACTTCAGTTAACATTTGTGAATTAGATGCTCCAAATGATTGTGCTGCTTCTATTAAAACAGGATCTGTTCTATGTACTCCATCAATTGTTGAAATCAGTATTGGGAAAACGCATCCCATGAAAATTATGAATACTGCAGGTCCTACACCAATACCGAACCATATTATTGAAAAAGGAATCCATGCAATTGGGGGGATAGGTCTTAAAATACTGATAACTAATCTACATAATCTTTCTAATAGTTTAAACCAACCTAACATTATGCCTAATGTTATACCTACCACTGATGCTAGCAACATACCAAACAATACTTTATATAGCGTTTCAAAGATATCTTTAAAAAGTTGGCCTGAAACAACTAACTTGACAAATGAATTTGCAACATCTGTTAGTCCGGGAAACATGTAACTTGGAATCAGATGAAACACGTCACAAACCAGATACCAAATTATTATTATAATAATAGGTAATATTATCATCTCTGTACTATATTCTTCTCTCAAACTATTCATATTAAAACCTTCCAGTAAACCTTAGATAACTTTAACTTTCTGCAAATAACTTTTCTTGAGGTATATCTCCAGTAATTATTCCCAGATCTTTTTCAATATTTAGGAATTCATTCACATTTTTCTTATAGGTGTCATTCAAATCGCTTACCCATTTGATATGTGCTAAACTTTCTTTTTCAATTTCAGAATCAGGGACGATATGCGGTGGCAGATATTGTATCGCTCCTTGAGGATTTTCTTTTATTTTCTCGGTTGCTCTTTTATGAATATCTAAAATCTTGCTTGATTTGTCAGATTCTCCTGATAAAAATTTTTGATTCATAATTACAACACAACATGGATGATCAGGTAAAATATCTGCAGAGTTTTCCACCAAAGTCTGATTATTAATATCTTTTGAAATTGTAACATAAGGTTCATATGTTAACATTGCATCAATACCATCAGTTTTTAATGCATCATTCATTGAAGAAACCTTCATAGTAGGACTTTCAATATCAGAAGTACTTAGTCCGTGTTTCTTCAAATCATATTTTAATAATACACTTTGTATTGATGCCTCACCTGGTGTAGCTATAGTCTTACCTTTTAAATCAGTGATGGACTTAACTGATGAACTGTGAGAAAGCAAACCGCTTCCCTCATTTTGAGCTCCTGCAACAATTTTTACAGGCACTCCTTTAGATATGGAATATATTACTGGTGTTATTCCAACATATCCAACATCCAATTCACCGCTGGCCATTGCACTCATCATATCACCACCATTATTATATTCATATAATTCCACATCAATTCCCGCATCTTTAAACATTCCTGTAGCATTTGCGACAAATAATGCTGAATCATGGTCTGTAGGCAAATATCCGATTTTAACAGTTTCAGTATTTTCACCGGACATAGCATATACTGTAAAAATAATTAGTAAAATAACCGCTATCAGTATAGTTAGTCCAATAATTTTTGTATTTTTTGACATGATATTAACTCCTAAAATATGGATTATCATTTGTTTAGAAACAATGATTATATTTTAGGATTATTTCAAATAAATAATTTTTTTATTAAGGTTTATTGTAAATTTGTTGTTTATTTTAAATATGTCTTCTAAAATGTAGTTAATTATGGATATTGGAAAGATAAACCGTTATTTGGAACAATTAATGCAAAATAATTCTTATAATCTATTTGGACTCTTAAATATTTTTTTGTCAAAAAATTTGGGTGTTTTGTTAATTAAAATACCATTCTAAAAATCATTAACTTTCCTTAAATTACATATTGGAATTTCATAATGTTACTCAAAATAAATACTTGAAAATTCATAAGCTTGCAAAGCGTCAAATTCGAAAATCATATACTTACCACTTTTTTAATACAAATTCTTGGCCAAAAAATAAAATTATCAAAACTCGTTAAAGTGCTATCAATAAATATAATTAAATTCCGACACTTTAAAAATCAGCATTAATAAAACCAATTAAGAATTTAATGATTCATCTGAAATGATATATTTTGCTCTAAATTTGAAGATTGCAATAATGGTTGAATAAGTAAATTTATATACTATAAGGAATTAAAATTACATTTAGTAACTAAAAGTAAGTTTATTATGGAGGTAAATTTTCATGGCATTTAAAGATTATTTTAAATTTAATAAAGATAAAACAACATTTATTTTCATTGGTGGAAAAGGGGGAGTTGGAAAAACTTCTGTATCTTCAGCTACAGCATTATGGTTGGCTGAACAGGGTAAAAAAACTTTAATTGTATCAACTGACCCTGCTCATTCATTATCTGATTCTCTTGAAGTGCCTATTGGCAATTATCCAAGAGAAATCAAAACAAATTTATTTGCAGTTGAAATTGACCCGGATGTGGCAATGGCTCAAAAGCAAGCACAATTGGATGCTCAAAAGGCAGCAAATCCCGATGATTCCGGAGGGCTTTTGGGAATGGACTTTTTATCTGACCAATTGGACATGGCATCATCTTCACCGGGTGCTGATGAGGCTGCTGCATTTGAAATGTTTATGGGTGTAATGAACTCTGATGAATATGATGTTGTCGTTTTTGATACAGCACCAACCGGACACACTTTAAGACTATTGTCATTCCCTGATGTCATGGATTCATGGGTTGGTAAAATGATGATGCTTAAAGCAAAATTGGGCGGAGCAACAAATGCACTTAAAAAAATAATGCCTTTTATGGATGCAGTTGACGACCCACAAACTTCAGAGGATTTGAAAAGAACTAAAGAACAAATTGACAAGGCAAAAGAAGTGCTGTCTGATCCTGATAGAACAACCTTTAAGATGGTTGTAATTCCTGAAGAAATGTCAATTTATGAATCTGAAAGGGCACTTGATGCTCTTGGAAAATATGACATTACTGTTGATAGTGTTATTGTAAATCAGGTAATGCCTGACATCTGTGACTGTGATTTCTGCCATTCAAGACACAAATTGCAGCAAAAACGTTTGGCTTTAATCGACCAAAAGTTCCCTAATCAACATGTGGCTGAAGTTCCATTGTTCAAGGATGAAGTCAAAGGTCAGGAAAAATTGTTAAACCTAGCTCATATCTTGTATGATGATGAAGACAACGATGAAGTTGTTCAGGAAGCAATTCAGTTATAAAAAAATAAAATAAGTTAAAATAAATCATTATTTTAACTTTCACTATTCTTCTTTTTTTAAAAACCATTCTATGAATCTTACAATCACTATTAATCCGAATATTGTTGTACAGATCATGACTCCATTGAATGTTATTATCAGATGAATAAATGAAATAACAAATGCGATATCCAATATTTTAAGTATTGTGCTTTCCTTTTTGAATTCTTCAATTATTCTCATCTTAACTCATTCCCCAGCTTTTGTCCCAGTATTTTGTTGGCACACTTATAGGTATGCAGTATTCCTCATCAAAATATTGGTATGTTTCAGATTTAGTTAATTTTTTGGTTTTGCCGTTACTAATATATATCGCATTATTTCTATCTAAAGTCAAGTCATTATTGACCTTTACTTCAATATAGTCATAACCTCCATCTTTTGGTATATTAAATACTTTTTTTCCCTGAAGATACCCTGGTCTTGTAAAAGTACAGATATCCATCGCTTTGTGCCATTCTTTTTTATCTAAAACTTTATTTCGGTAGGTTGTTCCAATGTTTTGTGCAATTACCATGGTTGAAAATAATCCTAAGCATACTGAAGATATGCCGCTCAATGCTTTGTCCATGATGAATTTGATACCCAAATATGCAATTTGTGTAATGGGCTGAGCATTATTTACCATATCCGATACTCCTTTTTTAATGTTGTTTATTGTGTCTTTAATTCCAGAGATAATGTCTCGGGGGATGATTCCAACGCCGCAGCAGTTTTCGCTTGTGGAAATTACTGAACCTTTGTATGTCGCATTGGCATGGGTCACGATGACATTGGATATTCCGTTAGTTGTATTGACTATGATTGCTGAATGGGTATTGTCTTCACTGAAAACGTAAAGAATTTCGCCCAATTGTGTCATGCTGAACTTGTTATTTGAAATGGCATTCAATACGTTATACAATGAATTTGTTGTATTGTCCAGATATCTTGATGCAATCTTTGAAAGGGAATAATCCTCGATATTGGGTAAATATAGTGAATTGAGTAATCTGAAGAGTGAAACATTTTTTTCAGCCCCTTTTGCTTCCATTCCCATATCTGCATTTAGGATATGCAAATATGTATCATCAAGATTTATTCCACCTAAGATTGTCAATGTGTTGCTGCGTTTCCAATCAACATTAAATTCCTTTGAATATTTGTCGGCCATCTCGTCTGCAAGCCATGCGGTTTCAAGTGATGCCAGATGCATGCAGTATAGATTCATAAATCCAAGTTTGTTTATGTAATTGGAATTCAGATTCACCCAGTTTTCAAGTGTCTTTTGTGTCATTTTTTCATTTATGATGGAATATGACTGCAGAACTTCAAAACCATAGTTTTTCCGATATTTTTCACCAAGGCCATAACTTATTGTTTCAATCTTTTCAAGCTCTTTTTTCCCGTTAATTACAAATGATGTGACTATATCTTCTTTTGATATATATCCAGCAACATAACTTCCAAATATGCTGAATGTGACTGGCTGCTTGTTGTTTTCAAATTTTACGCTATTTTCATCGATGTCGTTATAATTTAGATTATATATTGTTTTTCCATAAAATTTTGATAAACTGTATTTCAAGCCCATTTCATCAAATGCAAGTGTCTTAAAGTTTATTTTTGCCGTAATCTTGTCATTTTTGGTGTAAGTCAATGTTTCAAATCCGTCGATTCCCTTGTCGGCATACATTCCAAATAACTCTACATTGTCGCTTGTTGTATCCCTATAGTCAATTTGAATATAACCTCCAGCATTGTATATTAGGATTCCCCTTCCCTTTAAGTTGTTCTTATTCAGGTCACTTTTCACCCCACTATTGTCAAAAGGAATCATATGGGAATAATATCCTATTGGTGTGGCATCATAACCACTTATTTTTTCCGTGGTAAATTTGTAGGAGTTTGATCCAACCTGAATTACAATATATTGGTTTTTGGGTAATTTTATTATCCCGTCAGCCCCAGTTTTGATGGAATATACTGAATTATGAAACACATACGGCATGGTCACATTAACATAGTTTGGAATTTTGACTGAGTGTGTAAATTCACTATGTTTTATTATCTTGTTGACAGTTATTTTATTTGTGGATTTAAGCCCGTCATATTCTGTTGTTATGGTATATTTTCCAATAGGAAGGTTAATTGGCAAACTGATTGTTCCGGATTTGTCTGTTGTTTGTGTATAGCTTTTTCCGTTGACTTTTATTGTTACTTTTTTATTGGGTGAAGCTTTTCCATTTGAATTTAATATTTTCACTTTGAATTTGCTTGCATCCTCAAAATTCATGGTCAAATCCTTTGTTTCAATCAAAGATTTGATTGTGATGCTTTTCGTGATGGATTCGGAGGTCTTTAAATTTTGAGAGATGATGCTGTATTTTCCGGGATTCAGATTTATGTCTAATTTTGCGACACCCTTTGTATTGGTTTTAACAGAATATGTTTTACTATTCAGTTTAAACTTGATTGAGGTATCTTTCAATAATTTTCCCTTTTTATCGTAAAATGTGGAGTAATATGCAGCTTTATTTTTATAGTATTTTGTTAAATCGTCACATTTTACTGTGCTTTTTATTGTGACTGTACTTTTCGAACTGCTTGACTCAAATTCACTGTTTCCATTGCAAGTGCATAAAACAATGTAGTTTCCACTTTTGTAATTTAAATTTAAGTATACTTTTCCCTGTTTGTCCGTTGTTTTGGTGAATGTCTCGCCATTTATCTTGATTTGAATTTTAGCATTCTGTATTATTTTTTTATTGTATTTTAATATTGCCATAAACTTTGTTCCGTCTTTATAATACATTTTAACATTGGGTGCGGTTAATGTTGTCTTTTTTTTAGCAACATTTACTGTTTTAGCCGTATTTTGTGTTGCACTTAGAGTTTCTTCGTTTTTCTCCAATTCTAATTTTTCTGTGTTTTCATTTTCAACACTTAATTTGGATAGTTCTGCATTTGGATTTTCTTTTTGAATGCCTGTTATTGTTTCATTTGTATTGTCTGCAGCTGAAACAGCCGAAATTAAAAAAATAAGTAAGAAAATGAAAACAATGGTGTTTATTTTTTTATTCATAGTATCAACCTTGATGCTGATTTTTTTAAAATCAACAATCAAAGTATGATTTCTAGAATATAAATGCTTTAATATTTAAAATAAATAGTAAATGACTTTTAAAATGAATTTTAAGCATAAATAATCCTAATAAATTATCATAATGCACATATAGGTAAATTCACTTTGAGCGATATCTTTTAAAGTGGACTCAACAATTCTTTCATCCGGGTAGCTCAATCTTTCACAAACTACAACTTTTCGATTTTCCTCAACGCCATTGTCCAGTAAAAATTGCGCCATGTCTTTTACCTTTCTGGAAGGAAGTGCAATTGTGGTTTTTCCATTGTTGATGACCGGTAATATGTCTTCGATATTTTCCCGTCCATGAAAAGTCATTACGTTTGCATTGTCCCATTGGATATGGTTTTTGGCAGCTGCCAGTTGAAGTGAGCTGATTCCGGGAATTACTTCAATATTTTCTTTGTTAAAATTTTTCTCTGAAGATATTCTCAAAACAGTATTCAAAACGCCTGAAAAACCCGGATCTCCTGTTGATAGGATTGAAACAGTATGTCCGTCACAAGCCAATTGAACTCCTTCCTCGAGTTTGTCCAATAATTCTTTGACGTTGAATGCGATTTTATTGTTTACATCTTCAAATAAATCGATTGCTCTTGTACTTCCGACAGTATAATCTGATGTTTTTACAGTATCCACTGCCTTTTTTGTTAAATATTCGCTTCCACCAGGGCCTATTCCAACAATATAAATTTTACCGGTCATTTTAATCATCAATTTCTAATGTTTCTTTGAAATTATTTTTCAGTTCGTTTCTTAAGTCTTCAGGATAGTTGTCATCCAATTCGTCATCTAAAGTAAACATGGCCAGTTCATAGATAATCCTATTCATGGACCGTCCATATTCTGTTAAATAATATTCCGTAGTTATTGGGGTGGTGTTCAAAACCTTTTTTTCAATTAATCCGTTTTCTTCCAAGTCTTTTAAACAGCCGGATAATACCTTATTGCTCAGTTTAGGTTTATCTTCTTTAAATTCTTTAAAATGCTTTTTTCCAAAGAACATGTCTCGAATTATCTGAATGCTCCATTTTTTACTGATTAAATTTAATGTTCTGTCAACGGGGCAAACAATTTTTTCGCTATTCATAATTTAAAATAGATTGAATTATTATATAAATGGTTACTTTTTTGTCACTAGGTTTCCGAAAAGTTACAAAAATCATTTAAATATCCTAAATTAAATTAATTATTAATTAAATTGGAGGGATTGAAATTAACACAACTGAACAATTGGATTTTCTGGTTAAGTATTTGATTGATGAACGTGATGAGATAATTGATGTTCCTGATGATTATAATTCAAAAAGAATGTTGCTTCGTTCATTAATGAATGTAAGGTTGCCTTCTAAACTTTCCGATGAATTTTTGGAAGTTCAGGATGAATTTTTAACATCTGAAACATTAAATAAAACTTTGACCTCTGTTGATGAAATTGACGAGGCTAAAGGCCGAATCATGCTGTGGCAGGGAGATATTACTACCCTCAAAGTCGATGCAATTGTTAATGCAGCCAATTCTAAACTGTTGGGTTGTTTTATTCCTCATCATAACTGCATAGACAATGTAATCCATTCGGCGGCAGGCCTGCAGTTGAGGGGGGAATGCAGTAAAATAATGAAGGTTCAGGACAGTGATGAGGAAGTGGGCAGGGCTAAAATTACGGGCGCCTATAATCTGCCATCAAAACATGTGATTCACACTGTTGGTCCTGCAATTCCTCAAGGGCTTGAACCTTCTGAGAAAGACAAAAGAGATTTGGCTAATTGTTACAAATCCTGCCTGGACATTGCAAGTTATAACAAATTGCAATCCATTGCATTCTGCTGCATATCAACAGGTGTATTTAATTTTCCGCAGGATTTGGCTGCAAAAATTGCTGTGTCAACTGTTGAGAAATATTTGGATGATATCGAATCTTCATTAAATCATGTTGTTTTCAACGTGTTTACGGATACTGATTATATGATTTATAAAAAATTGTTGTTTGGTGATGATTAATGGACAAGTTTGTTTTAAGATTGGATAATGCTAAAAAAGCTATTGATGAAGCGGATTTTGTACTTATAGGTGCAGGTGCAGGCCTATCTACTGCAGCAGGAATTGATTACACTGGTGAACGTTTTGAAAGATACTTTAAGGATTTCATAGATGAATATAACTTCACCGATATGTATTCCTCCGGATTTTATCCCTTTGAATCCTTGGAAGAGAAATGGGCATATTGGGCAAGGCATGTTTTTGCAAACAGGTATGACGTTGGAAAAACAGATGTGTATCAAAAATTGCTTAAATTGGTGGAAAATAAGGATTATTTCGTCCTAACAACCAATGTGGACCATCAATTTTGGATTAATGGCTTTGAAGATGAAAGGATTTTTGCAACTCAGGGTGATTATGGTCTATTGCAATGTGAAAAGGCATGTCATGATAAGTTATATCCGAATAGGGACAAGGTATTCGAATGGATGGACAAAACTGAAAATTTCAGAATACCGACAGATTTGGTTCCTAAATGTCCTGTCTGTGGTGGGGAAATGGATTTGAATTTAAGGAAGGACAATTATTTTGTTGAGGATGAAAAATGGCATGAAATGAATGGGAATTATTCTAATTTCTTAAATAGGGCCGATGGAAATATCGTATTGCTGGAGATTGGCGTTGGATACAATACTCCAGGGATAATAAGGTATCCTTTTGAGCAAATGGCATATAATAATGAAGGAATTACACTTATAAGATTAAACAAGGATTTTCCCAATGCAATTCCTGAAAATAAAGATAAGACAATAGGTTTTGATGAGAATGTTGAAGATATCTTGGATTATTGGCTTTCAAGAATTTAAATTTTCAATTTCTCTTTTTAAGAATTTGTAGACAGATTCAGCTCCAACAATTTCCCCTGGATCATCCCATTCTGACGGATATAATATGAATGGTTTGGTTTGATTGCCTCCAAGGCCTCCGTGGCTGCCAATAAGTTCTTCAAATGCACAAACCTCGTCCCTTTTTTCATCATAAAAACTGTTGACTAAAATGTCAGGCATATTTTCAAAGCCATTATTTCTTTTCAGGTGGCTTGCTGCATTTTTTCCGAAATCTTTCAGTGGGTTTTCACCAATGATGTTGTCGCTATCAAGATAGTATATTCCATTCTGTCCAATTGCCATTCCTCCGTTTGCCAGGGAATTAACTAGGATAAAACCAATTCCTGAATGTTTGACAAGTCCCGGAATCAAATCAGGAAATAGCATGACAATTTCTTCATAGGTTAAACGTTCTTTCCATTGGGTTAGATATATCAATCCCATGTTTCCCGAACCCAAAACAATCAATTCCGAATCTTTAGTTCTTTTTGTTTTGCGCTCTATGCTTTCATGTCCTTTGATATAGTCCAGGCTGTTGGAGTATTTTTCATGTAACTTCAGATATCGCTCATTTTCAAAGATGATGTTTGGCTTTCTGTTTTCAAATCCGTCTTTCAGGTTCTGCATGGATTCGTTTTCTTCAAATAAATCGTAACGTATGTTTTCAACTTTCTGTTTTAGTGTTTGCAGTTGTCTGCTTTCAGGCATTAGCGCATCTCTGAAGTGGTCAATGTTATATTCGTTTTTATATACTTTCAAATCTTCGGGAAGCAATCTTCTTACATATTCTCTCAATGACAATCCATATCTCTGCTTAAACGTAAATCCATTGCTTTGTCCGTGGTCTGATAGAATGACCAGTTTGTAGTCCCTGTCACTCATTTCAATAGCGGATTTCAATCTTGAAATTTGAAGGTCAATCTGTTTTAGAATTCCCCACACATCGTCATCCTCCACTCCGGAGTGATGGGCCACTTCATCATATCCCATAAATGTTGCATAAGCGGTGTCTATGTCTCCGGTTAATATTTCGCTTGTTAAGACTTCTGTTGTAGCTTCCCTTAGGACGACATTAGCGCCGGCTCTAATGGCAGCATAGATGATTGTTCTTCTGATTCGTGGCTGTATGTTTTTCAAGTAATGCATCAATTGGGATTTTAATTCCACTAAAATGTCCCATAAAAACAATATGAAAATTCTTTGGAAGTTATATGCATCCAAAAATACTGAATGCAGGTTTTTATTGTAAATTCTGTTCTCGCCTCCAATTTTTGAGGAGGTTAGTGCAGAAATTTTGCTGTCTCCGGAAAACATGTTTGCAATACTAATTCCATTTACAAGCAAACCTTTTCCAGTACTTATCTTCTTTTCTATTTGTGGAGCATGACTTAATTTACCTGAAACTACTATTTTATTGTTATTTTCTTTTTCAACCCATCTGTATGCAACGATATTTTCATTGTTTCCATGAAGTATTCCTGCCTGGCTGGCGCCGGTTTGTGAGGACAAATCGGTTTCCCAAACTTTCAGGGTATGGGTTTTTTCATCTAACCATTTTTTCACTGTAGGCATCATGTTGTTGTCAAGGGCTTTTTTCAATGTATTTTTGGATAGGCCGTCAATTTCAACCATGATGACTCCGGGGTACTGTTTTTTATAGGGTGTTTTTCTTTCAGCGGCATATTTTAATAGGATTTTTATGTACCTGTTGAAGTAGTTTGTGTTTGTAATGTTTGTGATGAATGTTGTAAATATTGCCATTACTATAGGGACTTCAAAAAATGCATAAATTCCTACGCTTACTCCTGGGATGAAATATGTTGCAATATAAAAAATTGTGGAGTTAAGGATAAATGCACCAACTCCAAAAGTCAGTATAATGTATTTCATTAGGAATCTTCTGAAAATGGGCCATAATAGTGAGTTTGCGATGGATACGGAAATTATAATGAGCAATGGATCATACCAAAAGGTATATGTGAAATCCGAGCAGATGTAGGGCATTATGATGATGGCTATTACATTTGCTAAAACAAGTAACAGAGTTGTAATAATTGATTTTAGCGAACTGATAATTTTGTTTTTTATCATTCTATCTCAATTTTTTGTCTATTTTTTGTTTTTAGGGTAATGATTGTAATTTCTGGTTTGCAGTTGATTCTGATTCTAAATGAATTGGTTCCTAATCCTTTACTTGTATACTGTGTCATGTTCCCAATTTTATAAAGACCAACGGGATATTTTGTTGAATTCGGACCTCTGAATGGTGTTGTTTCAAATTTTGGAATGATGAACTGTCCTCCATGTGAGTGTCCGGAGATTTGAAGGTCGAATCTGTCTGTCTGTGAAGATTCCTGTGCAAAATCCGGTTCGTGAACGAGCAATATGTTTGTGCCTGTGTCTGGAAGTTTTTCCAACACTTTATCAATGTTGTCTGCACAAACTGTACAGCTGTCAACGCCGCATATGTTTAGGAGTTCGTCTCCCTTTTTGATTGTGAAAACATCGTTGCTTAAATCTACAATGTCTGACTCTTTGAATATTTTTCTGATTTTTTTCGCACCCATCCAATGGTCATGATTTCCCAAAACACCGAATTTTCCATATTTTGCATTTAATTTCTTAAGTGAACTTTCCAGGGATTTCTCGTAATTGTCTATGACATATGAAACATAATCTCCAGTCAAGGTTACCAAATCGAAATTTAATGTGTTGACGTAATCTATTAGGTCTTCCAGGTATTGGGGATTGATCCATTGGCCTAAATGAATGTCAGTTAAATTTAGAATCCTGAAATTGTTAAAATTCCATCCTATGCTATCCAATTCAATGTCAAGTTCAACCAAATCTATATTTTTTTCACTGAACTTTTTGTCCGTCAGCGAATTTGTCATTGCATTTTGAATTCCCTGACGGATTTTCATTGCCTGTGGTCTTTCAATATCTTCATCTTTCATACTAGTTATATGTTTAATTTCTGAAACTATTTATAATTTTAAAAACATACATTTAGATGTTATTAATGATTAAGTGATTATTATGCTTCAAATTGCAGTTTGTGGAAAACCGAATGTTGGAAAATCATCTTTTTTCAATTCAGCAACAGCGTCTGGTGTAGAAATGGCAAACTATCCATTTACAACAATTGATGCGAATAAGGCTGTTGCTCATGTAATTAAAGATTGTCCATGTAAAGAACTTGGAGTTACATGCAATCCTCACAATTCTATATGTGTCGATGGAAAAAGATTGCTTCCAATTGAAATGATAGATGTTGCAGGACTTGTTCCTGGAGCGCATGAAGGAAAAGGATTAGGTAATAAATTTTTAGATGAATTGATGCAAGCTAAAGTATTTATAAATGTTATTGACGCTTCAGGTTCAACTGATTTGGAAGGAAACCCTGTGGATCCCGGAAGTCATGACCCATTGGATGATTTGGAATTTTTGGAAAATGAAATTGTAATGTGGATGTATGGCATTTTATCCAAAAATTGGGTAAGACTTATAAGAAAAGTTGGAGCTGAGCATTTAGATATTTCAAAAGTATTGTTTGACCAGTTATCAGGTACTGGAATAGCTATTGAAGATATTATTGAGGCTAGAAGGACAATAGAACCTGATTTCAATAAGTGGGAAGAAGAAGATTTAATTGAACTTACCCGAAATATTTTACACATTGCAAAACCGATGATGATTATTGCAAACAAGGCGGATTTGCCTACTTCAGCTGAAAATATCAAAAGGATTAAGGAAAAATATCCGAACGTGATTCCAACCTCAGCAGGATCTGAACTTGCACTTGTGAAAGCTGCTGAAGGCGGATTGATTAGCTATATGTCTGGCGAAGACCATTTTGAAATCTTGAAACCGGAAGAATTATCAGAACCTCAACGTAAAGGTTTGGAATACATTCAAACCAATATTTTGGATGTATATGGTAGCACTGGTGTTCAGGATGCGCTCAATTATGCTGTTTTTGAATTACTTGACAGGATTGTTGTATATCCTGTTTCAGATGAACACAAATACACTGACCAAAAAGGAAACGTATTGCCAGATGGATTTTTAGTTCCTAACGGTGCAACCCCTCGTGAGTTGGCTTATATTGTGCACACTGACATAGGTGATAAGTTCATGCATGCTGTGGATGCCCGCAAAAACATGCGCGTAGCCAGTGACTATGAGCTGAAGGATGGAGATATTATCAGCATTGTAACAAGAGGTTAATTCCTCTCTTTTTTTTTTATTTGAGATTTTCATGGTTAAATTAACTAAAGATTTAAAACCCGAAGAATTCGGGGAATACTATTTTTTAAAAGAAGAACTTAAGGATTTCTGCAGGTCTGAGGGTCTGAAAGTAGGTGGATCTAAACAGGATTTGGAAAATAGGATAATTCACTATTTATCAACAGGTGATTCTTTAAATGAACCAACTGTAAAGCAAACTTCAAACAATTCCTCATCTGAAATCACTTTAGACTCCAGATTGGGGGAAAATTTCAAATGCAGTGAGAATAAAAGAGTATTTTTTGAAAATGAAATTGGTAAGGGATTTAAATTCAAGGTGAAGTTTCAAAAATGGTTGAAATCCAATCCGGAAAAGACATATAGGGATGCAATCGATGCATACTTTGAAATTCAAAATTCCAAACAAAAAACAAAAATTGATAAGCAATTTCAATACAATCAATACATACGGGATTTTTTTGAAGATAATGATGATAAATCTCTGGATGATGCAATCAGATGTTGGAAATATAAAAAATCTATAAAAGGCCATAACAAATATGAAAAAAGTGATTTGGAGGCATTGTTATGAAAAAAGTTAAAATTACTGTCATGAGAAAAGTCAGGCATGATGATTTAATCGACAAATATGAAAATCCTTTGGAGCATGAATGTGACGTTGAAGAGGGCCAAATTTTCATATCTAATGGTTGGGCAAAGCCGGAAAACTTCTGTGACAGTGCATGGGAGAGTCTTTCACCATTTGTGATGGCATTGGCCAATGGTGCCAGTGATTTTTATGATGGATGGATGAAAAACAAGAAATCTGCAATGATATCATGCAATGATGGTTTCAGGCCAGTTAGCTTTCTTTTGGAAACAATGGATGAAGACGCAGATTAGTTGATAGCATGGCTAAAGTTTTTGATTTTTTTAAAAGGGAAATCGTATTTTCCATATCATTGATTTTAGCTATAATTTCCTGTTTTTTTGCAAGACCCAGTATTGACTATATCAATTGGGATACCATAATTCTGCTTTTTGCAATAATGCTTGTTGTCGAAATCCTTAAGAATTTAGCTATTTTTGAGATAGGGGTAAGAAAACTGCTGGCTAAAATTTCAAACACCCGTGAACTGGTGTTGATTTTAGTTTTTACTTGTTTTTTTAGCTCAATATTCATTACAAATGATGTTTCTTTAATCATATTTGTGCCATTTTCAATATTGACATTTAAAAAGGTCGACAGGATTGACTTGATAGTATTGACAGTCACGTTACAGACAATCGCTGCTAATGTAGGGTGTATGGTGCTTCCTATTGGCGCTCCTCACAATATCGTAATGTATACGGTATCCCATATTCCGTTTGAATCATTTTTTATATTGCTTTTGCCTTATATTTTAGTATCTGTCGTATTTTTAATGATTTTATTATTTTTTGTTCCGGCCGATAAAATAAACCTGCCTAAATTTAACAAAATTGAATTTAATGGCAGTAACTTCTTTAAAAGGGTCTTTTGGGGCATTGATTATTATTTGCTTTTAACCTTCATCGCTTTATTCATATTGATTGGAAATTTGGAAAGCATTCCAGTTTTCAAGTTACTGTTTAAGAAATTGATTGTTGGAAATGAGGTGTTGTGGGGCATTCTTTCATCTCAAATCATTTCCAATGTCCCGGCTGCGATGCTTCTTAGCGGATTCAGTACAAATTATCAATCAATAATAGTGGGAATAAATATTGGGGGTTTCGGAACACTTATAGCTTCCATGGCGAATCTGATTTCATTTAAAATTCTTGTTCGTGAATTTGATTCATTTAAAATTAGATATTTGATTGTATTTACTGCACTAAATATTTTGCTGATGCTTCTTCTTGTTGGTGTGTATTTCCTAATTTAAGAATGATGGAAAATATTTTATTTTTGATTGTTCATAATTGACTTTATGAACGATTCATTGAATATGTATGATGATTTTTCAAATGTTGTTTCAAACGAGGAAAGTATTTCAACGGAGTCCGTTCTGGATATTCTAAAGGAATATTCTGGCAGTATTTCCGTATTTGATTTGATGGCTGTTAATGCTGAAATGATTGAAGAAAGTAAGTATGTTCAAGAGAACTATAAGCATAAAAGTCATGAAGTTTACGCAAAATACTTTTTGGGACGTATAAAGGATGTTCATGCAGACAATAATAATTATGAACATGACATTGACAAGGAAGAGTTCATTGATGCCGTCGCTACTTTAAGGTCGTATCATATTAATGAATCAGTAACTTCCAAAACTAAATTTCCTTTGATTTATGGGATTATTTCCATTTATACTACTTTTATATTGGAGGAACCGATACACCCTGTGGGAACTCCATTTCCGGGGTCATTATATGTTGAAGAAAAAGACGGAAAGTTTTACTGCCCAGTTAAGGATGCAAATCTAGAGTCTCCTAATGCAGTTTGTAAAATGTGCATTGCTGAGCAGTTGGAATTTTAGTTATTCTATTGTTAGGTCTGGAGTGTTTTTACTTTGATAGGAATACCAGGTACTGTTTTCAATAAGGAATTCTCTGGCTAATTTGATAATTAGTTCCTCATCTTCAACTCCTTCATTTTGGACAATATCCTGTTCAGCTTTTTCATATAGTATTGCCATTCTTCTGTGGTCATCTATGGTATTGGATAATGACATTTTTCCATAGTAACTTCCGGTAAATAATGTTGCTGCAGACATTGTTCCGATTACAATTTTCAATATTGAACGAAACATGTCGGTTGGTGTCAGTCCGACCATTATTCCCCAATGTTGCAGATTATTTAAGGAATAACTGAGTGTATATGAGGTTATTTCTCCAGAAGGGATAGTGAGCATATATATTTCAAATATTAGTGCAATGAAATAGGTTGCAATTGTTACGGTTAGCACAATTCTTGTAATTCTATTGTCCCTTTCTTTTTTATGTGTTGACCTTACAAGTGCATTTTGATGGTATTTTAACTGATTTCTAATCCAGCAATTTATGATTAATTTCTTTTCACCGGTTTTTGTTGGTAATTCCAGTAAAATCTCATTAATCCATGGAATGCCTTTTTTAATGAACCATGGCAGGATATCTGTGACTTGATGTTTTACATCAGCTTTAGAAAGATAATACTGAAGTCGAAGTGTTTCGGCAAGCACCCGATATTGTATGTATTTTCTGTGGCAGTCATGCCGTTCGGCCAGTTTATAAAATTGATATACTCCTACAATGATTATTATACAACCGAAAATAAGCAAATGCAGTTCTGCTTCATCATAAAGAAGAAATAGTAGAGTAATTATTGTTCCAAAAGCAGATAACAACCAGAGATTCCTTTCATGCTTTTTTGCATTTTCAATGCTTAAAATATCTGCCGCTCCATATATTTCATCAATTTTTTTCAGTGTAGGGTCAGTAATTTTATCTTCTATATGGGTAAATGGAACTTTGCAGTTGTTCTTGTCATTGTAAAATGTCTCTTTTTCATTCATTTTTGCACCATTTTTTAATATTGGTATTTTTTAGGTTTAGTTTAAAAATATTTTTTGCACTAAACTTATTATTTACTAAAGTTAATATTTTTAATGAGGGAGTAATATGGCTAATAAAAATGTCGAATTGATGAGGGGTGAGCCGGAAATTGCAGTTCGAAAGCTTGCAATTCCGATTATGATTTCGATGCTTTTGACAGCATCATACAATATTGTTGATGGAATTTGGGTTGCTGGACTCGGTCAGGCGGCTATTGCAGGAATTGGCTTTGTAACACCTATTTTCATGATTTTGAATGGTGTCAGTATTGGGCTTGGAAACGGTGCAACAAGCAGTATTTCCCGTGCAGTCGGTGCAAAAAATCGTGAAGGTGCAAGTAAATCAGCAACACACTCTCTTTTGATATTTTTAGTAGCTTCCATATTGTTGACGTTACTTTTACTTTTGATTCAGGAACCTTTGCTTAAGGCATATGGTGCAAGCGGACAATCTTTGGTTGAAGGACTTAAATACGGTACTCCATTGTTTTCAGGTCTCTTCGCATTCATGTTTGCAAATGGTGGAAGCGGAATTCTCCGTGGTGAGGGTGATATGAAAAGGGCAATGTATGCTATGATTGTGTCAGTTGCCCTAAATTTTATTTTGGATCCTCTTTTCATATATGTCCTTAATTTAGGATCTGCTGGAGCTTCTCTTGCAACAATTGTGAGCTCTGTTGGTGCGGCAATTGTAATTATGTATTGGATTGTGATTAAAAAGGACACTTATGTGGATGTTAACCTTAGGGGATTCAAATTCGAATCAGAAATTGCAAAGGATATTTTGAAAGTAGGTATTCCATCATCTCTTGACATGTTCATGATGTCACTCGCAATGAGTTTTTATCTGGCATTTATGTCATCAGTTGGTGGTGAATATGGTATTGCAGCATTTACATCCGGTCAAAGGTTATATCTTTTTGGAATAATGCCTTTAACTGCTATTGCTAGTGCTGTTGCAGCTGTAAGTGGAAGTGCATATGGTGCAAGAAACTGGGAATACTTGAACAGGACACACCTTTATGGAACTAAATTTGCAATGATATTTTCAGTTGCCATAATGCTTATTTTAGTTATATTTGCGCCGCAATTGTCTATGATGTTTGCATATACTCCAGAAACTGCTCCTCTGATTCCTGAAATTACAAACTTTTTAAGAATTGCATGCTTTGGTTTATTGTTGGTAGGTATAGGTATGCCTTCAAGCTTCTTATATCAGGGAATAGGGCGTGGAACAACTGCGCTTATGTGGACTATAATTCGGGAGTTGATTTTCACTGTAAGTTTTACTTACTTGTTTGGAATAGTCTTGAATATGGGTTTGACAGGTATTTGGGTAGGTTTGGCTGTAGGTAGGATTTTGGCATCTATTCTAAACTTTACTTATGCAAGGTACACTATTAAAAAGTTAAAGACAGTCCTAAACTGATGGTTGTATGGTGATATTAAAATAGGGTTATGGGAAAGTTTTAGTCCCCATCGTTTATTCGTTCAATAAATCGGCCACCTTATTTGCAATAAATACGCAGCAGTCGACACAAGGTGATTTGTCTTCCCCGTTTTTACTGATTATGTCGCAGCGTACAGTACCATACTCTTCTTTAAATGTGTTAAAAATTTCTTTTGCATTGGCTTTGATTTTTCCGGTGTCCTCATTAAGCAGTCCATTGGCTATCAATGCACCAGTAACCGCACCGCAGGTTCCTTCATCAAATGTTCCTCCCATTCCGCCTGCAAATCCACATGCTATTTTGCACATTTCAGCTTGACTCATCGGATAGTTGGCGGTTTCACAAAGTCCCATTAAAGTTGATTCAGAACAACTTTTGAAAGTTCTGTATTCTCTGATTTTTTCCTCTAAAATTTCTTTGTCAAGTTTCATACTACAATCTCCTAATTAATTATATTAATTAAGAATTTTAAATATTTATTTGAAAAATTGATAGGTGATAAAAATTATACATCCAAGACCAAGTCCGATTGCTGCTACTCTTTATACGTTAAGGGATATGAATGTTGATGTAATTATTATGCATGGACCCACAGGATGCTGTTTTAGGACAGCCAGACTTTTGGAAGGTGATGGGGTTCGTGTTGTAACTACTGGAATGTCCGAAAATGATTTCATACTCGGCGCCGGTGAAAAATTGGTTGAAACATTGACTGAAGCTTATGATGAATTTGAACCAAAATTGATGGGAATTGCCGGAACATGCGCCAGTATGATAATCGGTGAAGATTTAAAGGAAGCAATTGCAACTGCAGATTTGCCATGCACTGTGATACCTGTTGAATCTCATGGAGGATCCGGTGAAGGCGACAATACTGTTGGTGCAATAATGGCTTTGGATGCTGCTGTTGAGGCGGGAGTGATTGACCGTGAGGAATCCGACAGACAAATTGAAATGCTTGAAAAAGCTACAGAAGTTGAAAAAACCCGTGGAATGGCACAGGGAAAATATATCAAGCCTAACTTCGGTGATTCAAAAGAGACAGTTGCAAAAACTGTAGTCAAATTCCTGAAAGAAGGCAAAAAGGTCGCATTTGTTCTCAACGTTAAAAAAGAGACCTCCTATCTGTTTGCAGATATTATTAATTTTGACTATAGAAAAATCAATCCTGAAAATAAACCTATTTTTGTGGCGAATCTGGATGAAAATATCGGTCTTCCAAGAATCAGACAGCATGCAATGAATATTAAAGACCAGTTGGAGATTGAACCTGATTTCATCACAGGGGGTCTTGATGAGTATCCGATTACTGCAGATAATGCTGCTGAATACTTGAAGGATAAGGATTTGGATTTGATTGTTGTATTTGGAGTTCCTCATGCATTTCCAATTGAAGAGTTTGATGTTGAATCCGTTGCAGTAACTGATGGGCCACGTCTTGTTGAACCCCTTAGAAATTTGGGATATACTCATGTTGTTGCAGAACTTGATGCACACTCAAAAACACTTGGAACTGATGAAATTGTATTTTCAGACTTTGGTGGAATGATTAGATCAGCTATTGGGTGGTTAGACGAATGATAACGATTATTGATTATAAAAGTGGAAACTTGAAAAGCATTTCAAACGGATTTAAAAAGATTGGTGCCGAGTATCAGATAACTGATGATAAGGAAATGATGGCGGATAGTGATTATTTGGTTTTGCCGGGTGTTGGAGCATTCGGAAGCGCAATGGAAAACTTGGAGCCTTTTGAAGATGTTATTCATGAGCATGTAAATGATGATAAGCCATTTTTAGGAATTTGCCTTGGTCAGCAGGTATTGATGAGTTCAAGTGATGAAGCTCCGGGTGTTGAAGGCCTTAACTTGTTCAAAGGCCATGCAGAACTCTTAAGTGGTGATGTAAAAATTCCACATATGGGTTGGAATAGACTGGATGTATGTAATGATTCGCCTATTCTAGAAGGTATTGACAAGGAATACTTTTATTTTGTTCATTCTTATCATGTTGTTCCTGATGATGATAATATCATCGCAGGCACTTGTGATTATGGTGGAGATGTTGTTGCATCCTTAAGCCAAAATAATTTATTTTCAACACAATTCCATCCAGAGAAAAGCGGTATTGCAGGACTTAAAATTTTAAAGAATTTCACTAAATTGGAGATATAACTATGGATATTGAAGGATTTGTAAGAGCTAGGATTGATGATTATTCATATGATGATTTGGTAGATATTTTAGCTGTAAGAATAAGGGAATATAAAAAGATTTCAGAAGAAAACTCTATTGAAATGGCAAAGGCAGTAATCGATGAGGTTTCCACAACTCTGAAATTGCAGGAAAGCGATGACGAATTTTTAAAGGAAATAGCCAATGTCAATAAGGCTGACGTATTGATGGGCGAAATGGGAGTGGGATCTCGTGGAGCTGGAGACTTTTTTGTCCACAGAAAAATTGCAGAAATAGTTTCATCCACCAATACTGCATCTCTGGTCAATCCATCAGAACAGGACGATGGAGGAGTTGTCAAGGCTCAGGCCAATAATGATGAAGTTTATATTACAACTGCAGTTGATGGCATACACTCAAGATTAAGTGAATATCCATTTTTAGGTGGTTTTCATGTAACAAGGGCAACACTTAGGGATGTTTGTGTAATGGGAGCTGACCCTGTTGCCATATTAAGTGACGTACACCTTGCTGACGATGGGGATGTTGCTAAGATATTTGATTTCACTGCAGGTGTTGCAGCGGTTTCCGAGCTAGTTGATGTTCCAATCGTGGCAGGAAGTACCTTGCGTGTCGGTGGAGACATGGTTTTAGGAGACAGATTCGTTTCAGCCGTTGGAAGTGTAGGTGTTTCCAATTATCCTCCAACTGCAAGAAAAGGCGCTACCGAAGGAGATGTAATTCTTTTAACAGAAGGTTCCGGCGGTGGAACAATCACAACAACAGCATTATATAATGGTTTTTTCGATGTTGTATGGGATACAATGAACGTTAACTTTGTTCAGGCATCACATGCTCTGTTTGAAGCTGACCTTGTAAAGGACATTCATGCAATGACTGATGTGACAAACGGTGGCCTTAGAGGGGATGCTCATGAAATATCAAACACAACTGGTGTTGGTTTGGAATTTTATGAAAAGGAAATAAGGCAAATGGTCGCTCCAAATGTTTTAAATATGCTTGAAACTTTAAACATTGATCCATTGGGCGTTTCAACAGATTCATTAATGCTTATTGCACCTCCAGAAATTGTTGGAGACATTAAAAAAGCAGTTGCAAAATATGATGTTGCAATTTCTGAAATTGGGGAAGTTAATAATTCCGGAGAACCTATATTGATTAAGGAAGATTCAACAGAAGAAAAACTGGTTCCATTATTTAGGGAGGCAGCATATACAAAAATCAAAAAGCTTGTTGGCGAAACAACTCCTGAAGACTTTGAAGAAATGAAGCAAAAGGTTCAACAGGCTTCAGATGCAGCAATCGCCAAAAAGGATAAAGTGATAAAACACATTCGTGAAAATTAATTTTTTCACACTTCAACTTTTTTTATTAATTTTGAAATCCTATTATCATTTATGTTGGATGATAAAGGAAATTTTATTATTATAGAAGTTATTTTGGCTGTTATTTTGTTGTTATTTGCATTTACAATTTTTAATTTGGCTATTTTCACAATAGATTCTGATTATTCGAGTGAACTAAAAGATTCCAAAAATTCCCAAGACATTATGGAGTTTTTAAGCGGTAAGATTAATTTCACTGATAAAACATTTCTTGGTGAAATTTCAACAATTCTACAGGAAGGTAAAAACTCAAAAGAGTCTATTAGTGAAGTTTCTGAAATTTGCAGGGATAAATTTTCAAGTTTAAATATTAAAAATTATAGATTCAGTGAAACTAATGTCTTGGATGATGAGGTATTGGCTAGTTCGGGAGATTATTCAAAATCTGGTGATGTATCTGTGGCCATGAGGACTTATGGCGATTATTCTTAGGATAACACATGGGACTGCGGATCCCATTCCCCGGGTTCAAATCCCGGCCAGGGCATTATTATTTCCGTGATTATTATGTTAAATGCTAATACTTATGTTACATCTCAAAAGGGTATTGGTGGAACAATTAGAAACCAATATGAAGATTTTTATGTGGAGGAAATTCCTGAAATAGTTCCTGAAGGGGAAGGTCCCAACGTTTATGTCTGGATTGAAAAATTGGGAAGAACAACCTTGGATGTTGCTTTGGATATTGCTCGCGATTTGCATATTTCTAGAAAAAGAATGGGCTTTGCAGGAATGAAGGATAAAAAGGCATTGACCCGTCAATGGATTTGCATTGCAAATATGGATTCCGAAGAGCAGTTCAAACAAGTTGAAAACTTGGATATTTACAAGACTGATTTTTTAAAGATTGTTCGTGGCCGTAAAAAACTGAGAATGGGCCAACTTAAAGGAAATAAGTTCAAAATACTTGTCAGGGACTTGGATGATATAGAAAAAAGTGCCGATATTGCCAATGAAGTTTTAAAAGAATTGGAATCAACAGGTGTTCCTAACTATTTTGGTTGGCAGAGGTTTGGAAAGCCGAGGACAATCACTCATCTCGTTGGGGAGGCATTGGTTGAAAATAATCTTGAAAAGGCTGTTGGAGTCTATATAGGAAATCCTCAGGATGATGAATCCAGTGATAATCAAAAGGCAAGACAGGCATTTGATGACGGCAATTTGGAAGAATCCCTTAAGTTAATGGGTAAGGGAATGAGATATGAGAAAATGATGATTAAGGAATTGATAAGGGATTCTAAAAGAGGGGAATTAACAGATAAGTCATATATGAATGCCCTTCATGCACTTCCAAAGCCACTTCAAAGAATGTTTGTGCATGCTTATCAATCTTATTTGTTTAATGAAGCTGTAAGTAATAGGGTAGAAATGGGAATTAACAAATATGTTGAAGGGGATATTGTAATTGACCCTGAAGAGCATATTGTCCGTGATAAAAATCCTGAAGAATTCCAGGAGTTAATTGAAACTTTCCAGGCTAGTCCTACCTGTCCGTTATATGGTACAAAAGTTCCTTTTGCCGGTGGAATAGTTGGTGAAATGGAAGAGAACATATTAAAAAAATACAATATTACTAAAGATGATTTTGAAGTTCCAAAAATGCCTCGTTTGGGAAGTCATGGATTAAGACGTGCGATGCGTTTTAAAGTATGGGACACTTCAGCCATTCCAACAGAGGATGGTGTTTTATGTGAATTTTCGATTAGTAAAGGGTCTTATGCAACTGCAGTTTTAAGAGAAGTGATGAAAAAAGATGTTATTTAGGTGAGATGATGGTTATCTGTCAAGATTGTGGAAAAGATGTAAAAGACGCAAAATTCTGTTCCAATTGCGGAGCTTTGCTTACAAAAAGTGAAGTTGCGCCGGTCGATGAAACTCCAGAAGTTCAAGAAAACGATGTTGGTTTTGAAAAAACATCTGAAAATGTTAAGGAAGAACAGGTAAAAGAAATTCCGGCCGGAACAAAAAAATCCAAATTCTGTACAAATTGTGGTTTTGAAATTAATGGCGATTTCAAATTCTGCCCTGAATGTGGACATGATTTATCTGGAAAATTAAATAATGCTCGTCCTAGTTCACCATCTGTTGGTGGCGAGGAAAAAAGTATGGTATTAGCTGTTGTTTTAAGTGTAATTTTTCCAGGTCTCGGTCAATTTTATTTAGGCCTTAACAATAAGGGTGTATTATTCTTAATAGGTTATATCATATCTGCAATTTTAGTTCTTTTAATCATTGGTGCATTATTGTGCTTAGTAATTTGGATTTGGGCTTTAGTTGACACAATCCAATCTACTAATGCAATAAACAACGGTGAATATGTTGAAGATAAATTGTTTTAAGTAAATTTTGGTGATTTTATGATTGAATGTAGAAATATTGCAAAAGGAAAAGCAAAAGGTGAATTGATTGTTTCAACAGAACCTATCAGTTTTCTTGGTGGTGTAAATCCGGAAAACGGACAAATCATTGATCCGAATCATGAACTAAAAGGGGAAATAATTAAAGATAAGGTACTGTTCATTCCCGGCGGAAAAGGGTCTACTGTTGGCTCATACGTTATTTTCCAAATGATGAAAAATAACACAGCTCCAAAAGCAATTATTTGCCTTAATGCTGAACCGATTATAGCTACTGGTGCTATAATGTCTGATATTCCAATGGTAGATTCTCCAGCTGATACTAAAGATTTGGTTAATGGAACTTTAGTGGAAGTAGACGGAGATAATGGAACTATAGAGATTTTGTAGGTGGGATAATGCAAACTCTAATTGAAAATGTGAATGTTGTAAATCCCTTCGAAGAGGTCAAATCCAACTGTAATGTTTTGATTGAAAAAAATTTGATTAAAGAGATTTCCTCACAGAAGATTTCAACTAAAAACAATGTGAATGTCATTGACGGTAATGACAATTACCTGCTTAGTGGTTTTATTGATTGCCATACTCATATTTTTGCAAAAGGATTTCATAAAGAAGAAAACATGGCAAATCCATTAGGAATTCATTTTTACAATGCTGTTCCTCATGCAAAACAGACTATTGATGCAGGGGTCACTTCAATTAGGGATTGCGGTTCTGCTGATTTGAGTTTCAAATTGGCTCAACAAAGAAATTTATTTGTAGCTCCAAAAATTCATTTGTCAATCACTCCTTTAGTCATGACCGGGGGTCATTTTGACTTGTTGTTGCCATCAGGATTTGATTTGGAAATAATGTATCCCGGTTTTCCAAAGGGACGATGTGACGGTGTTGAAGAAGTTTTAAAAAAGACACGTGAAGTTAAAAGAGCTGGCGCTGATTTTATAAAGGTAATGTGCAGCGGTGGAGTTTTGACTACAAACTCATCTCCTGATTTTCCTCAATTTAACAAGAAAGAACTTAAAACCATTGTTAAGGAAGCCAGTGCAAATAACATGAAAGTTTCAGCTCATTGCCATAGTCTAAAGGGTATGAATAATTGTATTGATGCTGGTTTTTCATCAATAGAGCATGGTACATTTGTTAATAGAAAAACTGCTCAAAAGATGGTTAAAAATAATGTTAATTTGGTTCCGACTATTTTGGTCCATCAATTCTTATATGAAAATGGATTTCCGGCATGGGATAACTACGCTAATGAGAAAACAGAAAAACTAAAAGAAATTGTCAAAGTTCACAAGGAAAACATTTCAATAGCATACGAAGAAGGGGTTAACATATTGATGGGAACTGACAGTGGTGTTATACCTCATGGACATAATTTGGAAGAACTTGTTCATTTAATGGAAATAGGAATGTCCAGTGATGAAGCGATAGCTAGCGGAACCGTCAAGGCTGCTGAGTTTTTAGGCCAGAACAATCTAGGTTTGGTAAAAGTAAACTATGTTGCAGATTTGATTTTAGTCAATTCCAATCCTTTGGATGATGTCTCTATTTTATGTGATAATGATAATATTTTGAATGTTTTCCAAGATGGAAGTGTAGTTAAATGAAACTGGTTATTGATGAAGAGCTGTGTACAGCTTGCAAGCAGTGTGCACAGGTCTGTATTCGTGACAATATTGTTGTTGAAGATTTCGCCACCGAAACAGGTAGTAACTGCTTTGAATGTGGACATTGCATGGCAATTTGCAGGCAAAATGCAATTACTCTAAAGTCATATGGGGGTAAAGAGGATAGGATTGTTGAATATAATCCTCGTAAGTTGCCGGTTGAATATGATGATTTGCTTCAATTTTTAAAGCAAAGAAGATCTATTCGCTGGTTTAAAAATAAAAAAATTGACAAAGATACATTTGATAAACTGTTTGAAGGAGCTTATTATTCTCCATCAGCACAAAACGAGCAGGATGTTGAATTTGTCGTATTGGATGAAAGATTGGATGAGTTCATGGAGCTTGTTTATGATATTATTAAAGTTAAAGAAAATGAATTCTTTAGAATAACAGAATTTGGAGACTATCTTAAAGATAATTCCACAAAAGAATTTCATCCGTTGCTTTGGGAAGGAAAACAACTTATTTTAACATTTTCAACTGATAAGACAAGTGCGGTTATAGCAAATACTCGTTTGGAATTGCTTGCCTATTCCTTAGGTTTGGGTGGTTTCTATTCACTGTTTATCCTGAAGGCAGATGAAATTGATCACGACAGATTGATGGAATTTTTCCCAGATATTGATAAGAATAAACACATGTATTCGACTTTCATTATCGGATATCCTAAAAAGAGATTTAGAAGAACAGTGCCTCATAAGGATATTAAAGTTAGTTATTATTAACTTTTAATTTTTTTTAGCATACCTAAACTTTTATTAAATGTAAAATAAATATAATTTTAATTAGTGAGGATTAGGCTGTGGTAGTATGGTAAAACATAAACATATGGATTTGCCGATTGAAGGAATGCACTGTGCTTCATGTGTATTGAGTGTTAATAAAACTTTTGAAAAAATTGAAGGCGTTGAAGAGGTAGATGCTGATTTGGCGGCTAATAAATTACATATTACTGTAAATACTAAAAAAATATCCTATGAGGAAATGGAAAGACTGGTTAAAAACTTAGGTTTTGAACTCCATTGCGATGATATGACTATAAGAATTCAGGGAATGCACTGCGCATCCTGTACAATGAATGTGGAGAATTTTTTAATCAGATTGGATGGAATTTTTGATGTAAAGGCAGATTTGACTTCCCAATCTGCAAGAATAAGATATGATTCATCAAAAGTGGATATAAACGAAATTGAAAAGGTTATTGAATCCTTAGGTTTTGAACTTCTGGGAGTTGAGGGTCAAACAGAAATTGATGAGGAGGAAATTTATCAAAAGGATTTAAAGGAAAAGCGTAATAGAATTATTGTGGGCCTTGTTTTCTCAGCTATTTTAATGATATTGATGTTTAGTGGATGGGATCCGTTAATGGGCGTTACTCATTCTATTAAAGATGCAACAGGCATCGATATATCTTCAATGGGATTGCTTTCCTTAATTGTCAGTATAGCTCCGTTTTTATATGTTTCATTACCAATTTTAAAAGCAGGTATCAATGGACTGATGCACAAGAACCTTAATATGGACGTGATGTATTCCATGGGTATTTTGGTGGCGTATGTTTCCAGTATTCTTGGAACTTTCCATATAGTTCTTGACCATTCTTTCATGTTTTACGATTCTGCAGTTATGCTTCCTTCGTTTTTAATGATTGGAAGATACCTGGAAGCAAGGGCTAAAAAGCGAACTTCCGATTCAATCCGTGAATTGATAGGTCTTCAGCCAACGGTTGCAACAGCAATCGAGATTGACGACAATGGTGAAATCACTTCTCAAAAAGAGGTTTCAATAGCCGATATTGTAATTGGTGACTTGCTGCTTGTAAAACCCGGTGAAAAGATTCCTGTTGATGGTGATGTCATCGGCGGTGAATCATATGTTGATGAATCAATGATTAATGGTGAGCCTATTCCTAAGGTTAAAAAGGATGGTGAAGAAGTCTTTGCAGGTACCATTAATCAGGATGGGGTATTGTATATCAAGGCTCAAAAAATCGGAAAGGAAACTGTTTTGTCCAATATCATTCGTCTTGTGGAGAAAGCTCAAAGTTCAAGACCTCCTGTTCAAAAATTCGCAAATACTATCGTATCCTATTTCATTCCGGTAATTCTTTCAATTGCCATAATTGTATTTGTAATATGGTATTTCGTTTTAGGGGAGTCATTACTGTTCTCTTTGACTTGTTTGATTTCAATATTGGTGGTTGCTTGTCCATGTGCATTGGGGCTCGCTACTCCAACTGCAGTCACTGTCGGTGTTGGAAGAGCGGCAGAGTACGGTATTCTGATTAAAAATGGAGATACTCTGGAAAATGCAGGCCAGATTGATGTTGCCGCTTTTGACAAAACAGGTACAATTACAGAAGGAAGGCCTGAAGTTGATGATGTTATAGCTTATGGAATTTCTGAAGAGAAATTGATTAAATTGGCAGCTGGTGTGGAACAAAATTCCTCACATCCAATTGCAAAGGCAATAGTGAATAAATCTAAGGAACTCGGTATTGATTTGGACTCCACAACTGAGTTTGAAAATGTGACTGGTAAAGGTCTAAAGGCTAAAATTGGTGAAAGTGAAGTTCTTGCAGGCAATCTGGCCTTGATGGAGGCTGAAAATGTTGATGTTTCCTCAAAGTTGATTGATAAGTATCACACTCTCGAAAGCTTAAGCAAGACCATAATATTTTTAGCTCAGGATAAATCCATAAAAGGAATTTTAAGTTTATCTGATAAGATTAAAGCCAATTCCAAAAGAACTATTGATGAGTTGCATAAGATGGATGTTGAGACTTACATGCTGACAGGAGATAACGAATCCACTGCCCTTAATGTCGCCCGTGAAGTTGGAATTGATAATGTAAAGGCAGGAGTTCTTCCCGAAAACAAGCTTGATATCGTAAAGCAGGCTCAAGCAAATCACACCAGAAAAGTTTTGTTTGTTGGTGACGGTATTAATGATGCTCCGGCATTAACACAGGCGGATATTGGTGTTGCAATGGGAAATGGAACAGATATCGCAATGGAAAGTGGAGATATTGTTGTAATGGAGGGTGATTTGGAAAACGTTGTGGCTGCAATACAATTTTCTAAAAAGGTTATGCGCAGGATTAAAGAGAATATCTTCTGGGCATTTGCATACAACACAATATTGATTCCTGTTGCTGCAGGTGTTTTGTATCCTGCTTTTGGTATTACATTTGAACCTGCTTTGGCTGGTTTAGCAATGGCGTTAAGTTCAGTAACTGTCATATCTCTTTCATTAATGCTTAAGAGATATGTACCAGAAATAAAAAGAGAAAGTAAAAATTAATTGATTTTAATCAATTAATTCTATTTTTAATTTTCCAAGTTTTGGAGCTAGGAAGTTGTAAACCACTGCAACAATTGCTGCAATGACAAATCCTGCAATTAAATTAATAATTACTCCACCAATGACACTTGTAATATTTCCACCACTAATTAACATGATTATTCCAGAAATCAGATGTAATATTGCACTGATTATCGCAACTGCTATTGCAAGGCTCATCATGTCAATTGAATCGATAGAGGTCATCTCATTTTCTTTGGTTAATTTCAAAATGACTCCTTTGCCTTTGGATGCTAAAAAATTATAGATGTAAGTTCCAAGCAGGACAAATATGAATGTTATTATGAATGAACCGAAAATCAACATTATGATTGTCATTGGTTGGCTTAAAATAAGTAGCAGTTGATAAAAAGTATAAGCTACTTCTTGTTGGCCTCCAAATACTAATGTTTGAATGGTAGCATTAATGACTAAAGGCAATATGAACACTGAAACTAAATAGAGCAATACTGTTTGGATTAAAGTGATTACTCCAATAATGGTTGCAGTTTCGGTTGTGGACATTTTAACAAGTTTGTCGTCATTAAATGTTAACTTGATGTTTCTTAATTTTGCTGAAAGTAGATTATAGAATAATCCGTTGGAGAAAAATTGATATATTCCGCACATAAATGACCCGACAATGATAGTGGGTACGATATAGATTGAAACTCCGAGGTTTACCGGAGAGATTACTCCAATAGCAATTATCACGATTATTGAAAGCAGTATGGAAATCACTATATTTATTCCTGTTCCGATAATTGTAAAAGAACTCAAGTCAATTGATTTTAATTCTTTTGTATCGCTCATTTTCACACCTAAAACCATTTTTCGGATTTTTCAAGCAGTTCGTCAATAATTATCGGTACAGATCCGATGTAAGTGTGAGGGTCCATAATCTTTTCAACATCCTCTTCAGTCAGGTATTTTTGAACGTCTTCATCTTCCAAGATAAGTTCGCCGAGCAATAATTTTTCCTTGTTTGCCTTAATGGCATTTTTTCTTACAATTCCGTATGCGGTCTGTTTTCCCATTCCTGCACGTGTAAGTTCAGCCATTAATCTTTCTGCCATGATTAAACCATTTGTTAAATTTAGGTTTCTTTCGATATTTTCATCATAGAAAACCAAATTGCTCATTAACTTGATTGTTAGGTTTAAGATGTAATCGGTTAAAATACAGCTTTCCGGAAACATTATTCTTTCACAGGAAGAGTTGGTCAAGTCTCTTTCATGCCAAAGTGGGTTGTTGTCTAAAGCAGCATTTACGAATGATTTTACAATTCTTGCAACACCACAGATTCTTTCTGCAGTAATTGGATTCATTTTATGTGGCATTGTACTGCTTCCAACTTGTTTTTCAGGATCGAAATATTCGCCGACTTCCATAAGCTCAGTTCTTTGCAAGCTTCTGATTTCCAATCCGATTTTGTCCAAGGTACTTGCAATGTTTGCTAAAACACTGATAAATTCAACGTGATTGTCTCTTTGAACAACTTGGTTTGTGATTGTAGCTGCAGGAAGGCCTAAAATTTCAGCAACATTTTTGTGTATTTCCCAACCTTGCTTGCCTAAGGCAGCAGTGGTTCCGACTGCACCGTCCATCATTCCAATACAAACGTTTGCTTTAGCATTTTCAAGTCTTACATATTGTCTGTGAAGTTCATCAGCCCAAATACCAAATTTCATACCATAAGTGGTTGGAAGAGCGTGCTGACCATGTGTACGTCCGATGCAGACTTTCATCTTATTTTCTTCAGCCAATTTAAGCATTATTTTTGTTAATCGTTCTAGTTTTTCTTTTAAAACTTCGATTGAGTCTCTAATAAGTAATGAATTGGAACTGTCAACAATGTCATTGGATGTAGCTCCGAAGTGAACATATTCTCCGGCACCATTTTCACAGACTTCTGTAATTCCTTTTGATAATGCAGCAATATCGTGATTTGTTTCCGCTTCAATTGCTTTAACTCTGTCTAGTTTAACAAATTCAGTGGTTGCTTTAGCAGCAATTTCATCTGCAACTTCCTGAGGGATGATTCCTAGTTTGCCTTCAGCCTGTGCTAATGCAGATTCAACATCCAACATTCTTTGTAATTTATTCTCTTCCTCCCAAATCCTTTTCATTTCGGGAGTACCATATCTAAATTCTATAGGGTGTATAGCCATTTTTTATCATCTCATAAAATTATGTTATATAATTTGTTCATTGATGCTTTTATATTTTGGTTTGATACAACACATTTATATATCAATTAATAAAAGAAATAATATTACCATTTATATATCAATATAAATAGGTGATTATTTGGAAACTAAAATAAGACAGTTTCGCCAAAAATTGGGAATTACTCAGCAAGAACTTGCTGATTCTGTTGGAGTTACTCGTCAGACAGTAAATGCTTTAGAAAATGCTCGCTATAACCCTTCCTTATTATTAGCCTATAATATTACTAAGAAGTTGGGAAAAAAACATATAGAAGACGTTTTTGTCTTTGATGATGATTAATATTTGAATAATATAATTTTTCAAATGCTTATTTAATATTAAAATAATAGCAGTAATTACTTTAGAGGGATGAATGTTGGTGTTTATAGGGACAAAACAGGTCCTAGACAGTAGCTATGCGTATAAATTTTATACTAATATTAAATAAGTATTTAATAATCAGCATTATAAATATTTAAATTTATATATAATGGATTTAATCCATTTTTTATTTTTTTTTGATAATATGTCGTTGCTTAATGAAAAAATTAAAGATATTTCTTTAGTGGAGCTATTGCTGTTGTTTATTCTTTTATTCATATCAATGGGTGGCTTGAAATTTTTAAACCTTTCATTTAATTTTAATTATGTTTATTTGGTTATTATTGTTTATTTCATATTTAAATTTAGAAATTCCTTTTTTGAGTTTAAACAGGACCTTCTTGAAATTTTTTCCCAGTTTTCATTTAAAAGCATTCTTTTAATCGTGCTTTTAAACGTATTTTTTTCTTATGGGATGCTGTACCTTTCAAACTATCTTGTTCGGATTGTCAATCTTGACAACAACTATTTAGGTTTATTTTTCTCTTCAATGACTCTGAACAGTGAAATTTTGGGGATAATGGGACTTTTATCTGTGGTTTTAATCTCTCCAATTGTTGAGGAATTGATTTTCAGAGGGGTTTTCTTAAATAAGTTAAGGTTGATTGTTCCAACAATATTTGCAGTTTTAATTTCGTCCCTGCTGTTTGCATCACTTCACAGCTTCGGTAGTATAATTTCGGCATTTGTCTTTGCAATCTGCATGGCCATATTATATTTGAAAAGTGAAAATATTTTAGTTCCGATTTTTGCTCATTTTTTAAATAATGCAATTGGTGAGAGTTTGTATCATCTTGATTCTTCTCAAATTTTATTTAAAAATGATTTGGTTGTTGCAGGGATGTCCATTCTTGCCATAATCTCTTTTATTTTACTTTTGAAATTTATCTTTTCCAATTTGAATAATTTTAAATAACTAAAGAATAAGAATAATTTATAAAAGGTGTTAACATGGATTTAAGAAAAATTGGTGTTGGTCTGATTTTCATCGGAATTGCATTGTCTGTTGCATTTTATGGCAATGATAAGATTTTCGTTCCTGCACTGACTGTTACTGTTTTGGGATTTTTCATAACTGTTGTTGGTTTTGTAACTGAAATTAGAAAAAGAAAAATTATTAATGACAGGCTTGATGAGGATATTGGAACTGTTCTTCAGCCATTGATTACCAAATATTCTAATTTGAATAAGCAGTATCGCAGTGAATTTGAAGGCGAGGAATATTCCCAAAAAAGATTGCAGCTGAATATGGATTTGGAAAGGGAACTTTCTGAAAAATTGCCTTATCTGGAAAGCAGGGAAATAAAAAAAATTGTAATTGACTTCAGCAGGGAACAGGATAAATTATAATTTTTTTTCCAACATTTTCAAATGTACAAAAAGTTACAACAAGGTTTTAAATAGTACATTATTCTAACTTTATATTAGTGATAAAATGTTTTCCCCAAGTATTGAAGAAGTAAAAGAAATAGCAAAAGATGAGGAGTATAAACGTATTCCAATATCCTATGAATTGTTTTCAGATATTGCAACTCCCATTGAAGTATTAAGAATTCTAAAAGCAATCAGCAATCATTGTTATATGCTTGAAAGTATAGAGGATTCAGAAAAATGGGGAAGATACAGTTTTTTAGGTTATGATCCTCTTTTGGAATTCACATGTCAAAATGGTGTTGTTCAGATTAAAGGTGACTCTGACTTTAAGGAGTTCAATGATGATGTAATCACAATAGAAACCGACAATCCCAGTGATGTAATCAGGGAATTGGTTTTAAAAAATAAATCTCCAAAAATCGATTATTTGCCTCCATTCACCGGAGGTTTTGTAGGATATTTTGCTTATGATTATATCAAATACTGTGAACCTTCACTTAATCTGGATGCCGAAAATCAGGACAAGTTCAAGGATATTGATTTGATGTTGTTCGATAAGGTCATAGCCTTCGATAACTTCAAACAAAAAATTATCATAATTTCAAATATCAAAACCGATGATTTGGAGAACAATTACAAAAAAGCATGCGAAGAATTAAAAGAAATAGCTGATTTGATTAAAAACGGTAAAAAGGCCAAAATCGAACCTTTAGAATTAAAATCCGAATTTAAAGCTGCATTTTCACGTGAAAAATATTGTAACATGGTGGATAAAGCTAAAAATTACATTAGGGAAGGAGATATCTTTCAGGTGGTTTTGTCAAATAGAATCGAAGCCGAAATTTCCGGAAGTTTATTTGATACATATAGAGTTTTGAGAACTACCAATCCGTCTCCATACATGTTTTATTTTTCAAGCAATGACATTGAAATAGCGGGGGCATCTCCCGAAACTCTGGTAAAGTTAAATGATGGGAAATTGTACACTTTCCCTCTTGCCGGAACAAGACCTCGAGGCAAAACTGTTGAAGAGGATTTGAAACTTGAGCGTGAGTTATTGGCGGATGAAAAAGAATTGGCTGAACATAATATGCTTGTGGATTTGGGACGTAATGATATTGGAAGAATTGCCGAAATAGGTTCCGTCAATGTCGATAAGTACCTGTCAATTGAAAGATTTTCCCATGTTATGCATATCGGATCTACTGTAACCGGAAGATTAAGACCTGATTTGGACTCTCTGGTAGCAATAGATTCAATATTGCCTGCAGGAACATTGTCCGGTGCGCCTAAGATAAGGGCATGTGAAATAATCAATGAACTTGAAGACAATAAACGTGGAATTTATGGCGGCGCAATCGGGTATGTCGATTTGAGCGGCAATATTGACACTTGTATCTCAATAAGAATTGCTTTTGCACGTAACAATAAGGTATTTATTCGTTCAGGTGCAGGCATCGTTGCAGACAGTGTTCCCGATACTGAATTTGACGAATGTTTGAATAAGGCCGCTGCGGTAATCAATGCTCTAAAAATTGCTGATGGAGGTTTAGAATGATTCTATTGATAGATAATTATGACAGTTTTTCATATAACCTGTTCCAATTGATTGGTGAAGTAAATTCAGATATTCTGGTTTATAGAAATGATAAAATCACACTTGATGAAATCAATAATCTAAATCCGGAAGCGATAATTTTATCTCCTGGGCCTGGAAAACCTGAAGATGCCGGAATTTGCATTGATTTGGTAAATGAATTTTATGATAAAATTCCAATTTTGGGAGTTTGTTTAGGTCATCAGGCTATTTGCACTGCATTTGGCGGCAAGATTTCTTACGCTAAAAGGTTGATGCACGGCAAATCTTCTGAAATATCAACTGATGATGATGAAATCTTTAAGAATCTGGAATCAAAAATCACTGTCGGAAGATATCACTCACTAAGTTTGCTTGAGGATTCCCTTCCGGATTCATTAAATGTAATCTCAAAGGCGGATGACGACGGTGAAATAATGGCTGTTAAACATAATGAATTTGATGTTTATGGTTTGCAATTCCATCCTGAGTCAATATTGACTCCGGACGGTTTGATTATTATTAAAAATTTTATGGAAAAAATAGGGATGGTTTAAATGATTAAAGAGGCAATATTGAAAGTTTATAAGCATGAAGACTTAACCTATCAGGAAGCTTATGATACTATGGATGAAATCATGAGCGGTGAAGCAAGTGAAGTTCAGATGAGTGCCTATTTAACTGCAATGTCAATGAAAGGTGAAACAATTGATGAGATTACTGCTTCTGCTGAAGCAATGAGGGCTCATTGTGTAAGATTGCTGAATGATGAGGAAGTGCTGGAAATTGTTGGTACAGGCGGTGACGGTTCAAATACATTTAACATATCAACAACATCTTCCATTGTAATTTCCGCTGCGGGCATTCCTGTGGCAAAGCACGGAAATAGGGCCGCTTCCAGTAAATGTGGAGCAGCAGATGTATTGGAGGCGTTGGGTGTTAATATTTACATTGAACCTGAAAAAAGTTTGCAATGTTTAAAGGAGATTAATCTATGCTTTTTATTCGCTCAGAATTATCATTTGGCAATGAAGTATGTTGCAAATGTTAGAAAAGAATTGTCTATAAGAACAATATTTAATATTTTGGGTCCTCTGACAAATCCTGCCGGAGCTACCATGCAGGTTCTGGGAGTATATGAAAAGCAATTGGTGGAACCTCTTTCGGAAGTATTGAAAAACCTGGGTGTTAAATCTGCAATGACTGTGTATGGTTTGGATGGAATGGATGAAATTTCTGCAAGCGATAAAACCTGCGTTTCTGAACTTAAGGACGGTAAAACAATGACATATGAGATAACTCCTGAGTACTTTGACATGGAGCTTGTGTCTAAAGAAGACCTTGTTGGAGGAGATGCAAGCGAAAATGCTCAAATCACTTTGGATATTTTAAATGGTGAAAAAGGACCAAGAAGAAATGCAGTTGTTTTGAATTCTGCTGCAGGATTTTATGTTGCCGGAAAAGTAGACACATTAAGAGAAGGTGTCAGACTGGCAGAAGAAATTATTGATTCTGGAAAGGCTATGGAACAGCTTGAAAGATTTGTTGAAGTTACAAATAGATGATTATTATGTTGGATAAGATTGTTGCTAAAACTGAAGAAAGACTGATTGAAGCTAAAAAAAACAAATCTCTTGAAGAGATTAAGGAAGAAGTGTCAAAATTAGAAATTAATGATGAATTTCCGTTTAAAGATGCGCTGGATGATCCTCAGATTGCAATTATTGCTGAGGTCAAAAAGGCTTCTCCTTCCAAAGGAGTAATTGCCGAGGATTTTGATTATCTGGCTATTGCTAAGGAATATGAAGATGCTGGTGCTTCAGCAATTTCCGTTTTGACTGAACCTTACTTTTTCCAGGGGTCTAATGATTTTTTAAAGGAAATTTCTGAAAATGTTTCGATCCCAGTTTTGAGAAAAGACTTTGTCATTGATGAGTATATGATTTGGGAAGCTAAATTACTTGGAGCTTCTGCAGTACTTTTAATCGTATCAATATTGGATATTGTTCAGTTAAAAAAATATTTGGATTTGGCTCATGATTTGGGTCTTTCTGCAATTGTTGAAACTCACGACGGTGATGAGATAAGGACAGCCATGAATGTCGGTGCTGAAATAATTGGTGTCAATAATAGAAATCTGCAGGATTTCACTGTAGATATTGATAATAGTATAAGTTTACGTAGATGTGTCAGTGACAATATACTATTTATTTCTGAAAGTGGCATTAAAACAAAGGAAGATGTCACTAAATTAAAAGAAAATAATGTTGATGCAGTTTTAATTGGCGAAACTTTAATGAAAAGTGATGATAAAACTTCATTGATTGCGGAGTTAAAGAATGGTTAAAATTAAAATCTGCGGACTTAAAAGATTGGAGGATATTGAGATTGTCAATAAATACAAACCTGATTATATTGGTTTTGTATTCGCAGATTCAAAAAGAAAGGTTTCACATGATTTGGCTTTTGAAATGAAGAATAATTTGGCCTCAAATATAGTGTCTGTAGGGGTTTTCGTTGATGCGGACATTGATGAGATTGTTGAATTATTCGACATGGGAGTTATTGAAATTGCTCAACTTCATGGTTTGGAAAGTGAAGATTATATTAGGAATTTAAAAGAAAATACTAATTATGAACTGAAAATAATTAATGCAATTGAAATGTCTGATGAAACGGATTTATTGGAATATGAAGATTCACTTTCTGATTATTTGCTGCTTGACAGTGGAAAAGGCAGTGGAAAAACTTTTGATTGGAGTTTGATTAGAACAGATTTGACCAAAGACTTCTTTTTAGCTGGGGGGATTAATATCTCAAATGTAAATTCTGCTATTGAAGAGTTCAATCCTTTTGCTGTTGATTTAAGTTCAAGTCTTGAAACTGATGGATTTAAAGATGAAAATAAAATTAAAGAAATTATGGAGGTTATACGTTGAATAATGGAAGATATGGCGAATATGGTGGTCAATACATATCTGAAACATTAATGAATGAATTGCTGTACTTGGAAGAGCAGTATAATCATTATATTAACGATCCTGAATTTGTAGAGGAACTCAATACATTATTAAAGGAATATGCAGGAAGGCCATCATTATTATATTATGCTGAAAGAATGACCGAAGACCTTGGAGGGGCAAAAATCTATTTGAAACGTGAGGATTTAAACCACACGGGTGCTCATAAGATAAATAATGTTTTAGGTCAGGTATTGCTTGCCAAGAAAATGGGCAAAACAAGAGTGATTGCAGAAACCGGTGCAGGCCAACATGGTGTAGCTACTGCAACTGCAGCCGCTTTGCTTGATATGGAATGTGAAGTGTTCATGGGTGAAGTGGATACAAAAAGGCAAGCATTAAACGTTTATCGTATGGAATTGTTGGGTGCAAAGGTTCACTCCGTTAAATCAGGAACCAAAACTTTAAAGGATGCGGTAAATGATGCATTTAGAGATTGGATTGCTCGTGTTCATGATACTAATTATGTAATCGGTTCAACAATGGGTCCTCATCCATTTCCAATGATAGTTAGGGATTTTCAAGCTGTAATAAGTGCTGAAGCCAGAGAACAGTTCATTGAAAAGGAAGGAAGACTTCCAAATGCTGTAATTGCATGTGTCGGTGGTGGAAGTAATGCGATGGGGGCATTCTATAATTTCATTGACGATGAGGATGTTAAATTGATTGGATGTGAAGCCGGTGGAAAGGGTATTGATACTCCATTTAATGCTGCTGCTCTGACAAAAGGAAAAATTGGAATCTTTCACGGAATGAAATCCATGTTTAATCAGGGAGAATATGGTCAAATCGCACCGGTATATTCAGTTTCAGCAGGTCTTGATTATCCGGGTGTTGGACCTGAACATGCATATTTGAGAGACACTGGCCGTGCAGAATATGTTCCGATTACTGATGAGGAAGCGGTCAATGCATTTGAATACCTGTCAAGAATGGAAGGAATTATTCCTGCTATTGAAAGTGCACATGCAGTCGCTTATGCAATGAAAATAGCTCCACAAATGGATGAAAATGATATGATTATGGTTTGTCTTTCTGGAAGGGGAGATAAGGACGTTCGTTCAATTGCAGAATATAGGGGAGTTGATTTAGGTGAGTAAAATAGCAAATGCATTTGAGAATGGTAAGGCATTCATTGGTTTTTTGACTGCAGGAGATCCGACTATCGAAAAAACAGTGGAATACATATTGGCTATGGAAGAGGCAGGTTGTGATTTAATAGAGATAGGCATTCCATTTTCAGACCCTATGGCTGAGGGTGTTGTAATTCAGGATGCCAATGTTCGTGCATTGAAGCACAATACAACTACTGATGATGTTTTTGATATTGTAAAGGCGGTTCGTGAAAAAACTGATGTTCCTCTTGTATTTTTAACCTACATTAATCCCGTTTTCTTTTATGGTTATGAAAAATTCTTTAAAAAATGTGGAGAATTGGGTGTCGACGGAATTATTTCACCGGACCTGCCTTATGAGGAAAAGGATGAAATTTCTGAAATTGCCCGCAAAAATGATGTTGATGTCATCTCATTGATTGCACCTACTTCAAAGGAAAGAATTCAAAAGATAGCTGCCGATGCAACAGGTTTCATTTATGTTGTTTCATCATTGGGAGTTACTGGAATGCGCAGCGAAATCAAAACAGATTTAAATTCAATTCTTGAAGATATTAGGGATGTTACTGACTTGCCTTTAGCGGTCGGTTTCGGTATCAATACTCCTAAACAGGCTCATGATATTGGTAAGATTGCGGATGGAGTCATTGTTGGAAGTGCGATTGTAAAAATCATTGAAGAACATGGGGAAAATGCGGCAGATGCATTGAAAGATTACGTTTCAAGCATGAAAAAGGCAGCAAATGAATGATTTTCAATACATGAAAAAATTTATATAAATAAATGAGACATATATAAATATATTATAATAATATTACTTTAGAGGATTATTTATGTTTAAAGCAGAATTAAGTGATTCCAGTATATTAAAAACCAGTTTTGATGCTATTTCATCAATTGTTGATGAAGTACAAATTCAAACTGATAGTGAAGGCATGAGATTAGATGCCTTAGACCGTAGTCACATAACTTTCGTACATTTAGAGTTAAAATCCAGCTTATTTGACGAATATATTTGTGATGTTCCTGAAAAAATTAATATTGATACTGATGAGTTTATGAGAGTACTTAAACGTGCCAAATCTCAAGACAGGGTATTGATGTCTGTTGATGAAGGTAATTTCATTATTACTTTTGAAGGAGATGCTACCAGAACTTTTAAAATAAGATTAATCGATATGGAATATGATAATCCTGTTCCACCAACAATCGAGCATCCTACTAACTTCAAAGTTCGTTTCTCCATATTGAAAGACTGTATTAATGATATTGATATTTTCTCAGATAAAATAGCACTTCAGGTTGATGAAGATTATTTCATTGCATCTGCAGATGGTGAATTTGGTGATGCAAGTATCAAATATCTCCACGGTGAAAATATTAATGAACATGCAAAAGCTTTATTCTCATTAGATAAGATTAGAGAAATGCTTAAAGCGGATAAATTTTCAGAGGAAGCTGAAATTAGTTTAGGTACTGATATGCCATTAAGTTTAACTCTTACTATGGTTACTGGCGACGGTAAACTTAGTTTCTTGCTTGCTCCTAGATTAGAAACAGATGAATAATTTCATTTGTTTAACTTTTTTTTATTTTTATAAATTTTTTTAGAGATGGTAATAAGTGGATCAATTTTACAAGACTTTACGTGATGTTCAAAAGAAGGAACGTAACAATGGTACTCTTTCCCGTGTAGATGAGACTTTTTACAATGATATACATCAGTATATGGATGTATTGAAACAAGAAGCAATTAATGATCCATTTTCAAAAGCTCCAGCTATGCTTAAGGAAGCTCAGATTATTGCAACTGATATTTGTCAGAGAAGAGAGACAAAAATTACCAACTCTGCAGTTCTTAACATTCACAGGTCCTATCATCTGTTCACAGGTAAGCCACAATTTGATTTGGTTGACACCACTCCCTTAAATCTGACACCTGAGGAAGAGAAGTTCTATTTTTCATTAATCGATACCCTGAGAAATCATAGGCATAGTATTTCATTGGAAAAATTATCAGAGGATGAAAGCCAAATCGATAAGAAAATCATTAAACCGAAAGAAACCCAATCAAACACATTAACTTCTCCAGAACCTGTTAAAAAGCAAAAAAACGATGATGAAGTATTGGATAGATTGGATGAAATTTCTAAAGCTAAACCGATAATAGGTGAGAAAAGACAACCTATTGAAAAGCAAATTGCTAATTCTCAAGTCATGGCATCAAAAAAGGAAGCCGTTCTTAAAGCTCCTGTATCAAAACCTAAAGTTGATAATATTGAAGAAAATCCAAATGCCTTCGATGAAAATGAAGAATTTTATGATTTGGAATCTAGAAAAATAGCTAAAGATACAGAGCTTGTTACAATGTTGGTTTTTGATGAAATTGGAGCTATTGTGGGTGTTGATGAAAGAGTTTACGGTCCGTTCAGACCTCAGGATTTGGTTACCTTGCCTTTGATTAATGCAAAAATATTTTTCAAAAATCATAAGGGCCGTCAGGTTAAAATTTAAAATTGCCATTAACTAAAAAATTATATTTTTTTATAATTTGGATTTTTGCTGTCTGTAGACTTGATGCGTTACAATGCAGTTTTAATCTCTAACGTTTTCTAATAAAATTTGAGTTTAGATAAATTCATAGATAGGTTTACAATGACTTATTAATTATGGTGAAAAAATGAAAATACCAAAAGAAAAAAGAACATACTGTCCTCACTGTAAAAGACACACTATTCATGAGGTACACACTGCTAAAAAAAGAAAAGCAAGTGAATTAACTTGGGGACAAAGACAATTCAGACGTGTAACTGCTGGTTACAGAGGTTATCCAAGGCCTTTACCTGCCGGAAACAAACCTGTTAAAAAATTAGACTTAAGACTTAAATGTAAAGAATGTGGTAAATCTCACATTAAACAATCTTTCAGAACTGGAAAACCAGAATTTGTAGCAAAATAGGTGATTAACATGGTTAGTAAAGGAAGAGGAAACTTTTTAAAAGTTAAATGTTTAGATTGTGACAATGAGCAAGTAATCTTTGACCGTGCTGCATCTGATGTAAAATGTATTATTTGCGGTAAAACTCTTGTCAAATCTCGTGGTGCTAAAGCTAAAATCACAGCACACATTGAAAAAGTTTTAAACTAGATTTCTAGTTTTCAACTTATTTTTTTACTATTTTTTATAATTTTTTTTATTAATGTTGGTGAGAATATGGTAAGAAAAAGTCAAGAATGGCCTGATGAAGGAGAACTTATTGTCGGTACTGTTTATAAAGTTCTTAATTATGGGGCTTTTGCTAAATTAGAAGAATATCAGGGCAAAGAAGCTTTTATTCATATTTCTGAGGTATCTTCTGGTTGGGTAAAAAATATTAGAGATCATGTAAGGGAAAATCAAAAAATCGTTTGTCGTGTTCTCAGAGTAAATCCTAAAAAAGGGCATGTTGATGCTTCTTTAAAAAGAATCCGTGAAGATCAAAGAACTAAAAAAATCCAACATTGGAAAATTGAACAGAAAGCTGAGAAATTTTTAGAATTATCTGCTAAATCCTTAGGTAAGAGTTTGGATGAAGCTTATGATGAAGTAGGTTATGAGCTCATGGATATCTTTGGTGATGTTTATGGTGCTTTTGAAACTGCTGCTGATGAGGGTGCAGAATCTCTTACTGAAGAAGGAATTCCTCAAGATTGGGCAGATGCTATTACTGAAGTTGCTAAAAAGAATATTACTCCACCTGAAGTTCATATCAGCGGTTATGTAGATATTGAAACTTTTGTACCGAATGGTGTTGAAATTATTATTTCTGCTCTTAAGGCAGCTGAAGACAATGGCGATGCGGAAGAAGAAATCAAGGTCCAATGTGTTGGTGCACCAAGATATAGGATTACTGTAAAATCTACTGATTATATCTTAGCTGAAAAAGCTCTTAAAGCTGCTGCTGAAAGATGTATTGCAGTTGTTGAAGAATCTGAAGGAAATGGTACTTTCTTAAGAGAGTTGGATAATTAGATTCTTATGAATATGAAAATGAATAAATGTCCCGAATGTGGAATTTATACTTTAAAAGATGCTTGCCCTAAATGTGGCGGGCAACTTAAAGTTATTTATCCTCCAAAGTTTTCAATTGAGGATAAATACGGAAAATATCGTCGTATATTAAAAAAGGAATCAATGAAGGAGCAATAGGATATGGACGTTACAGAAATTACTACTTTAGAAGAAATTGAATTGAATAATCCTATTTTTATAGAAGCATTGCCGGGTATTGGTCATGTTGGTAAATTAGCTGCTGATCATATGATTGATGAATTTGGAGCAACAAAGTTTGCTGAAATTTATTCTCCAACTTTTCCTCCTCAAGTTCTTGTAAAAGAGGAAGGCTTAATTGCAAACATGATTAATGAATTGTATTATATAAAAGAAGTTGGCGAAGATAAATTGGATTTAATAATTATTGTAGGTAATACTCAGTCTTTAAGTCCAGAAGGCCAATATCTATTGTGTAAAGATGTTTTGGATTATGTTAAACCATTTGACATAAGCAGGATTTTTACATTGGGCGGAATGGCTACCGGTCAACCTGTTGAGGAACCTAAAGTTTTTGGAGCAGCTACTCATGAAGAGGATGTTGAGCTGTTAAAAGAAGCTGGAATTGAAATCAGGTCTAATGATGGGGGCATCGTTGGAGCTTCCGGACTATTTTTAGGTCTTGCGGTTCGTCAGGGACTACACGGATCTTGCCTTATGGGTGAAACACCGGGTTATTTCATTGATGCCGAATCTGCTGAAGCTATCTTAAATAAACTTTCCTATTTGCTTAATTTTGAAATTAATGTAGATAAATTGGAAGAAAGAGCTGAAGAAACCAGACAGATGATTGCTAAAGCTCAACAAATGGAACAGGATTTAATTAATAAAGCTAATGCAGGTAATGCTGATGATTTAAGATATATTGGATAATCAATATATCATTTTTTAACTTTTTTTACATGAATGTTGTAGTCATACCTGATGCGGCAATGATAGTTGTGCCGTTAATCGAAAAGAATGGGCATAATTATTTGTCTCCTTCAAATTTTTCCAAATATGACAATATGGATATTTGCGAGGGCAATCTGTCATATGATGATTTGTTAAATAACTATTTTTCAAGTGAAATTCCTTCCGGTGTAAGAGGAAGACTTTTTTTGTTTTCAAGAGTTTTAGACAAGGCTGATGCTGCAATAATTATTGGAAAACGTCCTAAAAATTATGTTAGGATGTATGATGTTTTAAATGAACTGATTATTTTTGGAAGCAGCTCATGCAATAATGCTCATAACCTGTCTGTCAAGCTGATTGAAGATATGAATATTCCGACATTGAAATTGGCATATCCTACAGACAAAAATCAAATTATCAGTTTAATCAGCAAAACCAATTCATTTTTAAAAAATCTTGATAAATCTTCTTCAAGTGTCAATATGGATAATTTAAATGCTGATTTGGAAATTAAAAAGGACAAATTTCCACTCAACAATCTTAAAGAGATTTTGAATAGTTTAATATAATATGAATTATAATTTTTAAATATGTTGGTTAATGCGGATTTTCATGTTCACAGCTGTTTTTCATCAGCATCATCAAAAGATATGCTGATTAAAAATATGGCTCCCAAAGCTAAATTAAAGGGTTTGGATCTTTTGGGCACGGGAGATGCTTTTCATCCGGGTTGGTTGGACATAATTGAAGAAACTACTGTCTATTCAGGTGATGGAATTTACACTTATGACGATATGGATTTTGTTCTAACCACAGAAGTTGAGGGCAAAAACAGAATTCATCATCTGATTATCATTCCGGATATTGATATTGCCCGTGAATTGTCCGAAAAATTGGTGTCTAAAAATAAAAATGTTGACGGCAGGCCCAGAACTGCTTATACCGGTGCAGAACTTTTGGATATGGTTAGACAGTACGACTGCTTGATTGGTCCGGCACATGCATTCACTCCATGGACTGGAATGTACAAGTCATATGATAGTATTTATGACTGCTATGGCGAAAAACCGGATTTTGTTGAATTGGGCTTGTCTGCAGATACTGATATGGCAGATACTGTTTTGGAACTGAAGGATTTTCCATTTCTTACAAATTCCGATGCCCATTCCCCATGGCCTCATAGGTTGGGTAGGGAGTTTAATGCAATGGAACTTAAAGATATTTCATTTTCATCCATAAAAAATTCAATTGCTTCCAATAAAATCAAAGCAAATTACGGTCTGGTTCCGAACTTGGGAAAGTATCATATGACTGCATGTACCAAATGCTATAAAATAATCGATCCTGCAGTTGCAAAGGAAAATAAAATGAAATGTGAATGTGGCGGAAGAGTTAAAAAAGGTGTGGACTTTAGAATTTCTGAAATTGCCGATTATGATGAACCCACTCATCCTGATTTCAGACCGAAATACGTTCATATGATGCCTCTTGCCGAACTGATTTCAACTGTTTATGATAAAGGCGTTACAACAAAGACAGTTCAAGGTATCTGGCAGAAATTGGTTGATGCTTTCGGCACTGAAATTGATGTCTTAATCACTGCTTCATTGGATGATATTTCAAAAATGGATTTGAAGGTAGCAAATGTTATCGAATCATTCAGAAACAATACAATCGATGTTGTTCCAGGTGGTGGAGGACAATATGGACATATGGTATTCGATGAAGCTGTCAAAAGAAGTAAAACAACAAAAACTGTTACTTTGGATAATTTTTAAAGCGGACTTGGAGGGATTTGAACCCTCGATCTTAAGATTAGGAGTCTTACGCCCTTCCAGACTAGGCTACAAGCCCAAAATAAATATGTAAAATAAATTCTTTATTTTTAAAAAAAGAGTCATTAAGAGCGGACCCGCCGGGATTTGAACCCGGGGTCTTCGGATTAGAAGTCCGACGCCCTATCCAGCTAGGCTACGGGCCCTTAAATACAACAATAATTAATATGTTTTTTGTCTTATATATAGTTATCTATTTTTTGCAAATACTTTCAAGTGTATCTTTTTTTTTTAAGGTTGTATGATGAAAAAATAAGTTATATGTTATGTCCATTGTTTCATCAATTATTCTAAATGTATATAGTTATAATTATGACATTAAATTCATTAAATTTTATTAATATTCCTATAAATTATAATAATTCCATTTTCAACTTCAAACATTAAAAATAGTGACTGTACTAACAACAATTTTGCCAATTTCCAAAATAGAAACTGCTCGTAAGGTATTTCTTATGTAATAATTTTATTATAAAAAATATTATTACTATATTACGAATTATAAAAAAAATATTATTATATTATCTAAAATATTGCATTGATGATTGGTTATAAATTCAAATAAATAATTAAAGATATGAACATTTAAAATTAAATCTAGTATTACTTTATATTTTTGTTTAATTAAATTTCAAATAAAATATGGAAATATTTAAATAATTATTACTTTAGAGCTTAACTTGACAAAAATTTTGTCACAAACTTTAGAGATGAGAATTTATGAAGAGAAAAGCAATATTTTTGATGCTTATCGTCATATGTGCATTCTTTTTAATCAGCTCTGCATCAGCAGCAGATGAGAATGCAGACACTATGAAAAGTGTAAATATTGAGGATAACATCGCTACAAGTGATATAGATGAAGTTCAAGGTGATACTTCGCAAAAAATAGAGAATGATGAAGCACCTATTATTGACCAAAGTATTGGTACGTACATAGGTGGAAATGGTAACGATAAAGGAAAAGGCGTATATACTGATGCTGATGGAAATATATATCTTGCAATGGAAACCAATTCTCAGGATTTGAAAACTACTGACAATGCATATCAGGCAAATATCAGTGGAGGAAAAGATTTATTTGTTTCTAAATATTCTGCAAAGGGTGATTTAATATATTCTACATTCATTGGGGGATCCGCAACCGAAATGCAAAAGGATCTTAAGGTAGATTCTCTTGGAAACGTATATATTATTGGTTTTACCAATTCTGCAAACTTCCCGGTCACTCCTAATGCATTCCAAAAAACCATCAACGGTTCACAGGATGCATTTCTTACTGTTCTTAATCCTGAAGGGACTGGTTTGATTTACAGTACTTTCCTTGGAGGGAGTATTGTGGACAGAGCTTGGGCTTTAGCTATTGATGATAATGGTGCCGCTTATATTCAAGGTATTACTAATTCTTTAAACTTCCCTGTAACGGATGATGCTTATCAAAAGGATAAAGATGGTGTTAACTGGTCTTTAGGAGACCCTGATGACATCACTTTCCAAAACAGTTTCGATTTGTTCCTTTCAAAATTGAATATCTACTCTGGGGAACTTCAATATTCTACATACTTTGGTGCTAGAGGCTCAGACAGTACCTATGGTAGTGTTGCAGTAGATAAAAACGAAGTTATATACTTTGCAGGAACAACTACTTCAATTGATTTCCCAACTACCGAAAATGCATTCAGGGATGTTCGTGATGCTGGTGCAGATTCATTTTTAGCAGCACTTGACATTAAAAACAATAAATTGATATTCAGCTCATACATTGGTGGAAACAGTACAGATGATGGTGAAGCTTTAGTATTAAGTGAAAATGGATTCTTATATTATGTTGGAGATACATGGTCTGAAAACTTCCCAACTACTGAAGGAGCTTTCCAAACTACTTATGGTGGTGTTGGTGAGGGTGTATCTGGAGGAGATATGTTCATAATGAAAATTGATACTTCTAACTGGAAACTTATATACAGCACCTTGCTCGGTGGAGAATTTGATGAAGGTGTAAGAGCACTTGCAGTAGATGAATATGAAAATGCTTGGGTTGTTGGAATGTCACAGTCAGGTAATTATCCTGTAACCTCAAATGCATATCAAAAAGTGAAAAAAGGACCTAAATTCATCAGTTATGCAAACAGTACAGATATGGACTATCCTACTCATGACACTGTGATTTCAAAAATCAGTGCTGATGGATCCAAATTGTTATACAGTACATACTATGGTGGAAACTCAGGTGAATTTGCAATGGGCATTACATTCGCTGATAAAGGATTTATCTTGCAACTCAGAACATGTTCCGATGATTTATTTGTAACAGACAACACAAGCAAAGGTCAAGATAAAAATGTAGCTTCTATGTTAAGCCCTGACCCAGTTTATGATTTTGACTCATATTTAGCAGTATTCGTTAATCCTACAGTTGTTAGACTAGACAACATCAAGGCTATTTTTGGAGATGATGTGAACTTGACTGCAACTGTGTTGGATTCAATGGGAAGCACACCTCTTGCAAATAAGACAATTGACTTCTACATAAACGATGCATTAATAGGTTCTGCAATCACTGATGAAAACGGTGTTGCAAAATTACCATACAAGATTGACACCAAAGGCACTCTTAAAGCTGTGTTCAATGAGACAATTGGGCATGCGAGTGCTGATGCAAGTTTGATGATGGATATTGAATCCTTAAAAACAAAACTTACTGTTGAAAATCCTGCAAAAGCAACAGCAGTGGATACCAAAGCAGGTGAAAAAGGAAACTGGTTTAATGTGACATTAACTGACATAAATGGAAAACCTATCTCAAACAAAAATGTTCAAATTGCATTTGATGGCAAAATCTTCAATGTATGTACAAATGGTGAAGGTAAAGCAGGTCTTAAATCAGATATATCAAAAGCAGGAACATATACCTATGCATTTGCATTTATGGGAGATGATGGATACACTGCAGCAGGTCTTTCAACTTCAAAATTGATTGTTGCCAAAAAGAAAACCACAATTTCTGCAAAAAAACAAACTTTCAAGTCTAAAGCTAAAAAGATTGTTACTGTAACCTTAAAAACTTCAAAAAATAAAGTTGATGGAAAAACCTATCTCGCTAAAGGCAAAAAATTGACTTTAACCATCAAAGGAAAAAAATACACCGCAAAAATCAATGCCAAAGGGGTAGCTAAATTCAGCATTAAACTAACCAAAAAAGGAAAATACTCAGCAGCAATCAAATTCGCTGGTGACAACACTTACAAGGCTTCAAATAAAAAAATAAGCATTATAATCAAATAGGAGAATGATTCTTCTTTTTTTATTTTTTTATTTTTTTTAAGGGAGGAGTGATATGAAAAAAAATTTTATATTTGCAATGGGTGTTGTCCTTGTTGCGATTGTTATAGTGAATGTTGCATGTGCTCATGAAACTGAATATCCGGAACCATATATTGTCAATCCTTCAGTAAATGAGGTTGTATCTGGAGATGTTGACTTTAATGTGAGCATTGAAGATCACCATGAAACATTGTATATGAATGTTACAGCAACAAATAAGGATACAAAAGTAGTTTATTTCCACGAACAGGATTCAAATCCAAATGATGGATGGTCCTGTAGATGGGATACTTCTGATGCTCCAAATGGAAAATATTTCATTGATGTTGTAGCAATTAACAGTGCAAATTTGAAAGGACAGTACAGTATATTGATTACATTGAACAACACCAAAAAGGACACTTACATTGTTTTGGATGCCAATATGGGTGTTGTAAATCAGTCAAACACCATCATGGCACATCTTCTTGATAGTGACAAAAAGCCACTTTCAGGAAAAAATGTTGAATTTGACATTGATGGCAAAAAGTTCATTACACAAACAACAAGTGAAGGAGCGGCATTGGTCACATTTACGCCTGATGAAACAAAAGTCTATGATTTGAAAGTTAAATTCATTGGAGATAATATATATGGTGAATCAAGTCTAAATAGTGCGTTAACTATCCTTGCTAACTCAACTGTGGTGAGGATTTCAGAAATTACTGCAAACACCAAAGAAGAAGTGTTATTGAAGGCTAATCTCAAAAGATTTAATGGATCAGTTTCAGCAAAAGAGATTAAATTTTACATAAATGGTGAAATGGTGGGCTCAGGAATTACCGATAATAATGGTGATGCTGAAATTAAATATCTTGTAAAGGAGTCAGGTGGAAAATATGTCTACGTCGCAGAATATGCTGAAGATGCTATAAGCTACAGGGCATTATCCACAATGTATGTTCCTGAATCATCATTATATCTAAGAATTAGTGCAACAACTTACTCAAAGGATGGCATATTTACAATCGGTAATAATCTAAAGGTTCTATACACAATATTTAATAATGGTTTGGATAATGCAAGCGATGTATTATTTAGATTAAATGTTCCAAATTCTCTCAAATACATTTCATCTTCTACTTCAAAGGGAAATACAACATATAATCCAAAAACAAAGGAATTCAGATGGGATGTTGGAGAAGTAGGATTAGCAAATGAAAGTGTTGAAATAGAATTTAAAGCAACTGGAAGTGCAAAGAACAATTTGGCACCTACATTGTCAACTTCCACATATGATAAATCAGTAAATAACAAAATAACTCGTAACACAATTGTTGTGAAATCATATAAGCTCGTAAGCAAAAATTTGGTCAAATATTATACTGCTTCCGATAAATTCAGAGTATATGTTAAGGATGCAGACGGAAAGGTAGTTTCAGGTGCTGTGATTACCATTATATTCAATAAGGATAAATTCAGCCTTAAAACTAATGCTCATGGATATATTGAGCTGGACACTACACGACTCAAAGTGGGAAAATATACAATAAAAGCAACATGTAATTGCTTATCTAAATCCTATAAAATTACTGTAAAGTCACTTATACTGTCCAAAGATATTGCTTCTAAAAAAGCAAAATCAACCAAGTTTGCCGTAAAGATTGTAAACAAAAAAGGTAATGCTGTTGTAAACAAAAAGGTAATGTTCAAAATTGATGGCAAAAAATATTCCACAAAAACCAACAAAAAGGGATTTGCTACAATAGTCCTCAAAAATCTGAAGGTTGGAAAACACACAATTCTGACATATTATGGGTTATTAAAAGTTAAAAATACAATTACTGTCAAAAAATAGGGATTGAAAAATCTTTATTTTATTATTTTTTTAAAAGAGCGAAAAACATGAAAAGAAAAGAAATTTGTTTGATATTAACATTTATATTATTCATGTCGGCCAGCACAGTAGTATTTGCCCATCCTGGACACACTGGAGGTCATGCTCCTGAAGAAATTACAACGGAAGATGTTTCACAGGCATGGGAATCGGGCTCTTCATCTGCAAGTTTGGGTGGTGACAGTTATGAAAGCATGAGTGAGAATACTGACAACTCAGGAGAAAACCAACAGCAATCGGATGGTTCTCAGTCAAGTAATTCTCAACAAAGTACTTATCAGACAAGGTCAGCACAGGCATCAGGTGTTAAAGAATCTGGTAATACACCAAATCCAATTGAAGAAGTGAATGGTGCTGCAATGAATAAAACAGTAAATTCCACAAATAAAACAAACAACACAACAAACATTACTCCTAAAAATACTGGTACTGGTAATTGGTTAGTTATTGGACTGGTTGTTGTTGTCATATTGATTCTTGCTATTGGAGCATATGTGAAATTCAGATAGGTGGTTGAATGCATATTCCGGATGGTTTAATACCTATAACTCATGCAATGGTTTATCTTGCAATCAGTTTGGTTTTTTTAGCTTATAGCTTTATAAATATAACTAAAAAAGTCGATATGGGGGAAAGATTGGTTTTGACTGGAGTATTGACTGCAATGACTGTTGTTGCAACTTCAGTTACTGTTCCTTCACCTATTGGAATTCCTATGCATTTTTTCATAATTCCTCTGGTGGTTTTGATATTGGGGCCATTAAGTGGATTTATTGTGTCATGTTTAGCTTTGCTGATACAGGCATTTTCATTGGGGATGGGTGGCGTTACAACGCTTGGAATAAATGTTCTCGATATGGGAATAATCTTAAGCATAACTGTGTATATTATTTACAACCTATTTTCAAACATTAACGACAAAATGGCAATATTTCTCTCAACAGTAACTGGAATTCTTGCAGCTACTCTAGCACAAATCATAATATTGGCTCTGGCAAACACTACGAGCTTTGAAGTGCTTATTGCAAGCCTTCTTCCATATTATCTGATGATTGGAATAATTGAAGGTGTGGCCAATATCTTAATTTTGGAATTTATATCAAAAGCAAACAACAGTATTTTAGAAATTGAAAAAGTTTAAGGTGATTGAAAATGAATATAAAAGTTTATGGATTTTTGATAATTTCTTTGACATTATTTTTCACAGTATCGGTCGTAAATGCACATGGTGCGGATTTGACAGAAGATACAATGATTATTGCAAATGAAACAAATGGAATAACTGCAAAAACAATAATTGATGAAGCAGGATTAGACATCAAGGTATATAAATTTGTATCTGAAGGGGATGTGGAACATCAGTTAGAACATGCGCAGACGAATCCTAACAAAAAAATTTTAGCTATTTCCTATCAAGATTCTGTAAATAGTTATTTAAGCAAACATCCAGAATTGAAAAAAAGAGTCATTGTGAGTGAAGATGACAATGCATCAATTATCGATAATTCAAAGAAGCTAATCTCAATTGATGTAAATACCAAAGATTCAACTGAATTTATTACTCCTTTAGTTGTGGGATTAGTAATAGGGACAATAATTGGTTTGGTTGGTGGTGTTTTAATAATGAAACGTCAAAGATAATTAAACAACCATCTCACTTTTTTTTTAATTATCTTTAATAAATCCAGTCAATTCAAGAATTTTAAAAATATGCATGCATAAAATAAAAATCCAAATATTTTTCATTTTATTGAGGAGAAAAAGTTCAGTAGTTATGTGATTAAATTTATTTAATCCTCTTAAAAATAAATAAAAATTAGGCTAAATTTTTCGATGAAAAATCAAAAATCAATTTTTGGTTAATGCATTAAAAATAAAAAAAGGTTGAGATTAAAGTTTAACCTCTTCCAGTTGCGCCGCTAGAATCACTAACACTTATTGAATCTACAGCTTCACCATTTTCATTATATATTGTGAAGTACCAGTACCCATCAGAGTAGTATCCTCCTCCAGCATAACATCCTGGTTCTGAAACAGCACCTGCTGCTATACTTTGTGCATCGGAGTAAGATAATGACGGACCATAACTTGAGGATGAACTTGAGCCACTTCCACTATCGCTGCTACTACTGCTACTGCTGCTGCTACTACTACTATAACCACTGTCGCTGCTGTATCCTGATCCGGAATCGGAACCTGAACCACCATCACTGCTGGAGTCTGATCCGGAATCGGAACTTGAACCACTGTCACTTCCTGCAGTTGTTGCTACAGAAGATCCACTTCCATTATTTGCGGAAGTATTGTTTCCAATTCCATTTCCAGTATTTTTAGCAGGCATACTGGATAAATCTGAAAAGATTGGATTGTTACTATTGGTAATTCCATATGCTGCAACCGCTGCTGCGATACATAATACGATAATTATTGAAATAATTATGTTAGACTTTTCCAATATTATCCCTCCTATAAATTATATTAAATATAATAATATAATTAAGTTCTTCATCTTTTATATATATTTCAATGTTAGTTTCTAAGTTTTAAAATTGAGGTGACAAATTTGAAAGATAGAGTAGTTATATCTCCTACAACTCGTCAAGAGGGCCATGCCGAACTTGTCATGGAAGTTGACGATGAAGGGATAGTTACAAAAGGGATGTATTTAAGTATAACTCCTGTTAGGGGTTTAGAAAAGATGGTTCTTAACAAAGCTCCTGAAACCGCTCCTGTATTATGTCAAAGAATCTGTGGAGTATGTCCAATTCCACACACTTTAGCATCTGCAGAAGCTATGGACATGGCTTTAGGCATCGAAATTCCTAAAGCAGGAAAATTGTTAAGAAAAGCTGTCGCAGCGGCACATGGTATTAACAGTGCAGCAATTCACCACTTCTTGGTTGCACCTGACGTTGTCCCAGAAGACAAATTCGTAGATGCAGTAAACAGCGTAAGTGAAGTAAGAAAAAATGTTCAATATGTTGTTGACATGATTGCTGGTGAAGGTATCCACCCATCCGATATTAGGGTTGGTGGTATGGCTAGAAACATCACACCATTCACAAAAGAAAGATTAATTGAAAGAATGACTGCTTTAAAACCAAAACTTGAAGCACACGTAGAATTCATTAAAAACTGTGTACTTGAAGCTGGTTTACCTAAAGACTTAGGTGTAGTTAACCAACCATTAATGGCAGCCGATGCAACTTACGGTACCAACGATTTCGATATGAACAAATTCTCAGAAGTATTACCTGAAGCATGGTACGATGATCCTGAAATTGGAACTAAAGCATGTTCAGTAATTCCTTTATGGGAAGGTACTAACGTAGAAACCGGTCCTAGAGCAAGAATGGAAAAATTCCAAGGATTCAAAGACAAAGGTGTTATTGCTCAACATGTAGCTCGTGCTGACGAAATGTTGAAAAACTACGATGCTTGTTTAGAAGCATTAGATGCAATTGATCCTGCAGCACCTGCAAACGTATCATATGATAAAAGAGGAACTGGTGAACTTGGATTTGGTGTCATAGAAGGTCCTAGAGGAACTGATGTACACATGGCACAAGTAAAAGAAGGAAAAACACAATTCTACTCTGCAATTGTACCAACTACTTGGAATATTCCAACAATGGGTCCTGCAACTGAAGGATTCCACCACGAGTTAGGTCCACACGTAATCAGAGCTTACGATCCATGTTTATCCTGTGCTACTCACGTGATGGTAGTTGACGATGAAGATAAATCCATTCTTAAAAATGAAATGGTGAGAATCTAAGTATTTGGGAGGATTTATTAATGCCTTATGATTCGGAGATAATTGTTATCGGATGTGGGAATGTTTTATTTAAAGATGATGGATACGGTCCTATTGTCATTAACTTATTGCAAAAATTATTTAATGATAAAAATGACTATTATGATCCAGCGGTTACAGACTATGTGGATAATGAATTCGATAAAGACATTTTGAAGGAAATTCAACAAAAAGTTGAAGGCAAAACATTGCCTGATGGGGTTCAATTTGTTGATGGAGGAACTGCAGCACCAACTAACTTTTTCCCATTATATTCTGAATATAACTGGAAAAAACTGGTAGTGGTTGATGTTGTTGAGTTCAATGATGAACCTGGTACAGTGGATACTTTTGATCCTAGTGTAATGCAACAGGGAAAATATGACAATCCTCATGGAATGACAGTTGAGGATCCACTTCGTGAAATTTCTGAAAATAAATGTGAGGTTGTAATTGTAGGTTGCAAACCTGCTGAAATACCAACTCCGGATATTGATATGGGTTTAACAGAACCAGTAATAAAGGCAATTCCAAAAACTATAGATATTATTTTAAATGAAATCGGGGTAAAATAATGTTTGATAAATTGAAAAAAGCTTTTGGCGGCGATGAAGCAAAAGCACCAAAAGCAGAGAAAAAAGTTGAAGCTGCTCCTGCAGAAACAAAAGCACCTGCAGCAGAACCTAAAGCTGCTTCATCAAAACCACGTATTGGTTACATACACTTAAGTGGTTGTACTGGAGATGCTATGTCCTTGACTGAAAACTATGACATTTTATCTACTGTACTTACTGATTTAGTTGATATTGTATACGGACAAACTTTAGTAGACAAATGGGTTCATGGTACTTTCGCTGAAGAAATGCCTGAAATGGACTTATGTTTAATTGAAGGATCAGTTTGTTTACAAGATGATCACAGTGTTCAAGAACTTTTAATGGCAAGAGAAAAATCAGGTTTAATCTGTGCATTCGGTTCCTGTGCTATGACCGGTTGTTTCACAACCTTTGCACGTGGAGGTCAACAAGCACAACCTAAACACGAATCATTTGCACCAATCAGTCAATTAGTTAAAGTTGACTGCGCACTTCCTGGTTGTCCTGTAGCTCCTGAAATGATTGCAAAAGTAGTTGTTGCATTATGCAATGGAGACATGGAATACTTACAACCTGCTATCGATAAAGCTGCTTGCAACACCGGATGTGGCTGTGATGTATTAACCAATGTAATCCGTAACGGATTATGTACTGGATGTGGAACTTGTGCTCTAGCTTGTCCAACAAGAGCTATGGGCTTTTCTGAAGGTAGACCTAGCTGTGACAGAGATAGATGTATTAAATGTGGATCTTGTTATGCAATGTGTCCAAGAGCATGGTTACCTATAAAAAGAATTAAAGAGGATACTGGATTATAGGAGGATTGAACATGCCATTAGGTACTTATAAAGAAGCATTATCTGCAAGATCAACTGATAAAAAAATATTAGATGTATCACAAGACGGAGGAATTGTTTCAGCATTACTCTGTTACGCACTCGATGAAGGAATCATCGAAGGTGCAGTTGTTGCTGGAACTCCTGATGAAGACTGGAGACCTATTCCTACTGTTGTAACCTCATCTGATGAAGTTATCGCAGCAGCAGGTACTAAATATTCAATGTCCCCAACCTTATCTGCTTTAAAAGAAGCAACCCGTCAATACGGTTTAGAAAAAGTTGGTGTTGTATCAACTCCATGTCAAACCCAAGGTTTAAGAAAAGCACAATCAAATTAATCATCGGTATCTACTGTATGGAAAACTTCCCAATGGCTTCTCTTGACACCTTTGCAACTGCAAAATTAGGATTTGACAGCTTACAAGATGCAACTAAAATGGACATCGGTAAAGGTAAATTCTGGTTAACCAAAGATGGAGAAGACTCTGGTTTAGCTATCAAAGAAACACACGGGTACGAACAAGCTGGATGTAACATCTGTATGGACTATGTTGCTGAATGGGCTGACGTATCAACCGGTTCTGTAGGATCTCCTGACGGATGGTCCACTGTTTTAACCAGAACTGACGATGGTGAATCTGTCTTCAAAGCTGCTGTTGACGCTGGTTTAATTGAAACAAAACCAATGGACGACGTAAAACCGGGTCTTCCTTTACTTGAAAAATTAGCTAAAGGTAAGAAAGACAAAAACGGCAAAGAACGTGAAAGAAGAGCTAAATTAGGATTACCACTTCCTGTGGAATACTAATTCCTTTTCTTTTTTTCTTTTTTCTTTTTTTTTAAACTAAACTTTAAATATTTTGATCCTCAAATATAGTCATATTATTTTGACGGAGGAATATAAATTAAATTAAATAAATTTTTCATTTTACTATTGATGATTTCTGTTTTGCTTTCAGTATCTGTCAGTTTTGCAGCAGATGAAAATGCAACAGACTTGGCATTGAATGCTCAAAAAGATGATATTGTTGATGTTTCAAATCAAAATGAGGTAGTTGACACAAGTAATGATTCACCTGTTTCTGCTGATTATTCAGTTGATGCAAATGTTAACACCAGTTCAATTATTCCCGGCAAAGTTGTAAAAAGGTATAATGGGGCTGTTGAGTATTCTGCAACTTTTTTAGATGGGGATGGTAAACCTTTACAAAATACTCTTGTATATTGTGGACTGGATTCAGTATTGCTGGGAGTCAATGCAACAACTGACTCTAACGGCGTTGCCCTATTTTTATTGCCTGGTAAAAAAGGTGTTCACACATTATATCTTGTAAATACTGTGACTCCTGGAATTACTTCAGATAATATAACTGTATTTGATGTCTTGAGCGGAAACAAAAACTATAATCTTTACTTCAACAGCGGAAAGTATTATACTGTTAAGGTATATGGAAATGATGGAAAGCCTGTTGGAGCAAATAAAAAGGTTACATTCACTGTAAACTTAAAAAAGCATATTGTAAAAACTGACAGAAAAGGCAATGCAAAATTGAAAATCAATTTCCAGCCGGGGTCTTATTTGGTGACTGCCCAATATGGAAATTTCATTGTAGCAAACAAGATTATAGTTAAGCCTACCTTGATTCCTTTGACTCAATTTGGAGCTAAAAAAATAGGAAAAACTTTCAAATTTAAGGTAAAATTGCTCAACAGTAAAGGAAAGCTATTTAAAAATAAAAAAGTGAAAGTCAATTTCAATAAGAAGAATTATTTTGCAAAAACCAATCAAAAGGGAATTGCAACTTTCACATTAAAAACACCCACAAAAGCGGGAAATTATAAACTTGTTTCTTCATATGGAAAGGCAAAGGTAACTTCACTTTTCCAAAGATATTATATTAGATAAAGGAGTTTTCACTCCTTTTTTTTTTAAAATTTTAAATGGTTGTGACTGTACAGCCCTCTTTTTCAACAATGACTGTATGCTCTTTTTGGCTTACAAAGCAGTCCTGCTTTTCACGCAAAGGTGCATAAGGATAGATTGCCATTGCATCGGATAATTGTTTTAATGCTATATTTCCTCTTCTTTCACCGAATTCGCTTGTAATCCATCTTCCTGAAAACGGCACGTATGCATGATTATGCTGAATGTAGTTCAATACTTTTTTTGTGTTTCTCATTCTGAACGGTTTGTTTGCGATATAAGAATAAATGTAATGTCCGGGTGCATCATTCACGATTCCTTCACCGTTGGTTGCAAAAGGTTCTATTGCAATGGCCTGACCTTCATCCAAAACATATCCGTCATGATTGTCATAATTTGGTATTGAAATGCCTGCATGCAAATTGTTTTGCTCTAGACTGTGGCCGGTTAGGTTGAAAATTGGATTTAGATTATATTCTGAAATTGCCTCATGAACTGCAGCACCGATTTTTGACACTTCAATTCCTGCCCTGACGGTTGATATTGCCGCTTCAAGACCTGCTGCTGATGCCTCCACAATTTCATCATGTAAATTAATTTCATCCTGTGAGTAATACTCGTCCATATTTCCATCAGCAATGACTGTTACTGCTGAATCTGCAATATATCCATCAACCATTGCACCTAAATCCAATTTTACCATGTCTCCTGCTTTGATTAAGGTTTTATCATTTGCAGGTGAGGTGTAATGTGCCGCTATTTCATTTAATGAAACGTTACATGGAAAAGCAATTTCAGCTCCAGTTTTCAAAATCTCGCTTTCTACATATTCAACCAAATCAATGACCAATGTTCCGTCTTTAATCATTTTTGAAGCTTCACTACGAATGTCTGAAACAATTTTCCCAGCTTGTATGTATGATTCTATCATAATTTTTTACCTTCTGTATAAATAATTAATTTTATAATTGATAAAGTTTATATTATATCTTATATTATTACTAATGTATAAAATAATTGGAGGTTAATAGATGGAAATTCCTACAATACCTGATCAAATTTTTTATTTAATTGTTTTGATTATTGTAGCTTTCGTGCTTTTAATCATTGCATTCCAATGGAGAAAAGTTGCACAATCTAAAAATTCTATTTTAATGCTCGAAAAAGAGATTGAACTTAAAAAAATGTCTATGGTAGAAAAAGATATTGAATCCAAAAGACTTATGGACAATCCTATTCCATTACCTCAAGACAAACAAGACAGCCTCTCTGCAATCAGACAGTCAACCACCGACGTTAGAAGTGAAGTTGGTTACCTGCACACTGAAATCAATGAGAGATTGGCCAGATTGGAAGCTCAAACCGAGCAAAAAAAATTGGAAAAAATGCTTAAGGAAATTGAAGCTAAAGAAGCTAAACTTAAAAAGATGGATAAAAAATAGAGGGATACGATGGAAGCTATTGAAGGTGTTGCAATAATTATTTTAGTTATTGCGATTGTAATTTTAATTTATTATTACTTGATGAATAGTCCTGAAACTACTTCTAAATTGCGAGGTTATATTCCTAAAACTGCTGATGCTCATGTAAATGAGATATTGAGCAACGATTCAGGATATGAATTGGCCAAAGCTGATGAAGTTGCACCAAAGGAATCTGATTCAGTAGGTAAAAGGATTAAAGTCAAATTAAGTGATATTGATATGTCAGGTTTAAATACTGATGTATTTTCTAAAAAGATTGATTCATTTTTGGATGAAAAAAGTGATCAATTAATTAAAGATTGGTGTTTGGCCACAACTGAGGATTTAAACGAGTTAGAATCCAAATTCACCCAAACCACCGGTAAAGTTGATACTTTAGAAAAATCTTTCGATGAATTCAAAAAATCATCTGAAGAATTCCAAAAGGTTACTGAAGAAAAATTGGATGATTTGGATAAAAGAATCGAATCACTGGAAAATAAATAATTTTATTTTCTTAATTTTTTTTATTTTTAGCTCAAAATATCGAAAAGTTTATATATTATCTTTTCCATAATTATATTATAGTTTTATACTGTTTTTATTCGTATAGCAGGGTGGGGTAGTCTGGTGATCCCGCGGGGCTCATAACCCCGAGATCCCTAGTTCAAATCTAGGCCCTGCTACTTTTCAATTAATATTTTATGGCAAGTTAAAGACAGCTGCTGGTTTTTTTTAAAACTAAGGAAACTCCGCCCATCAAACAAGACTATGGCGTTGAAAAACGTATGCTGAGAAGCATGACTCTGGAGCAGAAACGACACGGCTTTTAATGGTAGACGATGATATTTGGATGCAAGAGCAAAGTTGCCGATAATCGCTTGTGTAGGCAAGGTAGCACGCTAAGATGAATGCTGTTAAACAGAAGGTGGGTTACTCTTAACATGCCAAACAAAATTGTGTGGGTTACCAAATATTTATATATTGGTAATCTGCATACTTATTATTATGACCATCAAAACCAAATTTTCCGAATCTGATTCTAAGCTAAGTTCACTTGTTTCTAGAAGAAATCTTTCTAAAGGAGCTATAAAGAATTATAATACTGTTTTTAATGAAATTTTCAAATTATTTGGTGTTACTCCTTCAAAATTAGTTGAAATTGGAAAAAGAGAGCAAAAACCATTTTTAGACAAAGAAACAGGACAATATGATATATTGGATTTGGAAGATAGAACTGTTACCATCTACCAATTTAAATATTATGATTATTTAAAGAACAAGAAATTAACTGATAAAACTATAAAACTCAAAATAAATACATTTAGAGCATTATTGGGCGAATATGATATTGATAAACCAAAACCGATTAAAATCAATATTAAAAATGATAGAATTCGTGATGAGGATATTGTTTCTTGGAGAGAAGTGGAAAGTGCAATGTCATTTTGTAAAGGTATTAGGGATAAATCCATTATTTCTTTTATTGTCACTACGGGGTTACGCCGAAGTGATGTATTAAGATTAACAATCGCCGATTTAATTAAGGCATGTAAAATCTATTTCGATGAAGGGGAGGATGAAACAATTGAAGTTTTATTATCTAAAAATCCCGAAGATATAATTCCTTGTTGGGAGATTATGCCATCTAAAACTTCAAAAAAATCACAATTATGTGTTACATTCAATACTCCGGAGGCAAGTGCATATCTATGGCAGTATCTTAGTGAAAGAAAACAAAAATATATTAAAAAAGGTGAAAATGGCACATTATGTCCTAGCGAACCATTATTTTCTACTTCAACTAAAAAATTTTTAAAATCTACTGCAATAGATAGATTATTCCAAAGATTAAATGCAAAATTAGGAAATAAACTTGATAAAAATGGAAAATATGGTAGATTTAGGTCTCATTCTCTTAGAAAATTATTTTCCACTACTGTAAGAAGAAATATCACTCAAGTTGTAATTAATTCTGATAAAACATCGGAAATAGATATTGTGAGTATTTTTACTGGACATTTGCCTCCAAATGAGTCAAACTCAAAAGTATATGAAGCTATTGAATCTGATAGTCATGATAGTTATCTTAGAAAAACTTACACAGCTTTAGTGCCTTATTTAAGTATTCAGAATATTGAAATTAAAGATATTAAAACAAAACAATATAAGGATTTAGAAGAAAAGAACATGCAATTACAAAAACAAATTGATATTCAAGCATCAAATATGCAAAGGGAAATGGATGAACAGCAAGAGCGTTATGAAAAGAAACTTCGGCATTTAGAAAATGTTAATTCAGCTTTAACTACTCAAATCAATGATATTCAAAATCAAGTAGATAGTTTCACTGCTCAAAATAATATAACTGAAATTCAAAAGTACATTGTTGAGAATGAATTGGTTAATGAATATAATTTATCTAATAAAATTTATGAATTATACCGTTTGGATATGGATAAAGGACTATCATTCATTGATGCATCGTATATCGATACATTAATAGCTCGTGCATATAATAGTTTACCGCAATACAGGATTAATGATATTAGGGATGATGGAAGTAACAAGCAGACTGATGAAGAGTATATTAATCTCAAAAATAAGATAATGGAGATAGCAGATAAGTTTATTCTATCTAGGGGGTTTACGTTAACAAAACCTCTAGAGGATTCTATAGGTTCGGAGCTGATGGATTACTGTGATAAATTATGGTGGCAACATAAGTCTAATTATGATAAAACATTTATCGAAAGCACAATCCATAGAATAGTTAAATAAGGATTATAATGGTGCCATTTATTTTATTTAATGAAATGATACTGAAAATTTTATGTAATGTTCAAAATGCAGTTCTTGTAAAATGGTAACTGTATTTGTGTAACTTTTATTTTATTAATGATATCTGACACCAATTTCAATCATTCTTAGAAAATAGTATGCACATATAGTATTTTGTATGGACATTGTATTGACAAAAATCATTTTGTATATACTTAAAAATTTAATAAAAAATCCAATTCATGTTTTCAAATAATGTAGAATATTCGTTTAAACTAAAATTAACTTCATGACTGCTTATTTTTTTGGAATTAGTATAAAATCATTGTTAGATTGGCTATTGGAGTTATATTATATATTATATATAAATATATTATATTATATTATATAATAATATATTACGAGTATATAGGGGAGGGAGCGTATGACATGTATATACTGGAGGTACATGTCATACACTTGTCCACCACTCTTTCGTAGAAAAATTTCAGTGCTTTTTATAAGTTTTTAACTTATTTTTGAACTCGTTATATGTGATGTCAGGATATTTATCACACATTTTCATGTATGCTTTTTTATTTTTCTTCAAAAGTTCTATGGGGTCGGTAGTGTTTTTATCCGACCGAAATCTTCTCATAAGATTATCATATAATATCTCAAAAGAAGACTTTTCTTTTCTGCAAGGAGTTGTAACTAGTACTGAATCCCCATCTTTAGTTTTAACAAATTGTTTTTTAATTTTGTTTTCATCTAATAGGGTTATTCCTTCTTCTTCTTTTAATTTTTTTATTAAAATCTTATAATTTACTTTGTCATTAGCTATTGCAATAACTCTCTCTTCGGTTAATCCTTCATTCATTGCAACAGTTTTACAAGTTTCTAATAATGCATCCATCACTAATCGATTATTTGCATTAAATGCATATATTTTTTCTAACTCTTCGGCTAACTCTTCTTTTTCTAAAATTTCTTCTTCAATCCTCTTTTTTTCGTAATATAACTCTTCTATCTCTCGTTTTACTTCTGTTAAACTGTCTTTTTTATTGCATTGTTTTACTATGCACTGTCTAAGAAACTCGCTTTTAGTACAGTCGATGTGTTGGTCTAGTTCTGACCATTCTTTTTCGATACCGGTGAGTCTTATAC
>ONQL01000018.1:0-22329 GCA_900319985.1 uncultured Methanobrevibacter sp. | reverse complement strand
CTATGCACTGTCTAAGAAACTCGCTTTTAGTACAGTCGATGTGTTGGTCTAGTTCTGACCATTCTTTTTCGATACCGGTGAGTCTTATACTTATTTTATTCATTTAATTTTTTCTCCTTTATTTTTTTTATAGAATTTATTTTGTTTAGTTCTTCGGCCATAGTATTGAGGAAAGATTTTTTTTCTTTTTTTGATAGGAAAGTTATTAATCCATTTTGATTTAGCTGAAAATCTTCATAAGTTAATGCTTCTTTTAGATGATGTTCGTACTCTACTAATTCAATAGCATCATTTATTCTTAATTCCACATGGTAGTTTTTAATGGACTGTAGAATTTTATCGGCGAGTTTATTGCTCACCGAATTATAAAACTCTTTGTTTATTGTATATCTGTTGTTCATGGTTTCTCCCATAAATTAAAATAGATAATTTTATTTTTCAATAAATCTATAGCTTCCTTTTCTTCTAAGGAATCAAGATATGAAAAATAACTTTCAAGAGTAATGTTGATTAATATACTATTGTTTATAGTTAATCCGTATGAATTCTCATTTAGTATAGCAATTATTTTATTGATATCTTCGGCTACTTCTTTCTTTAATTTTATTTGTCTTGTTACTATTTTTTGATTGTATTTTTTATAGTTACAATCATTATTATTTAATATCATTTTTTTTTTAATTATCCCCTTTATTATTAGTGTCATCGTGATTATCACAATGACCTATTATATCATTATTTTTCTATATTTAAGTATATTTCGATTCAAATCTAAAATAACTTATTTATATACTTTGAAATCCAAATTCGACTATAAGTAATTAGATAATGGCTAAATACCAAAATATTTTAATATATTGAAATCTGTAATGGATTGTAAGTGTGATTGTAATGGTGGTGCAATCCCGATCCATTGGACTTCGTCCAATGGATCGGGTGGTTGTATCATAACACATTTTTTTCAGAATGTAAGCCATGACACTTTAGTTGTTTTTTTTGTTCAAAAAAGTTATTTGTAATGGATAGAATAATTATAAGTATGAAAACTATTCAGATTAATAGGGAAAGTAGAAATAAGTTAAGAAAAATGGGTAAAAGTGCAGATGATTCGGTAAATAGGTTATTAGATTTATCTGATAAATGTGTTTGGGAATCTCAAGATAAAACTAATATCGCCATTTCTGATGAAACTTTTGAAAGATTGATTGAGTATAAGTTATCTCCTCATGAAACTCATGCTGATACTATTTACCGGTTATTATTTCATTTAAAATGATGAATTTCATGGTGAGTGTGAATGTTGTTGTAGCAAGTAGGTGTCTTCACTCATACTTTAACTTTATCGGTAATAAGCAATGCCGACATATCCAATGAAATGAAAAATACTGATTACATTGGAATTGTTTCAACTACTTGAATACGCTTGCCGAGTTAATGGATATTATTTCCATTCCCTCAGATTTTATCTGTGGGGGTATGCTGTCTTATTGATATTTTCCTTCACCGTTTTAATGGGTCATAAATTATCTTGATTAAGTAATTAAATGATAAACTACAAAATTATTATTAACTTATTATTATGCGAGCTTTGGTAGTATGGTGAATGCCGTTTTAAATCAAGAAAAAATTGATGTTGGAAGAAAAGAAATAGCCGAGTTAGTAGCAAAATTTAATAATAATAAAGAATTTTACACTTCTCAACTTTTTAAAGAAGAAGAAGCGAAAATAGAATTTATCAATCCCATGTTTGAAGCATTAGGGTGGGATATTCATAATAAACAAGGACTTGGTCCAAACTTCAAAGAAGTAGTTTTTGAAGAAACTCTTGCAGTCGGAAAAGAAACCAAAGCTCCCGATTACTCATTCAGATTAGGTGGTCAGCTAATTTATTATCTTGAAGCAAAAAAACCAAGTGTCAATATTAAAGATGATAGAAGTCCGGCATTTCAAGCAAGAAGATATGGTTGGAGTGCAAAAATACCTATTGTAATATTAACTGATTTTGAAGAATTCGCTGTATATGAAACTACTACTAAACCAAAAGATAGTGAAAGAGCAAGTACCAATAGGGTACTATATTATACTTGTGATGAGTATTTGGATAAATGGGAAGAGCTTTATAGTTTATTCAGTAAAGAAGCCGTTCAAAAAGAGTTATTTCAAAAATTTGTGGATGATAAATCTTCCAAAAATAAAAAAGGGACGGAATCTATAGATGATGAGTTTTTAAAAGATATTGAAAAATGGAGATTATTGCTAGCTAGAAATATTGCATTAAGAAACAAAGATTTGTCTCTTTCAGAATTAAATCTTGCAGTTCAATTAATCATTGATAGAATAGTTTTCTTCAGAATGGCTGAAGATAGGGGTATTGAAAGATATCAAACTCTGTATAATTTATCTCAATCCGAAAACATTTATAAACAATTGTGCGAAGTGTTTAGGAAAGCCGATTTAAAATATAATAGTGGATTGTTCCACTTTAATTTTACACCAGACTACTCCGAATTTGTAGATAACATCACATTGCATTTAAACATTGATGATGGAATATTTAAAGAAATATTCTCTGATTTGTATTATCCAAAGAGCCCATATGAATTTTCAGTAATAAGTCCCGAAATATTAGGTAATATTTATGAAAATTTTTTAGGAAGTGTAATTAGATTAACTCCATCACATCAAGCGAAAATTGAACAAAAACCTGAAGTAAGAAAAGCCGGTGGTGTTTTTTATACACCTCAATACATTGTAGACTATATTGTAGAACATACTGTTGGGGAATTAATTAAAGGTAAAAATCCTAATCAAATAGCTAAATTAAAAATTATTGACCCCGCTTGCGGAAGTGGCTCTTTCTTATTAAGAGCTTATCAAAAATTATTAGATTATCATTTAGAATATTATGTTGGTCTTAAAAAACCACCTAAGGAAGTTTACTATGTGGGTAGGGATAATGTCCCAAGATTAACCATCCGTGAGAAGAAAAGGATACTCACTAATAATATTTATGGTGTAGATATAGATGTAAATGCTGTAGAAGTAACAAAGTTATCATTACTTCTTAAAGTACTGGAAGATGAAAACAAAGATGTTTTAGAACAGCAACAGAAATTATATCAAGAAAAAGTATTGCCGAACTTATCATACAACATTAAATGTGGAAATAGCTTAATTGGGGTTGATGTTTTAAATCAACAAGACTTAGAACATGAAGAATTATTAAAAATTAATCCATTTAATTGGGAGCATGAATTTCAATTAGTATTTGCAAATGGTGGCTTTGATGCTGTCATAGGAAATCCTCCCTATGTAAGTGTCGAGCTAATAGATGAAATATCAAAAAAATATTATCAAAAAAATTATGATACTTTTGTAAGAAGAGCCGATTTATATAGTGTATTTTTAGAAAATTCATTAAATAAAATCAGTAAGCAATATGTTGCATTCATTGTCCCATCTACAATATTCAGTAATATTTCTTATAAAAAATTAAGGAATCTAATATTGGATGGTAAATATCTTGACCAAGTGTGTTATACCGGATATGATGTTTTTAAAGCAACAGTAGATACAGCAATACTTGTAATTAATAAAAATTCAAATAAAAAAATAAAATTAATAAATGCGCTAAATTTTAAGAATAAATCCTCATTTTCTGTTCCAAGAACATATTTCAAATCATTTGATAATGTAATGAGTATTGATGACGAAAATACAGTTAGAATTATGAATAAGTTATTTAAAGATGTTTATACTGATGTTAAAAGTAATTTTACAATATTTCAAGGTATTGTAACGGGAAATAATACTGCATTTATATTCGAATCAAAACAAGATGCTATAGATAATGGGGTTGATGAAGAACTATTGAAACCTATGTGTTTCGGAAGGGATATTAGCCAATGGGCTGTTAAAAATACAAACAATGTAATATTATACTTGAATAAAGACTATGATATTAATCAATATCCAAGTACTAAAAAATGGTTATCTAATTTTCGTGCTGATTTGAAAAAAAGAAGAGAGTGTAAAAAAGGTAGCATACCGTGGTATTCATTACAATGGGCTAGGATAAAAGATGAATTGGATGTTAAAAATAAAATTTTCATTCAAAGGACTAGAAATGAAAGATTGAAAAAACGGATTGTTGCAACTATTGATGAAACTGGGCTATATACTGCTGAAAGCTTATGGAATATCATCCCAAAAAAAGATGATTATTCAATATACTTTTTATTAGCAATATTGAACTCAAATTTAATAAATTATTTATTTTCGACTAAATTTTTAAATTTAGGCATTAAAAAGGATTATTTAAATAAAATTAGTTTCCCTCAGCTTTCTTTAGAAGAGCAACAACCATTCATTGATTTAGTTAAAAAAATATTAGATTTACATGAAAAACTTATAGCTTGTAACACTCCTCAAGAAGAAAAAATCATTAATATTCAGATTGAAAAAATAGAAGATGAAATTAATAGTAATGTCTATGAAATGTATGGTTTAAATGAAGAAGAAATAACTATTGTCGAAAGTGTGAACAAAGATAATGAATGAATTTAAAGACTCAAATACTTAGTTAAACAATTAATTAGGTGATTATATGAATACAAAAATAAAGTCGTATGATGAACTTATATTGATGAACATTGTGTATTGAATACATTTTTGGCAATGAAGATGGCACGAGATAAGGCACACTTTCAATTATTGGATTATAAAATTAATGACTTACTATATAATATCAACAGCTCCAACAGTTGCGAGAAGAGATACAAGCAAAATACTTTGATGTATTGGAAAAAATTGATGCAACTGAACTAGCTACTGTAGATGTAATCTATGAAAAATGGACAGAAGTAAGAGAGTATGAAAATACTAATTGGAATGAAGAAGTAGAAGTGATTAGTCTGTTTAAGTATTATTTAAATGATTTGATTATGCAATTATATGATGGCGCGATAGAGTAGTTAATCATTAACATGGAAAATAATATTTAGTTTTTTGCATCTAAATATTTGTCGTAAAACTTGGTAGTTTTGACTGATTTCATGCAAGTAACCTACACAATTTTGGGCGGGTTACTCTTAAGATGCCATAAATATTAATTAGTCTATTTTTTTCACTGTTGTGCACTTTCAAAAGATTTAATATTAATTATTTTTATATAATATATTACTTGGGTGATTCATTATGATTTATTCTATTGAAGAAATTAAACAAATTGCTATCCCTATAGTTAGTGAATATGGTATCGCCAGATTAGGAATTTTTGGTTCATATGCTCGAGGAGAAGCTAATGAAGATAGTGATTTAGATTTTATAATGGATACTGATGGTTTAATTGGAATGATTCAATATAATGCTATAATTCGTAAATTAGAAGAGGAATTCGGATGTCATGTTGATATAATTACTACTGGATGTTCTGATAGGGAGTTTTTAACTAGAATCCAAAAAGAGGAGATTTTAATTTATGAGAGAAGAGGATAAAAGAGCTATTGAAATGATTCTGCATTACTGTGATAAAATAGATAGTCATATTGAATATTTTGGTGATGATAAGGAATTGTTTTTGGAGAATATTCATTATCAAGATGCATATGCTTTAGTAATTATTCAAATTGGAGAACATGTTGATAGATTATCTGATGAATTCAAAAATAGTCATTCTGAGATTCCTTGGAGAGAAATTAAAGATATGAGAAATTTACATGCTCACAATTATGAATCTGTAATGTATGATATTTTGTGGGTAACCATTAAAAGGGATGTTCCTGAACTTAGGGAATATCTTGAAAAATTAATCTGATTTTGTTGAAAGTTAAGGTAGTTTTTGACATTAACTCATAGGTAACCCACACGATTTTAAGTGGCTTTCTCTTAAGTGCCATGAATATTAATTATTTTACATTGACTTATTTTAAATTCATATAATTTATTTTTTTTAAAATATCTCCTAAAATTTTAATAATTTAAACAATATAATATGATTATGTATTTATTTAAAAAAATAGAATAAATTAAATATTTTTTTTAATTTTGTGGGAGGTTAATGTATTGAATGTTATGAAAACAACTCAAAGAGATTATGGAATTGATTTGTTAAGGATTATATCGATGTTAATGGTTCCGATTGTTCATGTTATTGGTCAAGGCGGAATACTTGCTGCTGCAGTTCCTTTTTCTATACATATGAATCTGCATGGATGTTAATGTCCTTTGTATTGGTTGCGATTAATTGTTTTATTTTAATTACGGGTTATGTTTATCTAAGTGATGCAAGAATACCATGACCTCTTCAAGGTCATGGATGAATTGCACTATTGGGTGTACTATCTTTTTTATTTATTATTTTGCGTTTTTTTTTATTTTGTGTTTTTTGGTGACTTTTTTAGGCATGAATTTTTGTTCAGTATACTTTTTTTATGGATTTTTGATAATTGCTTTGAGTATGAAAAATTGCTCTGAGTTCATTATTCGAATACTTTTCAAATGCTCTCTCTTATTTTTTATATAGGAGTAATTATAAATGAGATATTATTCAATTAAATGTGATTTTAATTGTTGTTTTAAAAAAGAGTAAATGTTTTTTCATTTTTTTTTAGAAATGAATAAAAATAGTATTATAAGATGGACTGGAGGAAATGTGATTTATGGGCGAATATATTCGAGGTGTGGTTGTTAAACTTCATGTAACTCCCGAACAAGAAGTTCTGTTTAAACAAAACTATGGTTGTACTCGTAAAACCCATAATGAGCTTTTAAATAAATATAAAGCTAAGTATGGTGATTCTAATAAAATTCCAACTAAAAATGAGTTAAATCAATTTTTAAACGAATCTAAAAAAGAATTGCCTTACTTGGAGGAAACAGAGTCCACCAGTCTTCAACAGGCACGTGATGATTTGCATAAAGCTTTTAAAAACAATTTTAAAAGCAAAAGGCATAATACTCCAAAATTTCACTCTAAAAAGAAAACACGACCTAGCTTCAGACAAACCATCCGAAAAGACAAAAGGCCGGTAGAAAACAACACACTAACTTTAAGAAAACACGGAAAAGTAACCTTCAGCACAAGCATAGAATACCTGGATTTATTAAACAGTCCCAACACAAAATTCAACAACATTACAGTATATTATGATGGTTTAAACCACTATGCAGCATTCAACATTGAAACTGATGCACCAGAACAACTGCCATTAACAGAAGAATACATTGGATGTGATATCAATTCCAACAAAAATGGATGGCTAGTCACAAGTGAAAGACAAAAAGAATTCTTTGATGTTGATCATGACAACCAAATGATCAAACACGTCAATAAATTAATGTCTAAATGCAGGAAAGGAAGCAGGCGATGGAAAAAACTAGAAAAAAGACTACAAAAATGGTACAACAAAAGAACAAACCAATTAAATGACTACATTGAAAAACTAACTTACAACCTAGTCAAAGAATACGACACCATAGTCTTTGAAAAAAACTACTCTACTATCAAAATTTTAATCGGAGGAGAACAAAACATGATATTTCCTCTATCGCGATTCATAAAAAGACTAAAAGACAAATTTCAACTCTACACACAAGCCGAACATGCCACCACTGCGGACACATAAACAAAGAGTTAAAAGTCAAAACACGCAACTGGAAATGTCCAAAATGCGGAAAAATACTTGATAGAGACATAAACGCAGCAATTAATATTCTAAACCGCTGGTTCAACGGGGATTTGCCTGAAAAATACTTAAATTAACCATATTAGGTGAAAAAAATTCAGGAATCCCCACCCTCTTTTAGGGTGGGGTGGTTCAAATTGTTTGTTCTTTAATATCTTGGTCAATAAGATATATTTCGGAGTCTTTAGGTTTAATAGAAACGGGATTTGGATTATATTCATTTAATTGTTATTTGTCTCCATTATACTTTATAGGTGGTATTGCATTATTCTGTGTCTTTAAAAATATTAAAATTACCAAATCATTTTCAATATCCGTGATTAAATTCTTCGCTCCAGTTTGTTTCGGTGTTTACCTGATACATGATAATATGATAGTTGACAAGTATGTCTTGGCCAAAAAATTCGCATTTTTAGCAAATATGGATCCAATTTCTATGATTATTGGCATAATTCTTGTTGGTGTGGGAATATTTGTTGCATGTTCTTTAATTGACTGGATACGGGAATTGTTATTCAGAAAATTAAAAGTCAAATCCAGACTTGCTAATTTGGAAGAAAATATCTACTTGAAATTTGATAACTATTTTAAGTAAATAGTTATTATTTTCTTTTTTTAAAGTCGTATGATGAGCTTAATACTTATGAACATTGTGTATTGAATACATTTTTTGCAATGAAGATGGCACGAGATAAGGTACAGTTTTAATTATTGGATTATAAAATTAATGACTTACTTTTTAGTTATCATCAGCTCCAACAGTTGCAAGAAGAGATACAAGCGAAATACTTTGATGTAGATGTAGGCTATGAAAAATAGGCGGAAGTAAGGGAGTATGAAAATACTCATTGGAATGAAGAAGCAGAAGTAATTAGTCAGTTTAAGTATTATTTAAATGATTTGATTATGTAATTAGATGACGGCACAATGGAGCAGTTAATCATTAAAATTGAAAATAATATTTAGTTTTCTGTATCTAAAATAATATTTAGTTTTCTGTATCTAATATTTGTCAGAAAAAGTAGTAATTTAGGCAAATAATTAAAAATTTTACACCATATCTTCAAAGATTAAAAAATAGTTTTTCACTGGTATTCGATGGCCTGCCAGGCCATTTCAAAGTTTTTCTCAAAAATGAGATCAATATCCTCATTTGGGAAATCTAACCAAATGCATTGAATTCCCATATACATGATATACAATGATTCGGCAATGTTTTCAGTTGAAAAGTCTTTTCTGATTTCATTTTGCCTTTTACCATCTTCGACAAGGTCGGTTAAAAATATTCCAATATCATTTCCTGTTTTTGAAACTGTTCTGCTGACCTCATCATCGGCATATCCTGTTGAGGTTAAAAGAAGTAATACTGTCCCATAATTGATTTTTTCGTTGACGCTTTCAATTTCCACACCGTCTGTGAAGTGATGTAAAATATAAAGCAATCCATCGTGGATTTTCTCCTTTGATGAACCTTCAAGAGGGATTTTATCAAAATCGATTTTCATATAATCCACAATATACTTTTGCATAATCGCTTCAAATATTTCGCTTTTATCTGAAAAATGATAATATATGCCTCCGGTTGTCAGTCCGGTGCAATTTCGAATTTCACTAATTGAAATGTCGATTGTACCTTTCTTCAATATTAATTTCAGCGTTTTTTCAACAATAAAGTCCTTAGTGTTCATCTAACCACACGATGTTTTTTAGTTAATTAATTATTCTCTGAATCTTATCTTTTCCCATTGCAAATCAAAATTATCTTCAAAGACGGAAATCATATCATCAATTATATATGTCTCCCATTTATATGTAATTCCTAGGTACATGATAATTAATGACTCTACAATGTCTTCGGTTGAGAAGTCTTGTCGGATCTGTCTGTTTTTTTGACCTTCCTCAATAATTTCTGTGAAAAATTCCTTCATTTCGTTTAGGAGGCTTTGGCATAACTCCTGATAATTTTCATGAGCAAATCCTTTTGCAGTCAAAATCGCCAATATGATTCTGTAGTCTATTTCATCATCAATCGATTCAATCTTGATTCCGCTTTGTTTTTCATTAATAATTTCAGCCATGACGTCGTGGATTTTCTTTTTTGCATTTCCCTTTATCTGCCTGAGTTCATCAATATTGAATTTGTAAAAGTTTAGATAGTATCTTTCAGTAATCTCATTATATATCTCTTTTTTATTAGAAAAATGATGATATATTCCCCCGGTAGCAATTCCAGTGGCTGCACTGATTTCCCTAACGGAAATGTGGGAGTTTTGCTTTTCAATCATTAATTTTAAAGTCTTTTCTAAAATTAATTGTTTTGTATTCATACAATTAACAATTTATGGTTTATGGTTATTAAATGATGTAGAGAATGAACGTTCTGTCATGTTGGAAATTAATATAAAGAACAATTGTTTGATTATTTTGGAAAATATTAATTACTTTTGATTGAAACGTATGTTTTCTTAGGGCTAACACAAACCAAATTTATCTTAAAAATGTGAGAACCCCAACTTTTACAGGTTGGGGAAGTCCAAGTTAATGAAACCTGAAATGAATAGTCAACGAATGTTTTTCAATTAATTTTCGATTCTAACAATGCTATTTGTATTTTAACACAGTTTGTAATAATTCTTTTTAATCATCAAATTAAAATATAATGTACTATATTTATTAATAATCAAAAACAAAACCCACTATTATGTATTGTATTCATTTACAATACCTATGTATGTATTAATGAACAGAACGAACGTTCTGTTTGTTTATTTAATTTTTAGACAATATGGGGTATTTTTAAAATGAAGAAAAAAACGATAGTAATGTTGCTGATAACTCTTGTAATGATTATAAGTATCGGTGCAATTTCAGCGGCCGATACGAATGCTACATTGCTTGAGGAAGTCAGTGATACGGATATTGCAACAGTCTCTTTTGCTGTTGAGCAAAAAGACAATGCCACTTCGCTTGGTAGTGAAGCCGGCAATGATGTAGAACAGATTAATGTAAATAATAATCTAGATGAAATATCCAGTCATAAGGTGGAAAGTGCATCTTCTAGTTCAAAAGAGATTCTTTCTGCTTCAAATGATGATTTGCTTAAATCCGGTGGAAATAATTTTTACTATGATGGTACATGGTATGAAGATTTGGATGATGCCGTTGATGAGGCCTGTGATAATAATGGAGGAACAATACGCATTTGGGGAGGTACATACGGTTCCGATTCGGATGATGTAAAAATTACAATTAGTGATGGAGTACATTTAACATTCGAGCCTTATGGCTCTTCACACACAGTTATTTTTGACGGTAGCAAGAATGATAATTGGTTCTTTGAAATATCTGATAAAAATGCACATGTAACATTCAATAGAATAACCTTTAGAAATGGAGGTGCATTTCAAGGTGGTGCTATTGAAGTTGATGAAGGACAATTGAACGTGAATGACTGTATATTTGAGAGTAATAAAGCTTTTCAGAACCTTGCCGGAGGTTATGGTTGGGGTGGAGCCATTTATCTTGATGATGATGAATGTAGCCTCGTAGCCAGAAATTGCCGGTTCATAAACAATAATGCAGCATCCGGAGGTGGAGCTGTCTGCGTTGAAGGTGATGGATCTAACGCCGATTTTTATAACTGTTATTTTGAGGGCAATAAACAGGGTGATGAAAATAACGATGTTTATGATAAAGATTCAGGATCTCATTCTTTTTCCAATTGTGATTTTATAGGGCAGGGGTCCATTGATTTTACAGTAAATTATGTGGATCAGTCAGTTGAAATAACACCTGAAGTAGATGATGAGGTAAATTATTTGGTTTTATATCATTATGGTGCGTACTATGATAGTGTAGATTGTAATAGTGGCAGTACTAAAACTTTCAGAAATTTGGAACTAGGGTCATATACAATTTACATGAAGTATAATGATGAAAAAAGATATATTTATAAGGACGCTTCTTTCAGGATTGTAGCGAATGATTTTATTTTAAATGATAATCAGCCATTTAAAAGTTTATCTGAAGCTGTAAATGCTATTTCTGATGGTGGAACAGGTGTAATTACAGTTAAAAGTGGTATTTACACTGAAAGAGAAAATTTTAATGTGAAAATTCAAAATAATAAAAAGGTTACAATTAAAGCTCAAGAAGGTTCTCTGGAGCCGGTCATTTTTTCATCAAAATCCTCCTCTTTAATTAAGAGGTTGTTGGACGTATATGCTGGTTGTAATCTTACTATGGAGGATATAACTATAACGGGCAAATATAATAATGCAATATCATTCTGGGAGCATTCGTATGGTACCTTTTCAAATTGTAAATTTGAACACATTCCCGATCAGCCGCTTTATGTGCTATATTCAAATGTAGTACTGAATGATTGTACTTTTGAATCAAATGAATTTATGTACGCTCACGGCTCTAATCTAACTGTAAATGATTGTACTTTCACTAATAATACAGCACAGGATACTGGTGGAGCCATTTATGGTTATGAATCAACCTTGATTATAACTGGCTCAAAATTTATCGGAAATGTTGCTCCAAGAATAGGAGGAGCAATAGCTGCTGAAAATCTTATAGTCTCTGATACTGAGTTTATAGGAAACTCCGCTAAAAACGGAGGGGCAATTTTTATATATCACAACGATAAAGGCTTCATAAACATAACTGATTGTGTTTTTGATTCCAATATTGCGACTGAAAATTATAGAAACATATACTTTATTACACCCACAAGGGAAGCTAATTTTGAGCATAATGAATTTGATTTGAATTTAAAAATAACTCCAAAAGACGGTATCTATGGTCAGGAATACATTCTTGAGGGTGATTTCGATTGGGGATGTAATTATAATAATCCTTATACTGTTTTAGCAGGAGTTGCAGATGATGAAATTGTTTTTGGAGATTTGGTCACCATTGAAGATAATAAATTTAAAATAAATATGGGAGTGCCGTCCGCTGGAACACATGAATTATACATGCCTGGAATGTATTCTCAAGGGGACCGTATGGATCATTTCTTTGGTCATGATTATTTTTCTGATTTATATGGAAACGAATTTTATTTAAATGATGCAGGATATGCAAAAATATTGATTGATAAAGCAAAAATCACATTAACTCTTGAAGTAAAAGATGTATTAATACCTGAAACACCGGTTTTAAATGTTTATGCCAATTGGGATTTGAATTATACTGTCTTTGTTCAAAATAAATATTATCAACTTGAAGTTGTAAAAGGTAAAGCAAGCATGCAACTGACCGGCCTTGATTTAGGCAATTATACAGTTGTTGCTATGCGTAACGCTGATGAAAACTTTGAGCTTGCAATGAATTTCACTTCATTCTCAATAAGCAAAACCTACAGCAATTTCCTTGTTTTAAGTACAAATGCGGAATATGATACCTTAAATGAGGCTGTAGCCAATTCCAATAGTGATGATACAATTTTTATTAAAAACGGTACATATAAAGACACTGGAATTGTAATATCAAATAAAACTTTAGATATTTTTGCTGTGGGTAAGGTGGTCTTTGATGCTCAAGGCGGTGATGCCAATTTCATAATAGTTGGTGAAAACGCTGCAGTCGATATATGGGGCATTACATTCAGAGGACTTCACAACAGAAATACCAATTATGGAGCTATAGTCAATCACGGATATCTTTCATTATATTCATGTAATTTTACAGACAACAGGATTACAAAGACATCATTTGCCAAAAATGGTGGAGCAGCCATATTCAGTGACGGATATTTATTGGAGATTAACTATTGTAATTTCGTAAATAATGTCGCTCCTTTAAAAGTAGGTACTGCAGCAGTCACATCGTTGGGTCATGAAGATGTTTCAATCAGGGATTCCAAATTCATAAATAATTCTGCACGTGAAGGGGGAGCATTGCACTTTAAAAACCTGGTTCAATATGATGATGCAATCAGTGAATGTAATTTTGAACAGAATACTGCTGTTAAAGGGTCTGCAATATATGTAGGCAATAATTCCAGATATCTATCTGTTGTATCATCCAGTTTCAAGAAAAACGATATCAAAAATAATTTTGGAGAAAAGGCACAACTTGAAGGTGGAGTAATATATGTTAACGCCAACACCACTGAAGTGGTCTTGGATATTGGACAGTCCAATTTTGAAAACAACTCTAACAGTAAAGTTGACGGTGGAGTAATATGCCTTGATGGAGTTTCAAAAGCATACATTGAAGACTCTATATTCAATAACAATAAGGGTAATGTGGGTTCTGTAATTTTAATCAAAAACCCTTATAATAAAAAACTCACATTATTTGTAGACGGCAGTAACTTTATTAATAACAATGCAACAATTGGAGCTATTGCAACTTCTCCTAAAGTTACTACATTCATTGATGAGTGTCTTTTTGAAAATAACATTGGAGTAAACGGACATATTCACAGCAACGGATTTACAGTAGCTCATGATTCAGTCTTTGATGTTAGGGATGCTAAATTGAATGCATTGTCTGTTCTGTATGGTGAAAAATCTATTATTAATGGTACAGTAGATTTCGGTACCAATCTATACGCAGCTGCCAATTTAACAGTTGCCGGTGAAAACGTCATTTTGGATATCGTAAACAATGAGTTCACCTATAAAACAGACATATTGAATCGTGGAAAATATTCTGCTGTTTTAAACAGTATTGGGGATGGCAACAATAACACATATCTGATGGACGGCATTACTGAAATTTTCAGAGTTAACCGTAATGGCATGGAATTTAATGTTTCAGTTGACAACATTACCTATGGTGAAACCCTGAAAGTCGTTGAAAGACTGCCTTCAAATGCTATGGGTGCACTGGTTTATCAATTGAGCGGAAAATATTATACAAAAGAAGAAATTGAGTCATTGAAATTGGATGCTGGAAAATATACACTTGTAGCTATCTATGATCATGAAGATTATGTGCTCTCAGCTGTTACTGTTAATTTTGAAGTTTATAAAGCCAATCCGACCATATCTGTAGCGGATGTGGAAGTAGGATATAACGACAGTATTATTGTAAACATAGAAACTAATGTTCCGTCAACATATACAATAGAAATTGGTGATTATAAAACTGTCAAATTTATTAACGGCAGCAGATCTGTTGAAATAGAAAATACCTTTGAACCTGGCACCTACACAATCAAGGTCACTTCACAGGAACGTGTAAACTACATATCAAATTCCACTGAGGCCACTTTGAAAGTCAATAAAAACCTTCCTCTGTTTGCTTTAAGTGTCTCTAATGAAGCTGCAGATTCAGATGATGCTGTCATCAAGGTTTCATCTCCGGTTAATGCAGAAGGAAATATGAAATACACAGTTTCAGATTCAAATAAAAACGTTGTTTATACACTAACTCAATCCTGCAGGGATGATTTAGTCATTTCAGGTTTGGATGATGGAACCTATGAAATCGATGCCGTATTTGAAGGTGACAACAGATACTATTCAACAAATAATATTCAAAAGACTTCATTGTCCATTATGAAATCATCAGCCAATCTCGACAATGAAATTCGCACTTCTACAGAGGATAATAATAATCTTGGTGAAGAGGATTATGAAGGTAGATTCATTTATCAACACGATGAAGATGATGATTACAGCTATTTTGATACTCTAAAAGATGCAGTTGATGAAGCTGTGTTATATGGTGCAGGTATCATTACAGTTAGAGGCGGAACATATTCCGTATCTAGTATGGATATTGAAGGAGAAGTTGAATTAACAATCAGAGCTTATGGGGACGAAAAGGTTATCTTTGACTGTGGTGGTAATGATTACTTCATGCTTTTAACATATGATGAAAAAGTAGAGTGGGTTACAACACCTCCACCTCCACATCCAGAGACAGAACAGACAGACGGCCCTACAGTTACACTTGAAAACATTACAGTAATGAATGGAGTTGCTACTTATGGTGGAGCTATTGACCTGGAAACAGGTACTTTAACATTGATGAACTGTAATTTCTACAATAATCATGCTACTAATCAAGGTGGAGCCATTTATATTGGTAAATATGATTCAGAAAATGATGCAATGGTTATTGCAGTAAACACTACATTTATAAACAATGATGCAGAAAGTGAAGGTGGAGCAATCTATATTGCAGCCGACAATTTAGACGGTCAAGAAACATCAGCATCATTCTACTTATGTACCTTTTTAGAAAACTATCAAGGTGAAGGTGATGAGAGAGTAAGGAATTACTTTGCTGGTGGTAATGTTGATAAAATAACTAGTAAGTATTGTGTCTTTAACGGTAATGGACAAATAGATGATTTTGCTATAGATAAAATCAATCAGACTGTCCATGTTAAAGGTAAGTCTGTGGATTCATTTGATTCAGTGGTTTTACTGTACTTAGATCAAGTGCCTTTATACACAATTTACAACAACGGGTCCCGTGATTTCGACGTCACTTTTGAGGAGGTAATGGGCGGAAACTATACAGTAGGTGTAATGAACGACCATGACTTCAATACATATATCTTTGATATCAAATTTGAAATGAAAGTTCCGAATTTCATCATATCTGAAAATGAGGTATATGAAAACTTAACTGATGCTATTGATGCCGTTGCAGAAAATGGTGTTATTTTTGCAAATGTAAACTATTTTGATGAAGACAATATGGAAATTGATATCCGCAAATCATTCACCCTTAAAAATTTCAAGGATGATGGGGTTATGTTTGACGGAAGCAGTGCAAAATGGTTCTTTACAATAGCTGAAGGATGCACTGTTGTATTTAACGGCATTTCATTTACTGAAGGAGCAATGAAAAATCATGCAACAATTGAAAATTATGGTACTTTAATAATCACCAACTGTTCATTCGAAGGTTTTGAAACCGGTGTCATTATATACAATTCCGGTTTATTAAATATATTGAACAGCACATTTTCACTTAATTTCATTGACAATGCTGTTGTATGGAATGAAAAGGATTTGGTCATCGATACAGTTGAATTTTCAGACAATATTGTCAATGTAAGTTCTGTTGTATACAGCAATGGAGCTGCAGAAATCATCTCCTCCAATTTCACAGACAACTACAACAGTGGAAATGGTGGTGCAATATATAACAAGAAGTTATTATCCATTAAACGCACTGTTTTCACAGAAAATGAGGGTTACAATGGTGGAGCTGTTTATAATGAAGGAACTTTGGAAGTCCTGAACTCCACTTTTGAAGATAACACTGCAAACGGATATGGTGGAACAATCTTCAATGGAAATGAATTACATATCTTTAATTCAACATTCACCGGTGGATCCAGTGAATTTGATGGCGGTGCCATTTATAATAATAATATTATGACTGTGTTTAATTCCACATTTGTTGGCAATAGCGCAAACGGCAAAGGTGGAGCAATTTACAACAACAAATCTCTGGAACTTACAAAATCCATTTTCGGAATTAACTTTGCTGAAGAGTTTGCAAACATATTCAATGCAGGAAATATCCAATATAGTGAAAACATATTCGATTTCTATGATGTGATATTGATTATACCTGATGGTGAATACGGCATTCCAACAACAATTACAGGTACACTTGACCCTCAATTCAACATGGATCTTCAATTAACATTGCCTGGTTTTGTTAACGGTGTTGATGCTTCAGTTACCATTTCGGATGGAGTATTTGAATATACTACAGCGATTTTGCCAAAAGGAATTTATGATGTTATATTAAATGAAGTCATTTATGACCGCTACGGCAACATCTATTATGGTGAAGCAATATTCGACAGGCTCATCGTACGTAAGGCGAATGTCCATATCAATGTGACTGTAGATGATATTGTCCTTAGAAATTCAGATCATGGTCGCCCTATTTTAACAATCAGTGCAAGTAGAGGCGGATTATTCTATCTTCTTTTTAATAATCGAATTACAAATGTCACTCTTCCTAGTGATGGTAAACTCACAGTATCTTTGGCTGATGTTGGGGAAGGAAACTACAGTTTAATGGTTGCATTTGAAGGTGATGAAAACTATAATGGTGCTGTAAACACAACCACATTCTCAGTCACACAATATGAAGGCAATTTCATTGTCAACAGTACAGGCGGTCAGTTCGATACATTACGTGAAGCTATTGAAAATTCTGCTGCTGAGGACACTATTTATGTAAGGGAAGGAACCTATTCAGCTCGTAGTAATGCCGAACTGAAGATTTCAGATAAGAAATTATCTATAATTGCACTTGGAGATGTTGTTTTCAATGTATGGCATGCTCAATGCTTTTTTGATGTTGGAGAAAACGCTGATGTTACTATATGTGATGTTGTAGTTAGAGATTTTCTTGTTTGGAGATCGTCTGGAATCATACACAATGAAGGTAATTTGACTGTTGATGGATGTATCTTTACTAATATTGATGATGGTGATAGTGGGTATATTGGTTCAATTATCTATAATGAAGGAAATTTAAACATTGTTGGATCTCAATTTTATGACAATTCATTAGTTTATTCAAGAATCATAACTAGTGTTGGTATATATTCCAATCTCATAATTAATGAATCAATATTTGAGAACAATGCAGTCCGAACCCTCATACAGCTTTCTCGTGCGAATTCAGCAAAAATAATATCAAGTGTATTCACCGAAAACAGAGCATCAACTAATTTTATTTTGATTGTGTATTCTAAAGATGTTCTCATCAGTTCTGCATTTTACAATAACACTCAGGATGGAGGAAGTTTTATTGATGCAGCGTATAATAAATACAGTGCCTTAGACCCATTCCCCAATATCCACAATCTGCGTTCTGATAATTCTATATTCATAGGCAATGCAGCGGATTATATAATCCAATCAACAAACTATCATAATACTATTTCAGGATGTATATTCACAGATAATACTGTTAAAAATGTTGTTTTAAGTAGTAGTGACAAAAGCCTATCAGTTCTTGAATCCACATTTTCAAACAACACAATTTCAGAAAACGGTGCATTAAACATTGCATCAGGAAATGCAATTGTCAACGGCAGTATCTTTACAAACAATAAGGCAAACAATTACAGAAACATCTATAACGATTCCAGTAATGTGAATATTACCAATTCAGTATTTGATGCATTAAACGTTGATTTCACTGTTCATGAGATTGACTATGGACAAAACGAAAAAATTGAAGGTACTATTGATACTGGTACAAACTGCAAATTTACCGTTTATTTGGACATTAACGGCAAATCTTATCCAGTCAATGTAACTGGTGATGAGTTCACCTGCAATGCAGGTATTCTTAACGGTGGGGATTATACTGTTACATTAAATGCAAAAGATAATAATTCAAACACTTTTGTATTTGATAAAGTAACTAAAATATTCACTGTCAGCCGTGTAGATCCTGGTTTAAACGTTTCTATAGATGACATTACTCAGGGTGAAAAATTAAAAGTTAATTCAACTATTGCTAAGAATGCTAAGGGTAATGTTGTCTATGAATTGAATGGTAAGGTCTACAGTAAGGCTCAACTTGAAAATCTCACATTAAACTCTGGTAATTATTTGGTTACAGCAATATACAGGGGAGATAAAAACTACCTTCCGGTTAGTGAAATGGTTAATGTGAAGGTTAACAAAGTCGCTCCAAACATAACCGTAAATGATGTTGCTGTTAACTATGGTGATGAGATTAAAATCAATGTAACTGTCGATGTTGCTGATTATTATACTGTATTTTTAGACAACAGATACAATGAATCAGTTTCATTATATGTTGAAAACAGTACAATATTCACATTCTCAAGTGTAAACTTCAATCCGGGCAGTTATGACATTACAGTTTATGTATTTGGAAGTGATAATTATGCTGAAGCATATGTCAATGCCACTTTAACTGTCAATAAAGCTGCTGGTGTTTTCAATTTATCAAGTGATATAATTGATTATGGTGAAAATGCAACCATTAATGCATCAGTTCCTGTCAATGCATACGGAAACATTACATACAGAATATATGATGAAAATGAGAAACTGGTTTATAACATCACACAATCCTGTCTTGAAGACCTTATTGTTCCTAATTTGAGTGCCGGAAGATACAATGTCACAGGTACTTTTGAAGGTGATTCTTACTACACTAACGAATCTATAATCAATTCAGGTGTAATATTTGTAAGAGAAATTGTGGATGTAAACATTAGTGTATCTAATATAACTTACGGGGAAAATGCCATTGTCACTGTTAAGAGCAATGTTGATGGTGAGTATCTTGTTTATGTGGGAACTGAACCTATTTTGGTAACTGTTGTAAACGGTACTGGAAATGTGTCTGTTTCTAATTTAAATGTTGGAAGTTATATTGTTAATGTAACTGTTGTTGATGGTAATTATTCAGGATTTAATGAAAATTCATTTGACGTTGATCCTAAACCTGTTTCAGTTGTTGTATCTGTTGATGATATTGTATATGGTGAGGATGCTGTTGTTTTGGTTTACGGTGAAATCGATGGTGAATACATTGTAGAAATAAACAATCAGAATTATACTGTAAATGTTGTTGATGGTAAAGGAAATACTACAATTAATAATTTAGGTCTTAATTACGATATTTTAGTTTCTGTAACAATTGCTGACGGTAACTATAGCGCATATAATACCACAACATTTAATGTAGTAAAACAGGGCACTCCAATTTCCTTAGAAGTATTAACTGGGGAAAACAATGTGTCAATGACTGTTAATGTTAATGATACTGCAACAGGCCTTGTAAAATTCCAGGTAACAGGTACAGAAGAATACACACTCTATGTTGATGTAATTGACGGTAAGGCAGTTCTTGAAGATATTCTTGAAATCGGTGATTACACAGTTATCGCAACCTATATGGGTGATAGCAGGTTCAGCACCAACATTACCTATCAGGATTTCACTATCCGAGGCCACATCAAGAAAAATACTACCATTGATGCTCGTGCTGATGTGAACGGATACAGAGTTACATTAACTGTTAATGTTGATGAAAACGCTACAGGATTTGTAAAACTGACTGTTGGCGATACTGTGGCTAATATTGAATTAGCAGATGGTGTAGCAACACTGACAACCACCTTAATGCCAAACAGTTACTATATGGATGTGACTTATCTTGGTGATGACAACTACAATGTGAACAGTACTGTTGTAACATTTACCGTAGCAGAAATTTCTAAGGAAAATACTACTATTGGCCTTAACATTTCTGTAGGCGAAACCAGTGCTGTGTTTGATGTTGACTTGAATGAAAGTGTAACTGGATTGGTTAAATTCTATATAGTCGCTAAGGAAAGCGGTGAGACATCTACTATGTATGTGGATGTTAAAGATGGTAAAGCTGAACTTTTAGTTAATGGTATGGAATCCGGAAACTATACTGTAACTGCAACATATATGGGTGATTCAGTATTTAATACAAACGCTACTTCTGCAACAGTCCAAACCAATGGAAATAGGGTTCTTTTAACTGTTAATGTTGATGAGAATGCTACTGGATTTGTTGAAGTCAAATCTGGTGACAGTATATCAAATATTGCTTTGGAAAATGGTGAAGCTACATTGGCTATTACCTTGCCTTACGGAAGCTACAGTTTAGTTATAACTTATTTAGGTGATGAAAACTACAATAAGAACTCCACTAAATGTGAATTCACACTTATAGAGCCTGCTAAGGAAAACACAGCAATCTCTTTGGATATTGACACTGAAGAAAACAATGTAACAATTACTGCTACTGTTAATGAAAATGCAACTGGTCTTGTCAAATTCCAAGTAACTGGTGAAGAAGAATACACTTTATATGCCGATGTAATTGACGGTGAAGCGGTTCTTGAAGATATTCTTTTAACTGGTGATTACACAGTAATTGCAACCTATATGGGTGATAGCAGGTTTAATACCAACATTACTTATGAAGACTTCACTATCAGGGGCCACATTAAGAAGGACACTCCTATTAATGCCGGTGCTATTGTGAATGGAAATAGGGTCACATTAACTGTAAGTGTTGATGAAAACGCCACTGGATTTGTAAAACTCTCTATTAGTGGTGGTGTTACATACATTGATGTTATTGACGGTGTTGCTAGCTTAACAACTACACTTACTCCAAACAGTTACTTTGTTGATGTGACTTATCTTGGTGATGACAACTACAATCCAAATGCTACAAAGTTAACTTTCACTGTCATGGATGCCGTAAAACAGAACACTCCAATTTCATTGGATGTTGATACTTCTGAAAATAATGTTGCATTTATTGTTAATGTGAATGAAACCGCAACAGGTTTGATTAAATTCTATATAGTCAGTAAAGAAAGCGGTGAGACATCTACTATGTATGTGGATGTTAAAGATGGTAAAGCTGAACTTTCAGTTAACGGTATGGAATCTGGAAACTACACTGTAACTGCAACATACCTGGGTGATTCTGTATTTAATACCAACACAATCACTAAGGACTTTGAAATTATTGGTCATGTCATGAAAGATACTCCAATTTATGCAACAGTCCAAACCAATGGAAATAGGGTTCTTTTAACTGTTAATGTTGATGAGAATGCTACTGGATTTGTTGAAGTCAAATCTGGTGACAGTATATC
>ONQL01000079.1 GCA_900319985.1 uncultured Methanobrevibacter sp. | reverse complement strand
TATTCTCTGCTTCTTTAACTTTATGTTCGTTACCAGTTATAAATGTTATCATAAAAATAGTATATTTTAAATTTTTAATATAGTTAACTAAAAACTATTTTCAATATCAGTGAGTATATCTTCCCCTTGACTCAATGTCAGCAATCTTTCTGACAACCAAATCATTACCATAACCTTTTAAAACACTGTCAAAATAATTTAATGCCAAATTATAATCTATGCTTTGCAGTGACTTTTTCAATACAAGCAAATCAACCGCCTTGTCTTCATCCAAAGTGGAATATCTGCCAAGACCAAAATCAATGAAAACCAAATCATCATCCTGCAGCATGATATTTGAAGAAGTGATGTCTCCATGAATTATGCCCGCATCGTGAAGCTTTGAAATTTCCTCACCTATTCTGAATGACAATTTCTCATCAATAATGTCCTTTACCATCACACCGTCAATCTCTTCCATAAGTATTGATTTGTTATTCAGGTCAACATCATATAAAACAGGAGTTCTGACTCCCGCCCTTTTGGAATCTGACAGCAGTTTTGCCTCTTCCTTGCATCTGGCCTTTCTGATTTTGTTGTCGATTTCGGAAATCCTGTAGTTTTTTGGAATTCTGTCCTTCAAAACTGCCTTTTCTCCCAAATAGCTACTTCTGACAATATTTGACTCTGCACCTTTGGCTATCAAATCATCGCTTAGATTCAGGTAAGATTTTGTATTGTCAATCCATGGTATGTCCACTTCATCGGTTCTGAACTTCTGTATTATTCCAGTCTGGGACAGATCCATAGGTCCAAACTCCCTGCACATCAAAAGACCCAGCCATGCAATCATGACTCCATTATCTCCGCAAAGCTTCATTTCCGGCATATAGAATTTGGCGCCATGCTCTTCAGACATAGTCCTAAGCATTTCTCTCAATCGAGAATTGGCTGAAACTCCTCCGCACAGCATCACCTCATCCTTTTGGGTATGTGACAAAGCCCTTTCGGTAACTTCAACAAGCATTGCAAAGGCAGTTTCCTGAAGTGAAAAGCAAATATCCTCCATAGGAGTTCCCCTTTGAGCTTCCCTTAAAGCTGCAGACAACAGTCCTGAAAAGGAAAAATCCATTCCCTTTACAACATAAGGCAAATCTATATATGAACCTTCTTTGGCCAATTTTTCAATTACCGGACCGCCCGGATGGCCCAAACCTGTTTCACGTCCGAAATGGTCAAGGCAGTTTCCGATTGCAATGTCCAATGTCTCACCAAAAATCCTATACCTTCCGCTTTCATATGCAATTACCTGACTATTGCCCCCACTTACATAAAGGGATACAGGGTTTTCAGCACCAGTGTCGAGTTTTCCAACTTCAACATGCCCAATACAGTGATTGACACCAATTATCGGCTTATTTAATGACAATGCAAGACTGCGTGCAGAAGTTGCAACAATCCTTAATGCCGGACCCAAGCCCGGACCCTGTGAAAAAGAAATTAAGTCAATGTCATCATAAGTGAGGCCTGACTCTTCAATGGCCTGAGGAATCAGTTCAGGAATCCATTTTGCATGATGTTCAGCAGCAATTCTCGGATGTATTCCACCTTCTTCGGGAAATAACTGTTTTCCGGCCATAGCCAATATATTTCCATCACTGTCAACAATACCCACACCAGTTTTTTCTGCAGTTCCTTCAATACCTAAACTTATCAAGACAATCAACTAAAAAATTTAATTAATTAGTATATTACTATCTAAAAATATAAAAATATTTTTTAAATTTAAAAAACATAAGTGAAAGTATGGGATTTTATAGTGCTAATACATTAGAACAAAAGAGAGTAAAACAATTGACCGGAGACATTAACATTCACGACATGTTCAAAAACGAATGCAAGGCAAGGGGAATTCCTATATACAATGCATACAACATTCAAAAAAGATTAATCCATGAAGTGGAAGAGGAACAGCTCGTAGGTGTTGATAAAGTAGACGAAAGATTAATGGAACTTCTTGATGAAAGGGGAAAGATTAAGGTAACACACAGATATGTTGACTTCGTTTCAAAAGAAGACAGTGCATCAAGAGGTGTGATTCCTTCAATGCCGAAACAGGAAAATAAGCTTCCTCCAAAAGACCAGATAAAAATCCCAGCAAGATCAAGAGACGGTCAAACATTCAAAACAGACAATGAACTTCCGGAAAGGGAAATGTTAATAAAAATAATGAATCAGAATAAGAAAATTATTAATCAAAACAAGATTATCATAGAACAACTAAAGAAATTAGGTGAAAAAAATGATTGATGGAATTACCACATACGGATCTAGCGAACTAACTGAAAAATTACAGAACTGTGAAGATCCGGTATTTTTAATCACAATCGGGACTACTGAAACCTCATTGATAGATGGAATTTCAGGTGCAGGCCCTACAGCAGAATTAACTGAATATACCCCTGCTTCTGACGTTGAATTTATGGTTTTGGGCGAAGTAAGATGCTGTGAAGCTCCAGCAGAAACTGTAGTTGGAGATGCAGCGGCACCAACTCCTGCAAGATTGACAAAAGCATCACTTCAACTTTCAGAAATGCCTTTTGTAGTAATTGATGCGGGTTCCAAAATTAAACCAGAAGTTGAATACGTAAGCTTTGGAAAGGAATACGGCAGAGACATAAGAACCGGAAAAGGAGTATTGAACCCTCTTGAAATATTTGAAAACGCCAAGGACTTAGGCGCTGAATTATCCAGAAGACACGAAATGCTTGTCATAGGTGAAAGTATTGCTGCAGGAACTACAACCGCTTTAGGAGTATTGAAAGCTCTCGGCTATGATGCAAATGAAAAGGTAAGCGGAAGCATGCCGCATAACCCCCATGACATGAAAACAAAAGTTGTCGACGAGGGGCTTAAAAATGCAGGACTTGACCCTAAAAAAGACGATATCGATGCCATGCAGGCAATTGGAGCAGTAGGTGATCCAACACTACCGGCAATAGCAGGAATTGTTTTAGGTTCAGACATCCCTATCATCTTAGCAGGCGGAACTCAAATGGCTGCTGTCTGTGCAATCATCAAATCCGTTCAACCTAACTTTGATTTTTCAAGAATCAACCTGGCAACTACAGTATACGTTGCAGGTGATGAAACCGCTGACTTGTTTGGCATTTTAAAACAGATAGACGACAGCATTACTGTTAATATAGTGGATCCTAGATTTGAGGAATCAGAACACGAAGGATTGAAAAATTATCTGAAAGGATTTGTTAAGGAAGGTGCCGGAGCGGGAGGCGCAATGTATACAGCACTCGTCTTAGGAAATTCTGTAGAAAAGTTAAGAAGAAAAATAGAAAAAGTATGTAAATAGAGATTCATAATCTCTATTATATTTTAATTTTAGAATACGTGGGCAATAGTACCCATGAACACCACAATACCTACAATCCAACAGTAGTAGGCAAAAATGTCCAGATTTCTTTTTTGAATTAAATCCAACATCCATTTGATAGCAATGTATCCGGAAACAAATGCTGCAACAAAACCTAAAAAGATAGGTAAAAAGTTTGCATCCATCGCTGAACCAATATCCTTGACCTGCAATATAAATGCACCAAGAATAGCAGGAATTGACAAGATGAAACTGAATTTTGCGGCAAATTCCTTATCCAAACCGGCGACAAGACCCGCAGCTATTGTAGTACCTGAACGGGAAAGACCCGGAAGAATTGCACATGCCTGACCTAATCCCATAAAGAAAGCATGTTTTCCAGTAATATTGCGGAAATTAATATTCCCACTAGTCATTCTTTGAGATAAGTAAAGAATAGTACCTGTCACAAACAAAAAGAATGCCGGAACATAAAGTGCACCTGAAAACAGTGCTTCGACAGAGTCTTCAAAAAATACCCCTGCAAGAGCTACAGGAATTGTAGCTATAATAACATACCATGCGAGTCTTTTATAGGGATCATCATAAAAGCCTTCCCTGAATCTTCCATGTACAATATCAGACAGACTTGAAAACCATGATAAAAGCATTTTAATGATATCTGCACGGAAGAACCATAATACTGCAAGCAATGATCCCAAATGAAGAAACGTATCGAAAGCAAGTGAGCTTTGAACGCCTAAAATGTTTTGAATAAATACTAAATGTGCTGAACTACTGACCGGTAAAAATTCAGTGAGCCCCTGAACAATACCGATAATAATTCCCTGAAGTATATCCATAGACTACACCATTAAATATAAGATAACCAGTTGTATTTGTCTTCTGATTTAGCTTCAACAACATCAAAGAAAGTTTTCTGTAATTTTTCAGAGATTGGTCCTCTTTTGCCTGCGCCTATTGTTCTGTGGTCGATTGAACGTATAGGAGTTACTTCAGCAGCGGTTCCAGTGAAAAATACCTCATCTGCTGAGTATAATCTTTCTCTAGATATTATTTCTTCAACAACGTCATAACCTAAATCACGAGCAAGAGTCATGATTGTGTCCCTGGTAATACCTTTAAGGTTTGATGAGGACATTGCTGGAGTGAACAATTTTTCCCCTTCAACAAGGAAAATGTTTTCTCCACTACCTTCAGAAACATGACCTTCATAATCAAGCATAATCGCTTCATCATATCCGTTGTCAATAGCTTCCATTTTAGCTAATTGGGAATTCATATAATTTGCACCACACTTAGCAAGAGCAGGGAAAGTATCAGGTGCAGGTTTTCTCCATGATGAAACACCGATATCTACACCATTAGCCATTCCTTCTTCTCCTAAATATGATCCCCATTCCCATGCAGCAATAACCACATTAACAGGACAGTTTAAAGGATTTACACCAAGCTCACCGTATCCCCTAAATACAATAGGGCGTATGTAGCAACCGTCTAAATCATTTACTCTAACGGTTTCTAAAATCGCTTCTTCAATTTCCTCTTGTGTAAACGGAATATCAATTTTATAAATTTTTGCAGAGTCAAATAAACGTTGTACGTGTTCTTTTAAACGGAATACCGCAACGCCTTTTTCGTTTTTGTATGCGCGAATACCTTCAAAAACACTTGTACCGTAATGGACAACATGAGAAAGTACATGAATATTTGCATCTTTCCAATCAACCATGTTTCCATCTATCCATATTTTACTAGCTGTGTCATCCCAAGCCATTTTATCACATCATTTTTTTATAATAATAAGTATATTGTTCATATTATAAAAGTTACCTACATTAAATCAAATATAACCGAAATGTTTATATATTAATAAAATCATAATATTGTTTGTTGGTTCCGTGGTCTAGTGGTATGATACCTCCCTTACAAGGAGGGGATCACGAGTTCGAATCTCGTCGGAACCACTGATTTCTAATTTTTAAAATTTTATCATTTTAGGTAACTTTTTCATTAATTTCGATAGCTGTTTTTTCACTGAAAATAACAAAAAATGACATATACTTTATTAAGAAAATCCTAATTTTATTATAGTTTGTATAAAAAATAGCAGATTAAATTAAAATAATGAATAGTATTCATATTAATAATTATTTAATTGATTAAAAATATTAAATAATAAAATTTAAATAGTTTTTGAATTAAAGTTATTAATATCTAAAATTGCTATTATTAAAAGTGGTAATATTGGTACTTCACCAGTAATTGACCTATTGTTAGACGAAAGAGCAGACAGACCAAATATCGATGTAAGAACTTTTGGATCTGGAGCAAAAATGAACCCAGAACAAGTAGAAGACGTTGTACCTAAAATAGACGCTTTCGAACCTGACTTTGCAATTTTCATTAGCCCAAACCCAGGAGCACCTGGACCAGCTAAAGCAAGAGAAATGTTATCTGCAAAAGACATCCCTGCTATTATCGTTGGTGACGCACCTGGTAAAGGTAAAAAAGATGAAATGGATGAACAAGGCCTCGGTTACATTATCGTAATGTCTGACCCAATGATTGGTGCAAAAAGAGAATGGTTAGACCCAACTGAAATGGCTATTTTCAACTCCGACATCTTAAAAGTATTA
>ONQL01000074.1 GCA_900319985.1 uncultured Methanobrevibacter sp. | reverse complement strand
CTGGTCTTTGAATATTTTAAATATTATCTTCTGGCAATACCATTCATCTGCTTTTTCATTGTTTTAGCCTACTTTGCTAAAATCGATGATTTTGTCCAATTGCAGTTCAGGGCGTTTCTCTTAGCCAATGTATTGAACGTTATATTTGACATTGTATTTATACAATATTTCAATATGGGAATTGGTGGCGCTGCATTGGGCATGGTGTTTGGATATCTCATCGCAACAGTTTACCTTTGCACTTATTTTTTTAACTCTAAGCGGACACTGAAATTGATTAAGATTGAATTTGCCAAATCAGTGAAATACATGGTTGACATATGCAAGACCGGATTTTCGTCATCTTCAATAGCGCTGTATCAGGCAATAAAGCTGGCCATTATCAATTTCATAATTCTTTCAGTAATGGCAAATGTTGGTTTGGTTGCATTCAACATGTGTTGCAATACTTCATTGCTGGTGAGCATATTCATTTTTGGTACTTCACAATCACTTATGCCTATCGTAACTGTTTATTTCCAGGAAAAAGATTACAATGGTGTTGAGTATGTTGCAAGAAAATCATTGAAAATCGTTGTTGCTTTTGGAATATTTTTCACAGCACTGTTTATAGAATATTCTCATTATGTCTTTTAGCATATTCAATAAACTTTTTATACATATTCTACATTCAATCCATACAGAACATGAAACTGGCAAATATCCTCACCCTGTTGAATGGATTGGTATTCCCAGTAATATTCGTATTCCTATTTTCCATCATCTGGAACGAAAACGGAATATGGTTTGCATTTGTAGTTTCAGAAATAGCTACACTTCTCGTTATTTACTTATATTCCATATATTTGAATAAAAAGACTCATGGAGAATACTCAGGATTTTTCCTAAAAAAACGTCATGATGAAAACGAGAAAATGCTTGAATATACTATTCATGCCGATGAAAATGATGCACTATACTTATCCAAGCAAGTTCGGGATTTTCTAAGGGATGAAAAGACAGCTGAACTCGTTAGTTTAGCAATGAAAGAACTTCTCATTTATATTCTGGAAATAAATGATAACTTGGATTGGATTGATGTGATTGTCAGGGACAATGCCAAGTCTACAATCATTTCCATAAAGCATTCTGGAATTGGATACAATCCACAGACAGACACCGAGTTAAATTCAAAACATATTGACAATCTGATAAGCATTTCAGATAACATTGACTATTCACAAATATTAGGCTTAAACAATACTGTCATTACCATTAAAAAGTAGTGATGATTATATTTTTGTAAAACAGAACAAATTAAATCAATATTGTTTTCAGTTAAATGAAAATCAATATTGAAATTAATATTTAAAATTTATCCATTTCAAGCTCATATGCTGATCTTTTTGATAATGGATAGCCTTTGACTCTTCCAAGTTTCCAGTACAATGGTGAACGGTAACAAAACCAGAATACAATTAAAAAGAATACAAAACCAATTACAAAATCTGACCAAACATAAAAGCTAGGGTCAAAACCATTAAACAGGCACCATACCACGATTCATTAATGGAAAACCACTAGGATATCCAAATTCTTCAAAGAAGTGCAAACAAAGAACTGCAGCTGATACCAAAAGGTAAAACTGATGTGCATTACCATAGGTTAAAAGTGCTACAGCAGCAAACAATATTGCTAGACCAATTGACAAGTTATACAAGTTATTTACAATTGTTTTCATAATTTTCTCCCATATACTTACAAAAGATTTCTTCATATATAATATATTGGTTATTCCACTTCACACATGAGTGAACAGAAACATCACACATTTGTTGATAATGACCTTAAAGAGAGAATATCCTATACTAGGTTCGAAATATCTAAATTAATTTCTGTTAATAATCAATATAACCAGTTTATTGACTCCTAGTAACCATAAAATCAGAATATGGTTTCTAAAATAAGTGTGAATGAAATCTCACCTATTTTTCTAAAATCATGAAAAATGAATTAATTATTTTAAACTGTTACTGTATTGGGCAAAAATTTCCTTTTTAACATCTTCATTCAATTTGCTGCATTCCAATTCATTTAATGAGTAAACAGTTAGTTCAAACAATATTCTATTAGCTTTCAATCCCTTGTCAAGCAGTTTGTAGTATGTCTTGTTCCTTGTTTTTTCATCAGTTGTTTCTTTTTTGATTAATTTGACATCTTCCATATATTTTAATGTTTTGGATAGGACATGGTTGCTTAATGTAGGATTTGACTCCTGAAATTCTGTGAAATGCTTTTTTCCTCTAAACATATCCATCAATATACATAGAACCCATTTTCTATTAAAAAAATCGAGCGTTTCACTTACAGGACATATGTCTTCAATATTCATGTTATTCTTTTTATTAAACCATACTATAAATCATTAAGTAATTTTAAAATTACAGATTATTTTTAACCGATAATCACGCAACTACTAATTATGAGATCAAATATTGATGAATATGAAGCTGTTGAAAAAGCAGCACAAAAATTTGTAAAAAGCGTGGCGGAAGGAAACAGCGAATACGCAAGGGAATTATTTGTTGATGAAGCAGTACTGTTTGGATATTTAGACGGAAACCTGGAACACGGTTCCATTGAACAATTCTACGATAATGTAGATAGTGTTGCTGCCGGCGATGAATTCAATGCAAGAGTTGACGTTCTTCTTTTAGAAGAAACATTGGCCGTTGTGAGAGTTCTTGAAGAAAGCTGGGGCGGAAGAATAGATTTCACAGATGTTTTACTCATGTTGAAAATGAATAATGAATGGAAAGCAGTTGCAAAGGCATATAATCAAAATTCAAATACAATCCAAAAATAGATATGAGGTAAACTATGGGTAAAAAAATAATTATTCTAAATGGAAGTCCAAGAAAAAAGGGAAATACTTCTTCAATTACAGCAGAGTTCATTAAAGGTGCAACTGAAGCTGGAAATGAAGTTGAAGAATTCATGATTTCATCAATGAAAATAAACGGATGCATAGGCTGCTGGAAAGGAGGCAAAAATAGCGAACACCCTTGTGCACAAAAGGATGACATGGATGAGATATATCCGAAATATATCGATGCAGATATCGTGGTTTTGGCATCCCCATTATATTACTGGAACATTTCAGGATTTCTTAAGAATGCTTTTGACCGTTTGTTTGCAGTTGCAGAATGTGACAACTACAAAAATCCAGTGAAAAGAGAGCATTCTTATCATGTCGGCAGAAGGTACCGGATTTGAAGAAAGCGAGACATGGTATGACAATTTAGAAAAGCACATGGGATGGAAAAGCATAGGCAAGATCTTATGTGGTCATGTAACACAACCAGGAGATACTGATGGAAAACCTGAATTAAAACAGGCATACGAACTTGGAAAATCACTAAATGCAAATCATTAAAAAGGCAGTATACACTAACATGCATAATCCGGATTTGAAAAGAAATCAGTATTCTGATTTTTAAGTACAGACAAAGCCACACTGAACAAATCAATTATTTTCCATTTGAAAGAATGTCTGAATAATCAGTAATGCGCAAATGATTACTATTGTTTTCCATTGGAATTTTAATGCAACACTCAAAAACTTTTTCATAATAATGATTAGATTTAAAAGAATAAAATATTTTTGTCACATGCCACGAATATACCCTATGAGAAGAAAAATTTAGTTATTGCATTAATCTCTGTTGTAAATCAATATAGCTAGTTCATTAACCCCTTTTACAGCATCCTCATCTTAACATCACTTATTAGTAATGGTGAATCATGATTATGCAACTTTTGGTTCCTTTTAATCAGATTCATGTTACTGTTGGCATAACAGTATAGAAATTATCTACTAAAAATCGAAATCATGTTTTCATATAATGCAAACAATTAATGCTTAAAATTATCACAATTATCCATTACTTTTGAAAATTTATCGCCATATTCGTATAGAATTATCTTAATGCTCCAATCGGAATAACCATTACTCCATCTTTTCTAATTTTTGCAATTTGGTCACCAGTTATAACCGCTAAAAAGCTAGGTTCTGGAATATGTGTATCTCCCTTAGCAATTTTTTGTTTAATCAACTTATCCATTTTTAATAAAGTTTGAGCACCGTCATCAATTCTTTTATCTCCTAATTTAAACTCAATTAATCCATAGCGTCCATCAGCAATTTGCAAAACACAATCAACTTCCAGAGTACCATCATTATAATATAATACTTTTCCACCCAGTGGTGCAGAATATACTTTTAAATCCCTAATGCATAATGTTTCAAAAATAAATCCAAACGTTTCTAAATCATACACCAACATTTCAGGAGTTACACTGAGTCCTGCAACTGCAATTGAAGGATCTATAAATTCCTTTTTTTCTGTTTTTCTCATTTTTTGCTTTGAACGAATATTTGGAGCCCATGCGGGAACATTATCAATAACAAACAGATTCTTTAAAACCGTAATATATGAATAAAAAGTAGGTTCGGAAATTTTACCATAATTCTCTTCAATATCTCCCATTATTTTTGTATTACTGACCAATGTTGAAATGTTGCGTGAATAAGACCTAAGAATTGCTTCAAATAATTTTGAATCACGTTTAACACCATCAATATTATAAGTGTCATCACGACATATGTTATCAAAATAAGAAGAAGCTACGATTAACTGTTTTTGTTTGTCTTCAATATTCACTGTTTCAGGCCAACCCCCACGAGAAGCCAAAAAAGTTAAATCACGTAAAGATAAATCTGAAGTAATTCCATTAATTTTAACATCATTGTTATTAAATAAATCAACCAATGAAATATTGCCGTTGGAATCACCACTTTCATATAAACTCATCGGCCTCATCATCAACCTATGAATCCTTCCAACACCTTTATGATTTATTTTAGAATTATCAACAATTGTAGAACCTGTTAAAATATACAAGCCATAACCCTCTGTTTTATCTACAGAATATCTTACGGCATCCCACAATTCGGGAGCCATCTGCCATTCATCAATCAATAATGGTTTTTTCCCATCCAATAACAGCAATGGATCCACATCTGCCAGTTCAATATATGATTTGCCTAATGTAGGATGTTGCAATTCAATTATTGTTTTAGCAAACTGAGTAGCAGTAGTTGTTTTACCGCACCATTTTGGGCCAACTATTAAAACAGCCCCCATACATTCAAGTATATTCTTTAATTCATCATCAACATACCTTTTAATATATTCCATATTTTCACCAATTAAGTGATTATACTAATTTTATTTAAGTAATTATAGTATTTATATTTAAGTAATTATAGTATTCAAATTTAAGTGATTATAGAAATTTTATTTAAGTAATTCCATACCCTCATATAAAAAACATACAATAAATCCAGTAGTTAGCATAATCTTTTAACTAAAACTTATTTAAAGCTTGTTGAAGTCAGTTTGTAAAATTGCAGTGAAAAAAAACATAATATATAAAGTTTTTGTTAAAAATAGACTTAAATTAACTTTTGTTGCATATCAATATAGCTCGGTTCATTGACCTCTTTTACAACATCACCATCTTTAACCTCACCAATCAGCAAGGGCGAATTAGGATTATGCAACTTTTGATTCCTTTTGACCAGCTTCATGTTACTGTTCGCATAACAGTATAGAAATTATCTACTACTTTTAGTAAAATTTGTTCCATATAGTATGAACAAAAAATGATTAAAAAGTAAATGAATTATCTACTACTATTTGTTCGAGCTTGTTTCATAATTAAAGAAGCAACCCAGTTTCATCAGTTGACAACAAATTTATCATTTCATTTATTTGAAGTAAATATTTTTAACTACATATAATGAAGTACTTCAAATTGATAAATGAAAAAATTAAAAAAAAATTAGATTAATGGCTTAGGACTTTGAGTGAAATCCTGAGGATAATCTTTTTCACATAACCCATATCCGATATATTCCAATCTTTCATTGAGCAATTTTCTTCCATTTTCAGTTACTGCATACAATGGAACTTTTTTTCCAGCATAATATGGTTTTCTCTCTTCTGCAGTTTCCCTTATACGTATGGAAGAGCATCCTGAAATCACATCAACATAATCAAATAACATTTCTGCTTCCTTTTTGGAGACATTTGTCGTGTGTGCTACGAAAATAAAAATGTTGACATCTCCAGGTTTTGGATATTGCCTTAAATCCCTAACCATTTCCGTTGGGATAATTGTTATTGCAATGTTTTTATATCCTCTTTCAATTGCCATTTCAAGGCCATTTAATGGATTTAATTCTGCAGTTTCAGGATTTAAAACATTTTTTCTACCAACCTTATCTATGACCTCATCAATTGGAGTTGTGCTTATCAATGCGGAAACCCTTCCTCCAACTCCCTGAACAAGTTCTGCATCATCAATCAGCAATGTCCCGACTCCTTCACATGCTCCAACCACACAATCAACATTACCATTAATCATGTTGGTTTTTAATGTTTCGCTGGTCCCAAAGCTCATTGTGTCTTCAACATCAATTGATCTTTGAGGAGTGCACATTCCAAATTCATCTATTCTTTTTTCGATATTGGATTTGATAAATTCTTTTGTCAAATCGCCATTATGCTGACCATTGTCAAATATGGAACAGTAATCAACTACCGGTTCTCCAATATAGGTTATTTTCCGTTTTCTATTACGACTTCTGCCTTTCCTAATGCTTCAATTACATGTCTGTCATTCATAAAATCACCAGATAACAAATGTTATATACTATACTTTTTAAATAGATTTTGTAAGGAAAAACTCACAATAGGTCAAAAAGATGAAAAAAATTAAAGATTACGATGACAATTGCCCTATAGACGATACATTGAAACTGATATCCAAAAAATGGGTGATATTTACCATTAGAGACATATTTTTAGGAAAAAAGCAATTCAGCGAATTTTTAGAAGAAAAAACATTGAGCAACAGAGTATTGACAGATACACTCAAATTTATGGAGGATAATGAGTTAATAACAAAAGAAGTTTTTGAAAATGACATCAAAACTGAATATTCACTAACACAAAAAGGATTCAATTTAAATAAAATTCTCTATAATATGCTGGAATATGGCCTTAACGAGGTAAACAGTGGAAATTTATCTGAAAAACAAAAAGAAGAATTATTAAATGAATATGAAACACTTTTTAAAATCAATGCTTAAATTATTACTGATTTTTACTTGCAAATTTTCCATAAAAATAATATTTTCAATTTTAAATTATATAATGAAAATTTATTATAATTATTACAAAAATTATCAGTATACAATTTAAAAAAAGCAAATGTTTATATTAGATGAAGAAGAGATAAAAGTTATCACAGGCCTTAGAAGATCAGGTAAAACCTATTTTTTAAAGCAAATAATAAATGAACTTAAAGAAAATGGAATTAATAATAGCAATATAATATATCTACCTTTAGAATCAGCAGAGTACGATAAAATTAAAACACATGAAGACTTGAATAATTTTATTTTTAACGAAACACAAAACATTGAAGGCAAAATTTATTTGTTCTTTGATGAAATTCAACTTATTAAAGACTGGCAAAAAAGTATTAATGCATATAGAATTGATTTAGATGCTGACATTTATATAACTGGCTCAAATTCAGAAATTTTATCCGGAGAGCTCGCAACACTACTTTCAGGAAGATACATTAAAATAGTGATGTTTCCTTTTTCTTTTAATGAAATTTTAGAATATCATAAAATGAAAAATGTGCAAATAACTTCAAATGATGAAATAAAAATATTTAATGAATATCTGAAATATGGCGGTCTTCCAAGAACTCTGAATTTCAATGAAGAGGAAAAAATTGATTATTTAACTGATATTTTCTCAACAATTGTATTGAAAGACATTATTTCAAGAAACAACATTCGTGATGTTGTATTTTTAGAAAGACTGATTAAATTTATAATAGTAAATACCGGTGAAATTTTTTCTGTTAACTCC
>ONQL01000072.1 GCA_900319985.1 uncultured Methanobrevibacter sp. | reverse complement strand
TCGGGACGAGGGGGATAGCACGGTAATCCTATACTCATTAGAGTATACAGCCCGTGAAGTAAGAATCCTCGACTTCTCCAAAGTCGAGGTAGTTCAACACTTGCATTCATCAGCTTATCAGCAGTTAGTGCAGTCGAATTAAACGATACTGATTCTGACAATAGTCCTATTGCCGTGGCCAATGAAGCAGATGACATTATTTCAGCAGATAACACTGATGAAAAATTAAGTGATGCTGAAAGCAACTATCGAATCAATTATATTAAATGTGAATTGAAGGAAACCGGATATGTTTATGGAAATGCAAAGCTACAGTTAAAATTAAGCAATGCATCCTCAAATAAAGGAATTCAAGGAAAATCTGTCAATATTTTTGTAGACAAAAGCCTATTGAAGGAATATAAAACAAATTCAAAGGGTTTAATCAATTTGAATTTCAATAAAATGCCCGGAACATATAATGTCGTAGCCAAGCTAAAGGATACCGGCAAAACAATAGGAGACATAACATTTACAATTTCCGGAATCCCTTCAACTTTTGGATTGAATCAAATAGGAACATATTATAAAGATTCCAAATTAGTTCTCAATCTTGTTAACCTCAAAAACAACAAAGGAATTGCGAATGCAAAAATTGCAGTCAAATTTTCAAACGGGAAAAAGATTACACTTACAACCAATTCAAAGGGAGTAGGAAGTTATAACATTCCGTTCAAACCTGGAACCTATAGTGTTACTGCAGTTACCGCTTCAAAATTCATAACTAAGAATAAGGTAACCTTAAACAAATTCTATATCGGAACAACCCATCTGAAATTTTCATCCAAATCATTAACCGTAAATCATAACTCCAAAAAAACATTAAACATCAAAGCCACCAATTACTTTACAAAACATGTCATGAAAAATGTTAAGCTTGCATTAAAAGTATATACCGGAAAAAAAATATAAAACAGTTGTTCTAAAAACCGATAAAAACGGAATTGCAAAATACGATGCTTCAAAATTAAGCATCGGAGCTCACAAAATAATCATCAGACATGGTGAAAATTATTTAAACTCCGATTCTAAAAAAGTTACCGTTAAAGTAACAAGATAAGTAAATTTACTTATCATTCTCTTTTTTTACTTTTAATTAAAATCCCCTATTAATGATTGACAGTGCAGTTATGCCTGCTTTCAGTCTGGCCAATCCGTCTTTTAAAAGTTCCTGAGGACATGCTATGTTCATCCTTAAGAAATTGTCTCCGCATTGTCCAAAATCAATCCCTGCAGATAAAAACAGACCCTGGTTTTGCCTTAAAAATCCTGAAAGCACTTTTGATGGAACATTCAGCTGGGAACAGTCAAGCCACAGCAGATATGTAGCATCAGACTCGACCAAATCTATTACAGGTAATTCATTTTTCAGATATTCCCGAACAATCTGTTTGTTTTCATATAAAACTTGCCTAAGTTCGCATAACCAATCTTCCGATTCATCATAAGCTGCAATTACGGCAGACGCTGCAAATACATTGGCAGAATCTGAATTGTCTATGTGCATCTGAGTTTTAATTTTTTCCAACAGTTCCGAGTTGACCGTTTGAATTATTGAGCTTTGAAATCCTGCAATATTAAATGATTTTGAAGGGGACAGACATCTGACAACATTGTCATGTGACTTAAACGGATTGTAATAAACATCAGGATCCGTCAAATCGCAATGGATTTCATCAGAAATCAGAACTACATCATGCCTGATGCAGAGTTCCTCAATTTTGTCCAATTCCTTGCGGGACCAAATCTTGCCGACAGGATTATGGGGATTGCACAGTATCATCATTTTAACTCGGGACAGCTTTTCATCCAGATCGTCAAAGTCAATTTCATACTTTCCGTTTTCGTATGCCAACTCATTTTCCAAAACCTTACGGTCATTATCTTCAATGACATAGTAAAATACATGATAAACAGGTGACTGAATCAATATTTCATCACCCACATCAGTTAAACATCGAATCATGGAAGATATTGATGGCATAACCCCTATTGAATAGGCCATGTCATCTTTTGACATTTTCAAATCATATCTTCTGTCCCACCAGTTAATGTAGGCCTCAAATAACTCGTCCGGAACTATATTATACCCATATACCGGATGATTTGCCCTTTTTTGAATAGCCTCCCGAATAGCCGGAGCTACCATAAAGTCCATATCGGCTACCCACATCGGCAGGTCATCATCAAAAAGGTCCCATTTCAGGGAATTTGTCCCATGCCTATCTATAACGGTGTTGAAATCATATTCAGTATTTTTCATAATGTATTCTCTCTTCATCGAACTTGTCCATGAATTTGTTTTCCCAGCCTTCGGCAGGATATCCTAAAGTAATTATACAGTATGGTTTGGTTTCGGTTATATCACCAATACCGATAATTTCACCTATTGCTTTCATTCTCTCTTCTTCAGGTGCAACACCATTCCATAGTCCACCTAAACCCAGATTGACAGCTTCAAGCAACATGTTTTCTGCAGCTGCACCCATGTCCTGCTGCCATACAGTTTTATAAAATGCCCTTTCGATGTTTGCAACAAGAACAATCGCCACTGAAGCCTTGGTTACGCGAGGTTTGATTTCACCTAATTTTGCCAAGGTTTCCTTATCCTTAACCACTACAAATTCCCATGGTTCAGCGCCCAACCTTGATCCAGGTGCCTGCATTCCTGCTTTTAAGATTTTTAATATGTCATCATCATTTACAGGCTTGTCTGCATATTCGCGAATGCTTCTTCTTGTGTTAATAATTTCTTCAAAATCAGCCATATTATCACTATGAATATATAATTCATCAACATATTAAAAAATTACTATAGTAAGAGAGTAATTTTACCAACCAATTAAAATTACTCCCAAAGACCCGGTTAAAATTTACCATCACCACAAATAAAAAAAAAGTACAAACAATAACATAACTTAACCCGGTCGGATTTTCAAAAATCCAATTAATAGTTTATCGTTAAAAAAAAATAAAATTAATTGAAGTGCGACAATGTGATTTAGCACACTTCCAAAAAACTTAAATTAGTCATCGAAAAGGGAAATTTCCTTTAAATCAAATGTGATATCATGTTCGCCACAATATTCCTCCACATGATTTAGGATTTCTTCAATATCATCTTCAGTATACTCATTTTTGAAATAATATACAACAGGTTGAGCATTGGTGAATACTCCAATGGATAAAACCTCATTATCATAAACACGAATAATCAAGGTATTGTAAATTTGAATATCTTTAATTATATCGTTTTTAGCCTTTCCAACAGATATTTCATTTCCAATGACTTTTATTTCACTGTTAATATATTTGTTATGTAACTTGACAAGCTTATCGTCATCAGTTAAAACTTCACTTTCAGGTTCCATTTCACTTAATTTATCCTTAAAAAGTTTTGCATTGTGCAGTTTTTCTTGAACTTCCATTAATTCTTTTTCAAGCTGCTTTTCATCCTCAATAAGAGAATTTATGAATGCTTCACTACCATTGTTGAAGTTTTCATAAATTTCAAGAACATTTCTTGGAGACAATCTCGAATTGTTTTTAAAGAATTCCTTTGTATGAGGCTTGACACGAATGCTTAATGTTTTCAATTTTTCCTTTTTGGATTTTGGGGAACTGTCAAAGAATTCCTCTGCAAATTCGTTGCCTATATTTTGAAATGATCTGATTTTGGAAGCGAATATTTTTTCAAAATCCTCACGAGACATGTCTTCAGGGAAATTGAATTCAAATTCGCCCGGAGTATAAGATCCACCGAATCTTCCGTTTCCAAATACAAATTTTCTTGGGTTTTCTTTTTTTTCGTTGTTCATAATACCACCACAAACACGTATACAAATTAAATTTTTGTACACAATATAATATTGAGAGGACGTAGTATATAAATGTATGCATTTTTTAAAAATGTATACTTAAATTAAATCGAAACAATCAACAACTCTGCGGCCAACAGGAGTGAGTTGATAGATTCTATTGCGTTTATCATCCTCATTAAGACAAACAACAATACCCAATTCCTTTAATTTTTTAAGAACAGTTGATATATGATTAATGCGAATTCCAGTATCTTTCGCTATTTGTGAAGGAGTTTTATCCGAATCATACAATGACATTACTGTTTTTAACCTATATGAAGAAATTTTAACATATGCAACCAACCCCAACATTTCATTATCCATATTCCTAACACCACCCTAGAGTAACTTAAATCATTCATAATATAAACATTTAGTCACAACTATAAAAATCAATGCAAAAATATGAATAAAAAAATAAAATTTAATTAAAAAAATAAAAAAAGTAAAAAATTATTTGCATAATTTAACAGCAATCTCAAAAGCATTGTCCAAATCTTCAGCAAATTCATTTTCCTTTTTTTTGATTTTGCTTTCCAATTCCGGATTATCTAAAGATTTATTTCGTTCATTTTTAGTAATTATACGTGAAGTATAAATATTAACTTCACCATTGAACATCTCAAGCAAGCTTTCAGACTGTTTAAGGTGAGGTCGAACATTTTTTTCAAACATGGCTTTAGGATATTCAATCGTATAAAACAGACCGACATTGATTTTATCCTTGAAGACATTTCCTCTTTCAAATGAAACAATGCAATATATCAATCTTTCAATCAATGCACGGTAATGACTTGTCGGTTCGGTGAAAAATATCGGAGAAGCGATTATCAATACATCAGAAGATAAAATCTTTTCAATCAAAGGCGAGGTTTCATCCTTCCAGTAACATTTGCCTATCCTGTCCTCATTTTTACAGACACCACAATTCATGCACCCATGCAAATCCAACTTGTACAAATCAACATATTTCACACTGGCCCCTGCAGATTCTGCACCCTTTGCAGCAGCTTTCACAAGCTGTGCATTAGCATCCCTTCTTTTCGGACCAGCATTAATCACTACAGCTTTCAATCAAATCACCTATTTACTCAATTTAGCACCAATTTCAAAAGCCTTTTCGATATCATGAGGATATTGAAGAACAAGTTGCCTTTCTTTCAATTCCTGTGAAAATCCAGCCATATTATATTTTGAATAGTCATGAACCTGCAAAGTATCACAAACAGGATGAGAAATCACTTCACCATTCAAGAATGAAAATAAAAATTCAGTACTGGACAGGGAATCCTTCATGGAGCTTTCATAAAACTCCAAAGGAGCATTCATAGTATAAAATATTCCAACATTGACCTTTCCTGTATAATAGCTGGACCCGTCATCATATGACATTATGCAGAATATCAATCTTTCAACCAATGCACGAAATTCACTGGTAGGCTGGCCGAAATAAATCGGTGAACCAATCAAAAGACAATCTGCATCAAATATCCTTTCAATCAGAGGTGTCAAATCATCATTCCAGTAACATTTTCCTTTGGTTTTATCTTTCTGTTTGCATATAAGACAACTCCTGCAGCCTTTAAAAACCAAATCATATAAATTAACATATTCGGTTTCGGCACCAACAGATTCTGCTCCCTTTTGAGCGGCCTGCATTACCTCAGCAGTATTCCATTTTTTCCTCGGACTTGCATTGATGACAATCGTCTTCATTTGGACAGCTCCGCACCCATCTTAAAGGCATTTTCCAAATCAACCGGAAAGTGTTCTTTCCTGTATGCCTTTTTGGCATCTCCGTCAAAGGCAGACATACTGTATTTGGAATAGTCTTTAACCTGAACTGTGTTTAATACCGGATAAATCCTTACTTCACCATTCAACATATTGAAGATATCGGCTGAAGATTCAAGACCCTGACGCATCATGTTTTCATAATAATCCTTAGGAGCATTCATAGTATAGAACAAACCAACGTTTAATTTTCCTTCATAATATGAACCGAATCCCTCATATGAAAGAATGCAGAAAATTAACCTTTCGACCAAAGCCCTGTAATGGCTTGTCGGTTCACCAAAGTATATTGGAGAACCAATCAAAAGACAATCGGCATCCAAAATTTTTTCAATTAATGGAGACAGTTCATCTCTCCAATAACACTTGCAGCGTTCCTTATCCACCTTCTTACAAATCAGACAGCTCATGCATCCATGCAAATCTAACTTGTACAAATCGATGTATTCAACTTCTGCTCCGGCAGATTCTGCACCTTTTGCAGCCTCCTTCATGATTTGTGCTGTGCAGAATTTTCTTCTTGGACTTGCATTAATTACAATAGTTTTCATTTAAATCCCCATATAACCTAATTAATAATTATATTGGATTTAATGTTTAAAAAAAGTATTTGTAAAAATTTTGTATATCGGCCACAAAACAAACCCAACAATAATCAACGGAACACAGACATATTTTAATAGAGTTTCAAAAAACAGACGTATGAGGAACGTGAAAAAATAATGGCGGATGCAAGTTGCACCCATTTTAAAAAAAAAACATTAATTAACTCCAAAAAACCCCCATCAGTATTATGGCATCCTGAAAAAATTGAAATTAAAGCTTAAAGGATAAATTGACTTTATCCAAAGCTTTAATATATTTGTCTGCATAAGTCTGTTTAACGGCTCTTGAGTAATCACTTTCTGTTTCATAGATATAAGAAACTAAACCCTTATTTGCAATAGGTACAGTAATATATGCTGGACTTGAACCCAACTGCGGATCATATCTTTTAATGTGAGGTGTCAATTTTAGCAGCCTTTTTAAATAAAGAGAAGATTTCTTATGGAGATTTTTACTAATTTTGACACTTTTAATGTTTTTATTAGAAATCATATGAATGAATCTAGGATATTTGTATCCGCTAGCCTTATAGCTTGTTTCATGAATATCTGTTGTTATTTTAGGTTTTTCATTAGCTATATCCTTTATTATGAATTTGTTTCCTAATATTTGCCCGTTCTCTCTGCTTTTTGAATAACTGTTCTGGTCTTTGGTCACATGAATGTAATATAACACATACTTTCTTTTTAATTTATTGTTTTTCTTAATCAGGCTTTTATATATTGACTTGTGCATGTCGCATTCTTGAACATGAACTCCAACAATTAAGGCAATGGTTTTTGTTGAAGACAGATTGCCGAAGTATAGCTTTTCAACATATCCTTTTGAAGTTTTACCTAAAATTCTTTTATAGGTATGAACCTTTGATTTGCTTCCATCTTTGTGGAATAATAGATTGTTCCTTTCTTATCTGATTTAAGTTTTATAACTAATTTCTTGTCAGATTTAACAGTCATCTTATTAATCCATACCTTAGGTGCTTTTTTAATGACTGCACTTGAATTTTTGGATTTTTCAACAGTATTCTGATTACTGGCTAAAACATCATCATTTATATCCGAAGAATCATTAACCTTTTGATTAATGCCCTCCTCAAAAGAAAGAGAAAGTTGTAAACTGGACTCATTTGTAATGCTGTTATTAGAATTGTCAGTTAAAACACTATTTGCAGCACTGATTGATGCAATTGAACAAAATAAAGAGAATAATATTAAAATTAATATGAAATATTTTTTATTAAACAAGATTTAACCCCCAGCCTAATTATATAATTATTGTTTTATTGGAATTTGTATAAATAGATATAGATTATTTTAAGTTATTTTAAAACTGACAGTGAATCTGTGATTGAATACAAAAATTCAACAGATAATATTTGAAATCATAATATATTTTTTAAAAATCCGGTGAATCAGTCAATGGAGGTTATTAATTCTTTCCATTTTTTTGTATTGTTTTCTAATATAATGCAGTTACAGTTATTCTAACTGAATACCCATCTTAAAGATTGGGGATGAATTTCAAAAATGGCATCTAAATATGTTAGAAGGATGGAAAATAGTGACTTCGAGTCACATCCTCACCATTAAAAAAAAAGAGTGAAGCTATTTTTTAGCTTCAATGACTGTTTTTCCATTCATGTAAGGGACTAACACTTCAGGAACTTTTACACTACCGTCAGGCTGTTGATAGTTTTCCAAGATACAGCACATTGTTCTTTCTGTTGCAATGGCTGTACTGTTTAATGTGTGTAATGTTTGAGCATCTCCAGAACCTGCTCTTCCAACACGGGTTTTTGTCTTACGTGCCTGATAATCTTTACAGTTGGTACATGAAACCAATTCCCTGAATGCACCGGAACCCGGGAACCATGCTTCCAAATCATATTTGATGGCAGCATTATCATTCAATGCTGATGATACGATAGCTATTACTTGATATGGAAGTCCTAACTTTTGATAGATTCTTTCAGTTACTTCCATCAGATGGTCATGCTGATTTCTGGAGTCTTCAGGTGTTGAATAAATGAACTGTTCGATTTTTTCAAATTGGTGAACCCTGAAAATTCCCAGAGTATCCTTTCCGTGAGAACCTGCTTCCTTTCTAAAGCATGTTGAAAGTGCGCAGTATCTTAAAGGCAAATCATCAGGAGAGATGATTTCATCCCTGTGAAGGGCTGCCAAGGTCTGTTCTGCAGTTGCAATCAGATACATGTCTTCATTTTCAACCTTGTACAATGTTTCTTCAAACTCGCCCAGTTCAGAAGTTTCTGCTGCAACTTCACCTTTTACAAAGAATGGAGTTTGCATTGGAATGTATCCTTCAACTTCAAGTTCAGATAATGCAAACTGGATTAAGGCGAGGTTCAGGTGCAATATGTCTCTTTTCAAATAGTAGAAACGTGCTCCTGCAATGCTTGCTGCAGTTTCAAGGTCGGCTCCGTCAATTTTATTGATTAAATCAACATGATTCAAAAGTTCAAAATCAGGCTCCGGGATTTCACCGTAGGTTCTGACAACCACATTGTCATCTTCAGTATCTGAAATCGGCACATCATCATCGATAATATTTCCAACCTTGTATCTGTAATCATCCCTGAGTTTGAGGCATTCCGCATTCTTTGCAGTCAATTCCTTGATTTCGGCTGCAACTTCCTTGGATTTTTTGACAACCTCTTCAAAGTTGCCTTCCTCTTTGGCTTTTTTGAATGATTTGGACAATTTATTTTTTTCTGATCTTAATGAGTTAAGTTTTCTTTCACCTTCTCTCCATAAGGTGTCATATTCTATTACCTTTTCAACGTTTTCAGTATCTCTAAATCTTTTCTTCTCAGAGTCTATGATTAATTCTGGATTTTCTCTGAATAATTTTATATCTAGCAATATTTTGTCCCCTAAAATATTTTAATCAGTTATACTTATGATTTTTTTATTTTTTAAAGTTAATGTTTAATCTATTTAAAAATCGTACCCTCAAAGGAAATTTTAAAAAAAAAAGAGTTAACAATATGGCACCGCCCACCATATTTAATTTCATTTTTTTAGAGCAATGTTTCTCTAAATGTATTTTTCACGCTGTTTTTGATGCTGTCGGAGTAGGTTTCCCCATCAACACCTATCATGGCAATTTCATATAAAACCTTGTTCAATGATTTGCCTTTTTCAGTCAGTATGTATTTTACATTCTTCTTATCGCATTTGTCCACAATTTTGTGAATCAATCCGTTTTTCTCCATATCTTTCAGGCAGTTGCTTAAAACCTTATTTGAAAGATCTGGTTTATCTTCTTTAAATTCATGAAAACGGGATTTACCAAAGAATAAATCACGTATGATCTGAATTACCCATTTTTTATTTATTAATTTAACAACTAATTCTATAGGACATGATTTAATGTGCTTCAAAGTTTCCATGAGCATTACCTCCTAAAAATAGATAGGTTATTATGACTTGTTATTCATCATATATAAACTTTTCGGTAATGAGGTGACCAAAAGGTTACAAAAAGCATTTATATAGCATCAGTCTAAGTTTGTATTGAAAGTTACACTCATGTGGCTTTCAACTTCAAGGAGATGGCAAATATGTATAACAGAAACGAATGGAATGAAAATGAAAAATTTTCCCTCGATAAAATAGCCCAGGATTTATTCAGCATGAGCGAAAGGCATGAATCTTTTGATCATGACTGTAAAACATCTTGCACAGGCAATATTAAAACAAGTTGCTGTATCGATACAACACAAGTTACTGCAGGTCCATGCAGCGATGAGATTAAAACCAGTTGTTGTATCGATACTGTAAAAGAGTAAGATTTTTCAATCTTACTCTTAATCTGTTAAACACGATATTTAAAATTTTACATCATTACGATTGAAAACCGACCAGATTTTTATTCCCCATAGATTTCATAGGATTTCCAAAAGTAGAATTTTTTGAGGTAAAATTGATTTGCCCCTTTTTTGCAAATCTCTAATCCCAAAATGGAGTCCCACTTCCCAAAAAAAAAGGTAAAATCAAAAAATTCTAGCTGTCTTCTTTTAAGAGTGTTTCACTGAAAACATGCTTCAGGTTACTGATTTTTTCTTCACCGTAGAAATTGCCTGCAAGGTCAGTAGTCAATGTAAACATTGCAAGTTCATAAAGCACCTTATTTAGAGCCTGCCCCCGCTCAGTCAACCTGTATTCAATAGAATCATCAATTTCATGCCTTTTAATAAGCTGATTTTCTCCCATATCCTTCAAAGCATGACTCAATACTTTATTTGAAAGGTTGGGCTTATCCTCTTTAAATTCATTGAATCGTGTTTTGCCAAAAAACATATCCCTTATAATTTGGATAACCCATTTTTTATTAATCAATTGTAATGCAAGCTCTATTGGACAAATTTCACAGTCTTGTGTAGTTACCATTCAATCACTTAATTTAAAATTTATCTAATTAATGCAAGAATACCATGACTTCTACAAGTCATGGATGAATTGCACAAATGTGGGTATTACTTTCCAAATGCTCTTTGATGAAATTT
>ONQL01000067.1 GCA_900319985.1 uncultured Methanobrevibacter sp. | reverse complement strand
ATTCACATCAATAAAATTAATATTAAGCAAAAAAATAGATTTTTTTAAAATTGAATAAGGATAAATTTGTTAAACAAATTTTGACACATCCTCATTCAACATTCATAACTATAGGTTGGCATCATGCCACCAAACATCATAAGATGTCAAATAATATTTTAAATATCAAAATATATAAATGTTTTTATTTGGTCTAATTTTAAGTTAAAACAATATTCTATTACTAAAACAATTTTACATGCTCATAACAATATTTATTTTAAAAAATAACAAATTTTAAATAGTTTAGAATGGAAATACTGAATTCTAAAACACTAATATAATATTTGTAACTATAGGTGTTTTTATGAAGTGGAAAGAGAATTCAATTAAAAACACTCCAATCAAATTTGGAGGAATGGACATTCTTGCTATTGAAAATATGGTTATTAACTTGTTAATGTAAAACAATCTATGATGTCGAATTGGAAGCCTAGTTGGATTTCATCCGAAATTTTCTAATTTGATAAACTGACAATTTAAATGATAATTAGATTTAATATGTGTTTTATAGCTTCCTTTTTTACACATAGTTCAAAAAAGCATTATTATTTCCACTTTAAAAACATCAAAATATTTCAGTAATAATTTTTGAGTCCATTTTGTCTTTTTTTGAGAGGGATAATGTATTTTTTGGTATATGTGCTTGTTGAATGTCTCTTAAAAAGGATATTCTTTTCTCTAATATAGACATTAACAATATAATAATTGGTTAAAATGAGAATGTTTCTATTGGAAACATTCAATTCAAACGAATATATGAAAATCCCATAGTCAGAATTATCCGGTACTGGGATTTAGCAGCGATGAAGTACTGAATGATGATAATTGAAGTGCAATAATCCAGATTATACTACTGGAATATTATTAGCCAAAGATTTAAACAGCAATATCTATATTTTGGATTTGTATGAATTTCAACTTGAGTCAAAGAATTTAATCAATGAAATCATCAGTACTGCAGTATGTGACAAGAGTTATGTGCAATATTGACATTCCATTAGGTTGAATGCATGGGTCATCATTACCTTGTATTGCTGTTTTGATATAAATTTAATCAAAGTGATTTTACATTAATGCCAACTATTTCGATTTTGGATTCTATTTTTTAACGAGGATATATATTCTACATTAACATTTTGGTTTTGTTTTCTAAATCTCTGGCGGTAGTGTTGATTTGCCTTTGGCATAGTATCAATATGTTCGATTTCTGTGCTTAATTAAAGCGCCCGCTTTGACTGTTTTAAATATATGTGTCAACAAAGTAAATACTAACAAAAAACGTGGTGAAAACATGAATGGAAAATCCGACAACAAATGCCTGAAGGAATTTGAAGAACTGAACAAAACATGCGACAGCATTTACAATCTGGGAGACCATAAAGTCCTTATCCTCCTGAAAGATGGAACAAACCTCACAAGCTGGAATGAGGTTGAAAACAGGGAGGACATCATCTACATAAGTGAAGATCTCTCCGGAGTCACTGACTTATCATTTAGATATCATGGTTTAAAATCTCTTAAGGGCATAGTCGCTTTTGGAGTGGGAGATAATGTAAAATCCATGGAATATATGTTTAATAAATGCTATGATTTAAAGGATATATCTTCTTTGAAGGATTGGGATGTTTCCGGTGTGACAGATATGGGGCATATGTTTTTTCGTTGTTCTGGTTTGTCTGATTTGTCTGCTTTGGCTGGTTGGGATGTTTCTGGTGTGACTAATATGGGTGAGATGTTTAGTAAATGTCTTGGTTTGTCTGATTTGTCTGCTTTGGCTGGTTGGGATGTTTCTGGTGTGACTGATATGCATCACATGTTTTTGGGTTGTTCCGTTGTTGATTTGTCTGCTTTGGCTGGTTGGGATGTTTCTGGTGTGAGTAATATGGAGTATATGTTTAATTTTTGCCATCGTCTGGAGGATATCTCTGCTTTGGCTGGTTGGGATGTTTCTGGTGTGGCTGATATGCATCATATGTTTGAAGATTGCTGGTTGGGATGTTTCTGGTGTAATTAATATGGGATTTATGTTTGGGCGTTGTTCTGGTTTGTCTGGTTTGTCTGCTTTGGCTGGTTGGGATGTTTCTGGTGTGAATACTATGGAATCTATGTTTTTTGGTTGTTCTGGTTTGTCTGATTTGTCTGCTTTGGCTGGTTGGGATGTTTCTGGCGTGACTAATATGGGTGATATGTTTAGTGAATGTCGTGGTTTGGTTGATTTGTCTCCGTTGGCTGGTTGGGATGTTTCGGGTGTGACTAATATGGGAGTGATGTTTGGGCATTGTTCTGGTTTGGTTGATTTGTCTCCTTTATCAGGTTGGGATGTTTCTGGTTCTGATATTAGTGGCATGTTTTTGGGTTGTTCTGGTTTGGTTGATTTGTCTGGTTTGGCTGGTTGGGATGTTTCGGGTGTGACTAGTATGTGGTGTATGTTTTTGGGTTGTTCTGGTTGGTTGGGATGTTTCTGGTGTAATTAATATGGGATTTATGTTTGGGCGTTGTTCTGGTTTGTCTGGTTTGTCTGCTTTGGCTGGTTGGGATGTTTCTGGCGTGACTAATATGGGTGAGATGTTTGAGTATTGTAAGGATTTGGTTGATTTGTCTGCTTTGGCTGGTTGGGATGTTTCTGGCGTGACTAGTATGTGGTGTATGTTTGGGCGTTGTTCTGGTTTGTCTGGTTTGTCTGCTTTGGCTGGTTGGGATGTTTCTGGCGTGACTAATATGGGGGATATGTTTAGAGAATGTCTTAGTTTGTCTGATCTGTCTCCTTTATCAGGTTGGGATGTTTCTGGTGTGACTAATATGGGAGTGATGTTTGGGCATTGTTCTGGTTTGGTTGATTTGTCTGCTTTGGCTGGTTGGGATGTTTCTGGTGTGACTAATATGTATGGGATGTTTGGGCATTGTTCTGGTTTGGTTGATTTGTCTGCTTTGGCTGGTTGGGATGTTTCTGGTGTGACTAAAATGGGGCATATGTTTTCTGATTGTTCTGGTTTGGTTGATTTGTCTGCTTTGGCTGGTTGGGATGTTTCTGGTGTGACTAAAATGGGGCATATGTTTTCTGATTGTTCTGGTTTGTCTGATTTGTCTCCGTTGGCTGGTTGGGATGTTTCTGGCGTGACTGATATGGTTGAGATGTTTAGAGGATGTCTTAGTTTGTCTGATCTGTCTCCTTTATCAGGTTGGGATGTTTCTAGTGTGACTAGTATGTATGGGATGTTTGGGCATTGTTCTGGTTTGGTTGATTTGTCTGCTTTGGCTGGTTGGGATGTTTCCTGTGTGGTTCGTATGGATGAGATGTTTCGGGATTGTTCTGGTTTGGTTGATGCCTCTGTCTTAAGTGATTGGGACGTTTCTAACCTGAAAATTAGCACAACCACATTTAAGGGATGCGAATCCTTAAAGGAGTATCCTACATGGTACCTGCAGTAAATATTGCCATTTTTAAGGCGAGAGCTTTAACTTTTCATTTCACCATAACCGGGCTCTAAATATCTATGATTGGCATTTTGCCGTGACCGGTTGGAAAGCCGTTGTTTGGATTATGCCTATTCGCTTTCATAATGCACTATTAACATTTCATTAGATTGAATGCGGGGGTCATTATTGCCATGTATTGCTGTTTTGATATGATTTAATCAAGTGATTTTACATGTTTTGTATATTTCGATTGAAAACATTCGATTCAAGCATTATGGTTAATGAAAAATACTTAATATTATGTTTTTGTAAAAATTTTTTTCAATGGGGATTCGTAGTTCAGTATGGGGGCATTTGAATCTTCTTAAGATTATAAAATGCGTGCTATTAACTAAAATTATATATGATTGTGTAAAAATATTATATTGTGAGAGCTAAAAGTACTAAATATTTTGTATAATATACGGACAACAAAAAATCTATATTATTTGGGGTTAATTTGACTTATTAATCATTAATATTGGTTTAATTCTTGATTAACTTAATATACTTATTTTATGATTTTATTAAGCATAATATATTGATATTTTTAAAAATTGAGTCTTTTTTTAAGGAATTAATTTGGTCTTTTTTAGCAGGTGTTTATATTTTGTATAGTTTTTTCAGTATATTGGCTTTATATTTAGTGTAAATTCTTTTAAAAATTTATCTGGGAAACTCAATAGTCTAGTTTTAATATAATCAGTAATTCCCATAATAATCATTTCATATTTTTTATTATATTATTTATTATATTTTTTTATATAAAATAAGTAATAAAATTTATGAAATGATGGCATTCCTAGAAACTTAAGATTTTTTTGATTTTTTCTATTTTTGGCTTTGTAGAAATCCTTATTTTTATTGAATTTGAGTTGATCTGTAAATGTTATAAATTGTATTTTTGAGTTTTGTTTCTTTATTTGATAGTTGTAAGCTTCTGCTTCGATTTGTTCCATTAAATATTCTTTTTATTACGCTGAATATTGATTCTACATTGTTTCTTCTGGAATATATTTCTTGTTTGAATTGTTTTTTACTTTTTAATCTGTAATATCCGTTTTTTGCTCTGGTTTTTAAAGGTATTTGGTCTTCTGCTTTGGCTTCTTCGTTTATGCATTTTCTAATGGGTTCTGTGTCGTATGCTCTGTCTGCTAGTATGTGTTTTGTGTTATATTTCTTTATATCTTAAGTTCCTAGGAATGGTAAAAAATATTTACTTTTAAATATATAGTCAATATTAATGAGAGGTGTTGGTCATGGGCATTGGAGACAGATTTAAAAAGTTATTCAAATCAGACAAAACTAAAAGGGAGGATTTAAAATCTCCTGAAATCGAAATACTCCAGGAAAAAAAGGAAATACTTTCTGAAAAACCATTTGAAGAAGAAATCATTTTCAAAAATCCTGCTGATGAAGACGTTTTGGATGTGGATGGATATGTCGATTTTGATTATCTCAAAAGCCTTATTGAAAGTGGTGAGGAGGAAATCGTTCTGGACTCGGATGTTGTTTTGGATGGGTATAATCAGTCCACCCGACATGAATTTGGATTATTTATTGATGCAGACTCCATTGTCATTGACGGTGGCGGACACACAATCGATGCCAGAAATCAGACCAGAATATTTTTCATCACTAGGGGGAGAGTTGTCTTAAAAAACATAGTCTTTAAAAACGCTTTAGGAAAGCAGAAAGGAGGAGCAATAGAAATCCTTAATGATAATGCAGAGGTACTGATTTCGAACTGCACTTTCAAGGACAATCGCGGTGAAGGTTTTGGTGGAGCAATATACAATAAAGGGGTTTTGACCCTTCAAAACTGCAGTTTTTCAGGCAATAACACAAACTATGGTGGGGCGGCAATATACAATGATTTTGAATTGAATGTTAAAGATTGCAGTTTTTTGGGAAATGAGGTTTATGGGATAGGAAATGATGGAATAATTCATGCCAATGGTCCTACAAGGATTAGGAAAAGCAGCTTTGCCCGCAACCATATTAAATCAGGTGGCGCACTGATACATGTCAGTTGCAGTAAAACTGTCATAGATGAATGTACAATATCGGATGGGATGGCAGTATTTAATGAAGACGGCTGTGTTAAAATCAGGAACTGTCTGATTAATGACAACTACAGTAAAAATGTCATCTGCAACAATAAACATTTGGGGATTTTTGCCTGTCGCTTTGAAAATAACATAGGAAAAAACACCGTATTCAATAATGGGACTGCTTCTATCCTCGGCGGTGAATTTATTGAATCGGATGTGGACTTTAGTGTGTTCAACCAGGGAAACTGCATCATCAACGGAACTTCTTTTAAAAACAGTATTTATAATTCATCAGAATTGATTCTCGATGACGTTAAAAGCGATTGCTCAAAATCTGTTGTTAATGATGGAAATGTCATTCTTGAAAATTCGGCTTACGGATTTAAAGACATAATTGAAAATAATGGAAGAATTGATGAAGGCAACTGCAAATTTACTTTTAGCTATCTGACCCGAAAAGTATTCGAAGAGACTGCAGGTGAGATTATCCTAAGCCATGACATTAATTTTGAGGAGTATGAATTTCCATTTTATCCTGAAGGAATCGAATTGGACATTGATGACATTGCAATTTATGGAAATGGACACACTGTCAGTGGAGGGGGCATTTCAAGAATATTCAGAATTGCAGGAAACAATGTCGTGATTAAAAATATCTGTCTTGAAAACGGACACAATAAATCCGGCGGAGCCATATACTGTGAGGGGAAAGCTAAAATCATTGATTCGACATTTAAAAACAACAGTGCTGATGAGGGGGGAGCAATATACAACGTCAATGATATGGTAATTGTAAAATCCGCATTTTCTAAAAACACTGCAGATGAAGGGGGCGCCATATTCAATAGTGACGTTGAGGATTGGGGAGCGGAAATGAAGATTTCCGGCTCCATTTTCAAGGAGAATATGTCAGCAATATTGAATGAATATGGAGCTATATTGGATATGAATGAATGTTTGCTGACAGATAATTTTTCACAGTCCTATGCTGCTGCAGTGGATAGTTCATTCGGTTCAAAAATGCGGATTAATAACTGCATTTTCTCCAACAATAGGGGTGATGCGGAGGGACATATTATAGGTAATGTTGAATCCTTGAAAATTACCGGGTCCAAATTCACAAACAACGTATCAAAAGACGTCCTCTACAATGCTGGAACTTTAGATGTGTTGGGTGTGGATTTAATGGATAATTCATGTAAAAATTTAATCACCAATTACAGTGAGTCGACCCTATCAGTATACGGGACAAACATCACAGACAATGACATTGGTGAAGCCACACTTTTAAATAATGGTAAATTCTGCAGTATAACAAAAACCAAATTTGACAATAACCTCTCGGATAATGCAGACTTTAAAAACATCCACAATAAAACAGAACTGACCTTAATATATATAAATTTAATAGAAAAGATATTCAATGAAGGAAATATTTTCGTTAAAAACTCCCCGGCAGATCTGATTGATTCAATTGAAGGTCCGGGAACAGTTGAAACCATTTCCATTCCGTTAGAAGAACGATATAATTTTGAATACCTTGACAGTTTGATCCATCAATCTGAGGGTAAAAAAATCATTCTTGATAGGGACATTTCCCTTGACGGCTATGAGGCCGAATTTTATGAAGGAGGAATCGATCTTGACATTGAAGGTCTGGTTATTGACGGCGGAGGCATGACTATCGATGCCAGGCAAAAATCACGGATATTTTTGATTAGCGCAGACAACATTGTCCTTAAAAATATCATATTCAAAAATGGAAATGTTTTTTCAGATTATGATGGTGTTTTCAACAATCATGGTGGTGCAATAAGAATAAATGGTGTTAACGTGACGGTTGAAAACTGCAAATTCATCTCCAATTCATCTGAAGGTTTTGGCGGTGCGATAAGCAAATCCAGGGGGGAATTGAAAATTATTGAATCACTGTTTGAAAATAACGAATCAACAGGTGAGCTGTTTGAATATGACTTTTCGGGAAATGGCGGAGCAGTATATAACATCTATGATGATTTGTTGGTTATATGCTCCAAATTCAACAAAAACAGTGCCAAGAGGGGTGGTGCAATATACAATCGGGCAACTGCAGAAGTTATCTCGTCTTCATTAAATGAAAACACAGGTTTTATTTGCAGCTGCATATGCAACAGCGGTAGTTTGAAAATCACAGATTCAACATTCAATAAAAATGTAGGGGCTTGTGTAGTGCAGAATGAAGAAAATAGTGATGTGGAATTGTCCGACTGCATATTGTCTTTAAACGAATACTCATCTGAATCAATTCGAAATGATGGTAAATGGTATGTTAGAAACACTACTTTTGGAGGCAATAAAAAAGATAGTGGATATGTCATTTCCTCATCACAAACATGTCTATGATTTTTGCTGTCTGAACAGTTGCATTAATGGTGATGGATAATTGTAGTATATATTGGAGAGGATATGGGATTTGGCTCAATAAGTCAATCTGGAAAATATTTAATGTGATAATATGCCCTCATGGGTTTCAAACATAATGGAAAAAGTGAAGACATCTACAGATTCTATTAAAAGGGATGAGTTGAATGGATTGGGTTGAAAATTTAAACACAGAAAAAATAGACATTGACAGATTGGATGGAGCAATGCAGTTTGACATAGTGAAATCCACCTCCAGCCAGTTGCTTTTGGCTTATTTTGTAAACAATTCAAAATACAAGTACATACGCTACTATGCCTTTGACAGAATCGATGATGGGGATATGCTGATGGAGATTGCCGTAAACTGAGGGAAGCCATTTTAAAATCTAGCCAACATTCAATATTGTTGACAGGGATGTTTTGAAAAGCATTTATTAAACAGAGATTTGGATTGCCAGAAAGACATCATAATATCCAAAACAGATAATGTCGAAGTCTCAACGGATTACGCATTCAATGGAAATGATAGTAAATTAAGGATGGGTGACTGTAAGCAAATCGCCGACGAAAATGTCCTGAAGGACTTGTTTTTAAGGAATCTGAATAGTGGATTCGTGAAGCCATTTCAAAAAAGATTCATGATGATGACTTTTTCATGCAAATCATTAGGGGAGAATATGGCCGGGACTTCAGAATCACCGCCCTCGTATCAATTGAAAATGAGAAAAACTATAACAAAAAATCAAAAAAATCTTAAGTTTCTAGGAATGAAATAAGAGGTAAAATAAAAGTAATAAAAATATATATACTTCTTAGTTGTATAGTATAATTTGAGAGCTAAAAGTACTAAATATTTTGTATAGTATACGGGCAACAAGATTTTTAAATGATTTATGGTCTTTATAAGATCTATTAAACTTTAATATTTATTTCAGCACATGATAACTTGGTATTGGTTATTAAATAGGTTAATAAATTATTATTCTTTCTTATTTTCATAAAAACAGTTTTTTAATTAATTATTTTTTAAGGCTGTTTTGGCTGTTTTTAGGAGGGTGCTTATATTTTGTATAGTATTGTTGGTATAATACTAAGCATCAACATTTCTTAATACATTGAAAAAATAAGATTAATATTTGGAGGTGTGAATTTATTAAATGTTGTTAATATTTTTGTGAAATAGTATATTTAATATATGTGCTTTGGATTTAAAAAAGTGTTATTTAAAATAAATATTTAATTATTTAAAGATGTTAATAAGTATTTTACTAGTAAAAGCATTAAGTGAAAAAATAATAAAATAAAAGTAAAACTCCAATATAAATTATTTGTATTCAAATCACTAATCATTGCAACTATTAATCTTTACATCCATTAATTTGGTGTCGGATATGGGTTTTGGAGGCAAATTATTAATGTATTTAGATTATGTTAATTTTAGTGGGAGTTTGGCAATTCATTTGCTGTTAATGTAAATCAATTCCTTTAAATGTATATTTAATAATAGTATTATATAGTTACAATTGGTGTTTGACATGTCAAATAATTTTAAATATCTTGATGATTTAATCCAAAAAGGGAGGCATTTGCCTATAGTTTTAGACTCTGATATTGTTTTAAGTGATGAAGAGGTATCTCAGTATCTTGAAGGAATTTTAATTGGTAATCCTGTGATTGATATTGTTATTGAAGGTAACGCTCACACTATTGATGCTAAGGGAAAAACAAGGATATTTTCATGTTCTGGAAATGTTACATTAAAAAATATCACATTCAAAAATGGGTTTAATGATGATGGGGGTGCAATAAAAAATAGTTCTGGTGAACTCAATATTGAAGACTGCGCATTTGAGGGTAATGCTGCAGTTTATTCAGGTGGAGCAATAAGAAATGAATTTCATACTCTTCGCATAATTAAATCCTTCTTTTCTGATAACTCTGCAAACAAGGGTGGTGCAATAAGTAATACTGAAGATATGCATGTTTCTGATTCCACAATAAAAAACAACATCACGCAGGATACGGGTGCGTTAGATAACTGGGGCAACCTTGTATTACGAAATGTTCATTTTGAAAATAATGAAACTGAAAATTCTGATTATGATTATGATGTATGCAATTATGAGGAAATACATATTGGAGGGGATTATTCATCAGATCAACAGAAATCATTATTTAACGAGGGTTGTGTTCAAACTTCTGGTTCAAGAGATATGATTGTTAATCAGGGAGAAATCATTGAATCGTCAGTTGAAGATTTCACTTTTCTGGAGGATTTGATAAATAATTCTAAAGAAGATGTAATTAAATTGGAATATGATATTGCTTTAAACTGTTTGGCAGATGAGGATTCAAAATATTATAGTGGAATAAAAATCTATAGGAATAATTTGGTCATTGATGGGGGTGGCCACACTGTTGATGCACGTGGAAAAACACCTATATTTTTGATTAATGGTGAAAATATTAAAATTAAAAATATCACATTAAAAAATGGGGATTCATCTGTTGAAGGTGGCGCAATAATGAATGGGGGTGAGTTAATTATATGCAATTCAAAATTATGCAATAATCAGGCCAACAAGAATGGGGGAGCCATTTTTAATTGTAAAAAATTAACTGTAATTAACTGTATGTTTTCAAAGAATGGTGTAGGAAAAAGTGGTGGAGCCATATTTAATGATGGCGATTTAAATATTATTGATTCAACATTTTCCGGTAATTATGCTTATTTAGGTAGTGCAATACTTTCAACAGTTGAATTTGATTCCAATTTAAAAAATTGTAATTTTGAAAATAAAAATAGGGAAGTGGTCTACGATAATAATCCTCCATGGTGATGGTTTATAGCTTATTTTTTACATTTATATAATTTGGAGTCTAATATTATGAGTATATTTTGTATAGTATACGGGCAAAATCCATTATACTCTATTTTTAAGGAATTATTTTAGATTTGCTGAAGATATGATACATTTAAAAAGATTTAATTCATGTTTATAATGATTTTATTTATTGTTTTTCAGTAAATGTTGTGACTTTGTGTCAAATCAGCGTTTTAGAATTATGAAAATAAACGCCATTAAAGCCCCGGCAATGATAAACCACTGAATGAATCTGTTGCCATAACTGTGCATGAATGTGAAAAGTATGACTGCAGAGACAATAACTCCAATTAAAGAAATTATAGGTTTATCTAATTTTGTTATTAGAAAGATGCTGAGTATAAAGAGAATTAAACCAATTATTCCACTTATGACTATGGACGGATCATTAATCGAAATAAGTGAAAGTATAATTGATATTACACAAATTATCATGACTATTACTGTCACAATTAATAGTATTTTTCTTAAAGTCTTATTTTTCGCTCCATCATCTTTGATTTTTGCATGCTCTTTTAAGGATTCGGTTTCATTATCAGAATTGAACGTTTTAACGACATCCTTATTTTTGTATTTTTCATCAAAATTCCTGAATAAATATCTTAAGAATGCATAAAATATAATCGCAGACAGCACCTCGGAAACAGTTACTCCAATAAGGACGCAGTGGCTGATGCCCTGCATATTCAATACATATATTACGCCGCATTGCACACAAAGTTTTATGAAAATGAAAAACAGTGAATACATACTTTTT
>ONQL01000037.1 GCA_900319985.1 uncultured Methanobrevibacter sp. | reverse complement strand
AATTATCCTCGTTCAATGATTGATATTTATATAGAAGTAATTGAAGCTGAAGGGGGAACCCGTTGTGCAGGAATTACTGCAGCTTCCGTTGCTTTAGTTGATGCAGGAATACCTATGAAAGATATTGTTGTGGGTTGTGCTGCAGGTAAAGTTAATGATGAAATTGTACTTGATTTATCTGAAAAAGAAGATAAAGAAGGTCAAGCTGATGTTCCAATAGCTATAATGCCAAGAACTGGTGAAATTACTTTATTACAAAGTGATGGTAATTTAACTGAAGAAGAATTTGCAAAAGCAATTGATTTAGCTATGGAAGGATGTCTTGAAGTAAGTAAGCTTCAAAAAGAAGCTTTAATGAAAAAATATTCTACAGAATAGTGGGTGGATAATATGGATATAGTACCAGAAATTACAAGACAAAGTATTACCAACCTTGTCGGAAATGATAAAAGAGAAGATGGCAGGGAATTAAATGAATATAGGGATATTTCTATTGAAACTAATGTAATATCTAAAGCTGAAGGTTCTGCTCGTGTTAAAATTGGTGGAACTCAAGTTATTGTAGGTATTAAACCACAAATTGGAAGCCCATTTCCAGATACTCCTGACCTTGGAGTTTTAATGACTAATTGTGAAATGTTGCCTATGGCTGATCCTAATTTTGAACCAGGACCACCTAGCGATGATTCAATTGAACTTGCACGTGTTGTAGATAGAGGCATTCGTGAAAGTGAATTGGTTGAATTGGATAAGCTATGCATTGAAGAAGGAAAACATGTTTGGATGTTATTCATTGATTTACATATTATCGATAACTGCGGCAACCTTTTCGATGCATGTGAATTGGCTGTTATGGCAGCTCTTAAATCTACTAAATTGCCTGCAGCATCCATTGTGGATGAAGAAGTAGTTCTCAGTGAAGATGAAACCTTTGATTTGCCAATTAATAATGAGTTAGCTTTATGTACTTTTGTTAAAATTGGTGATAAAATGGTTTTAGATCCAACATTGGATGAAGAACGAGTAGCTAGTGCTCGTTTAAATGTTGGTGTTACTAAAGATGGTAGAATTTGTTCTATGCAAAAAGGCGGTTCTCAACCATTAAATAAAGATGAACTTCTTAAAGCTGTTAATGTAGCAGTTTCAAAAACAAAAGAATTAATAGAATATCTTTAAATGTCTGACGGACGATTAAGATTTCTAAATTCTTTTTTTAATATTTTTTTATTATCAATCAAAACAAATTTTGTTTCTATTTTTTCTATAAGTCCTTTAATGTGAAGGGAATCCTTTTTAATTAAATATTCAATTTCAGAAATAACATTTTTATTATAAATGGAATGTAGTGGTTCTGAAGTTTTAAGTTTATTTTCGCTGTCATGGTATGGAACAATAGCTTGATATTTTTTGTTTATTTCATTAAAAATAGCATTAATATAATTTTTACTAACGTAAGGGCTGTCACATGGAAGAACTAATGAGTATTGGCTGGTGATGTTTTTAAGTCCTGTCATTATTCCTGGAAGGGGTCCTTTATTTTTTATTAAATCTTCAACAAATTTTATGTGATAACTGTATTCATCGATATTTATGATTTCTGCATATTTGTCAATTCTTTCTTGATTGTTTAAAACAATTATCGCTTCATTTATTTCATTATTTAGAGTAGAAAGGATATGATTAATCATAGGTTTATTTTGAATAATCATTGATCCCTTGTCTTGACCCATTCTTGTGCTTTGCCCTCCACATAAAATAATGCAAGATTTAATATTTTCACTTTTTTTAATTTCATTACTCATATTAAATCCTCCTAATTATTTATTTTACGTATACGTCAGCGTCTTCATCGAATGGGTTAGTACGTATGATTAATGCAATCATATATGGGTAATGTTTATTGAGATATCTTAAATAATAAACCCATTCATGTACTAATTTGTTATATACTCTTTGCATATCTCCATTCAAATGTGCAAAATCAGCATCTGTAACCAAGCTTAAATCTTTTCTGTGTTCCAATTCTTCATCAAGGTGAAGAATCGCATTAATCAATCCTGTAAATTCTTCTTTTTCAAGTAAATTAGGATTGTTTATCAGGTTAATGATGAATTCTCTTTTGTCAACAAGTAAATTCCTTAAGTTTTCCAAAAACTCTTCTCTATTTTCCGGGGAAATGTCCGCTTGAAAATCGATACTGGTATTTTTAAGTTCCTCTAATTTCAAGTCATAGTCTTTTTCATCCCAATTTTTAATAGATTTTAAATTTTCTGTACTTGCTTTGTATTTGTTTGCATGACTGAGCTGGTTAATCATTTCATTTCCAACTTCAGAAAAGAATGTGCTCATTAACATGTCTAATTTTTCAAGCATTGCTTCTTTTTCTTTTCTTTCAATAATTTCATCAAGTAAGAATGCTACAACTAAAATATCCACAGGAATGAATCCTAAATGGGTCCAGATATAAGATATAATATGTTCAGCATCTCCCAATACAAGGTAATTTGATCCATATATTATGATAATCAATACAACCATCAATAATGAAAATTTAATTTTCCATCTTTTGTGTGAATCCATATTTAATCTCCAGTTTATCTTTTTTTGGCAGTAATTATAGCTATTGGATTTTCGCTTATCATCATGACCCCTCTATCAAGCACTCTTCCATTAGAAATGTTAACTTCCATGATTTTGGGGTTATAATTAAGTTTTTTAAGCTTGTTTATAGCTTCAATTTTTGTATCAACCAAAATGGCTGTTATGATAATTCTGCCTTTTGAGTTTAATTTTGCATCAATGATATCCAAGATATTTTCAAGTTCTCTACCACTACCTCCTACAATAGCAATATCAATATTGTCAATATCTTTTAGAGCGTTTGCTCCATTATCATTTATTAGTGTGACATTATCTCCAAGTCCAAATTTCTTAAGATTTTTTTCAGTTATTTCAATAGCTTCTGGGTTTGTATCTATTGAAATGACTTCATTTGCTCTTTGAGAAAATTCGCAAGTAATTCCGCCGGTTCCGCATCCGCAGTCAACAACTTTGTCTTTGGATGAAACTTCTGATTTGTATAATATTATGGCGCGTATAGCTTCTTTTGTCGGTCCTGGAACATCACAGGATTTAATGAAATCCATATCTTCTAACATTCACTCCCACCTTTTAAATAAATTATTTTCAATTTTTAAGGAATCTAATATTTTTCCAACAATAAAGTTTATCTGGTCGTCAACTGTATCATGTGCTGAGTAAAATCCAGGCATTGCCGGTAAAATTATAGCTCCTTCTTGTGATAATGTTAGCATATTTTGTAAATGAATACTTCTAAGCGGAGTTTCACGAGGAACAATTACTGTAGGCCTTCTCTCTTTTAGACTTACGTCTGCTACTCTTGTAATGGTATTGTCTCCATATCCATTGGCTATTGAAGACAATGTTTTCATTGAGCAGGGTACGATGGCCAATGCATCCGCTTTAAATGATCCGCTATTGATTGATGAAGTTAAATCATTGAAATCATAGTACTCATCGGCGATGTCAATGATTTCATCTATTTTGTATTCAGTTTCTGATTCGATGACTGTTTTTGCAGCATCACTTATAACTAAACTATTTTCAATATTTAACTCTTTTAATACTTCAAGTAATCTTATTCCATATATTACTCCACTTGCTCCGGTTATTGCAATAACAATCATTTTATCTCCTAAAATAGTTTAATTTGGTCATAATGAATTCCATGGAATTTTTCCTTATCGATTTCAGGCAGATTCAGATACTGTTCCAGTTTGAATTTTTCAAATTTTGGCTTTTCCTCTTCTGGAACATAAATGCTGATATCTGGTATGTTGAATCTAGCTTTGCTCAGTGCTGATATGATGTTGGAAATTTCTGTTAAGGGATATAATTTGCCGTCTAAATCTACTTGGGTTTTCATTTCATCAAAGCGAGGATATTCGGCAATATTGATGAAAACATAGTCCTTTTCAATGTCATAGTCTTCAGCAATTTCGCTTTCTGCCTTTCTCAATTCATCACTATTGATTTTGTACATTTTCTCTGGAACTTTAAAGTTGTCCAATCTAATTGTTTTGACTCTTTTTAATAGTTTTCTATTATCTAATCTAGACATTATTTCATTTGCAAATTTGTTTTCGCAGTTTCTGAATATTGAAACGATATCATTATCGTCATATTTGTAAATATCATTTTCATTGATTATTCCATCGTCAATTACTTTTTTAAGGCTTCTTCGGAACATTGAATTGACGATACGGGTGGTATGATGCTGATAAACGCTAGGATACATGAAATATCTTGATACCAAAGCCCCTTCTGCGGCTTGAACTCCTTTAATATTCAGTATCAAACCATCCTCTAATTTTAAGTTGGAAATTATCCTTTCATAATCGATAACCCCATAAGCCACACCTGTATTGTGTGAATCTCTTAAAAGATAGTCCATTCTGTCAACATCAAGCTCTCCAGACACTATAGGTCCGAGATGCCCATTTCCATTTACAATGTCCACGATTTCGTTCACATCAAATTTTTCTTCGAGCAAATCTCTCATTGATGTTTTTGTAACGACATATTTGGTCAATTCTTCATGGGGTACTGATAAAACACCTTCGGATACGTGAGAAAAAGGACCATGTCCAATATCATGTAACAGGGATGAAACTCTTATTAATTCAATTTCATCATCGGACAAATCTAATTCTGTAGCTAATTTTGACCCTAAATTCATGGTTCCAACAGAATGCTCAAATCGGGTATGGTTGGCTCCAGGATATATTAAGCTAATTAAACCTAATTGCTTTATTCTTCTTAACCTTTGAAACTGTGGCATATCCATGATTTCTTCTTCAAATTTGGTTATGCTGATGTCTCCGTATACACTATCTCTGATAAATTTCTTTTTTCCACCCATTTTATCAATACTCCCGGTAATTCCTTTTGTAATAATTGGAATAATTATAATTGCTCTCGTGATAATTTGTATGATTGCTGTGTGTGTTTGTAGTATTATATGTGCTGTTTGTAGTGTTTGTAACGTTTTTTGTTTTGATAATTGTTGGCACTTCTTTAATTAAAACTGGCTTAAATGAATTATTTTCGATTGAAATTAATTTATATTGGTCAGTCTTTTCCTTAACTGTTAAATTTATAAATGCACAGCTGATGCAAAATGCAATAATTGCTATTATAAAAAATACTATTAAATTTGCTTTCTTTGACTCTTTCATAATAACACTTTTTTTGTTTATTCAATTTATCAGTTATAAATTTGCTAATTTATACTATTATTATTTTTATTTCTATGTTATATTTAATACTTATTAAAAATCCTTTATTTTATATTTTAAAGAGTTGATTAATTATTTCAATAATTTCTAATTTCCTTGCGGTCGGAAGAATTTTTTCCGTGTTTTTCATGATTTTCCATTAGGTTTATATACTATGTTGATTAATAGTTATTTGTCGGAAATATACTTCCGACATATTACTTCCGGCCAAGTGGAAGTAACTTTTCAATTAATTTAATAATATAGAGTAAGATATAATGGTCGTTTTTAGTGCAGGTGACACAGCATGGGTTCTTGTTTGCAGTCTTTTAGTATTGCTTATGAGTATTCCGGCTGTTGCATTTTTTTATGGAGGATTAAGTAAACGTAAGAATGTTTTAAATACAATTTTTTTAACTTTTATCGCATTTTCAATTGTAAGTGTAATTTGGGTGATATTTGGTTACCAATTTGCATTTGGTAGCGATATAATGGGAATTATAGGATCACCAACAAATTTCTTCTTACAGGGAATTGGATTAGATGATTTGAATGGAACAATTCCAACATTATTATTTGTCTTGTTTCAATGTGCTTTTGCAGGTTTAACAGTTGCATTAATTTCTGGAGCACTTGTTGGAAGAATGAAAATAAAAGCATGGATTCTGTTTGTTGTAATATGGGTTTGTTTAGTCTATATTCCTGTTGCCCATTGGGTATGGGGAGGAGGATGGCTAATGCAGATGGGAGCACTTGATTTTGCAGGAGGTGCTGTAGTTCATATGAACTCAGGAGCAGCTGCATTGGCTGTTGCATTGGTTCTTGGAAAAAGAAAAGATACTTCATTGATACCACATAACTTAGGTTATGCAGTTTTAGGCGCTGCATTGCTTTGGTTTGGATGGATGGGATTCAACGGAGGATCTGGTTTAGCAGCTGATGGTCTTGCAGCAAACGCAATTATCGTTTCAAATGTTGCAGCGGCTTTAGGTTTAATTGTTTGGACATGTTTGGACACTTATGTTGTTGGAAAACCAACAGTATTGGGTGCAATATCTGGTGCTGTTGCAGGACTTGTTGCTATTACTCCCGCAGCAGGTTTTGTAGATGTTTTTGGTGCGATTTGTATTGGTGCAATAGCTCCGTTCGTATCATATTTTGCAATTTATCGTTTAAAATCAAAACTAGGTTACGACGATGCATTAGATGTATGGGGAATACATGGAATGTCCGGTGTATGGGGGGCAATAGCAACAGGAATTTTTGCAGTGCCTTCCATAGGTGAAGTCAGTGGATTAATTGCAGGAAATCCAGAACAAGTTTTAATACAACTTATCAGTGTTGTTGCAACTTTAGCTTACTCATTTACAATAAGCTTTATACTTGCAAAAGTTCTAGATAAAGCTATGAAAGGTATAAGAGTAGAGGAATATGAAGAGATTGGCGGACTTGATACAAATCTTCATGAAGAATCTGCATATAATTTTAACTAGGTGTAATTATGAAAAGTATTGTTGCAATTATTAGGCAAGAAAAATATCAGGATGTAAAAAATGCCCTTCTGGAAGTAGGATGTGAAGGGATGAACGTATCTGAGGTAAAAGGAAGAGGAAGTCAGAGAGGCATTAAAGAATCTTATAGGGGGTCAAGTTATTGTATTGATTTGATTCCAAAAACACGTATAGAAATTGTCGTAAAAGATGAAGGTGTTGATCTTATTGTTGATGCCATTAAAGAAAGTGCATATACCGGTAACATTGGTGATGGGAAAATATTCATTTATCCGATGGACAATGTGATTAGAATAAGAACCGGTGAAGAAGGGGACCGTGCGGTATAGCTGGCCTTCAAATGGATGTTGCATTTTTGAAGATAATGTAATTTTGCATTATTTTCTATTCTTCTTTTTTTTTAGTAGTTCATTACTACTCCATTGATATTGGCGATATTTGTCCATGTGGTTACGCCTTTAATTTCATATAATTTTCCGTTTATGTATTCATAACTGATATTTTTGTTATCGCTTTCTAAATAAACTTCATCACCTTTAATTTCTCCCACTCTTTTTATTATTCCGCCATATTCTTCAGAATTGGCCACAACAATATCTCCAACATGGATATTTTTTGTTTTATTTATGAATAGGATTTCACCATCCTGTAAAGTCGGAAGCATAGATGTTCCGCTAACATGTACCATAACGGGAATTTGATTTTTACCAATGCTTGAATCAATGTTAATTTCAGGATTTTTTAATCCATAGCTTAAGCAGATATGGTGGATTCCATTTTTTAAAGTCGTTATATTTGATGAGGAATCATTCATTGCATTTATGGTATAGTCGCATATTTCTTTGTTTAGATTTTGTGAATTGATATTGCTTAATGTATGTGTTGCGACAGTAACATTTTCGCCATCAATGTAGACGTCAATGTAATCTTTTGAGGTATATGTCATTACAAAAATAGAAAGAAAAATAATGATTATAATAGCCAAAATAATTTTTTTAGCCATTTGAATCACTAGTCCATTATGTTCAAATCCATGTTGAGCAATGCCTTCATTGTTTCGATATCGATTTGACCGGGTGCGGTAACATCAGTTCCTGCTGCAAATGTAATTGGGGAATTGAATTTGGATGCCATAACTCTTGTATAGCTTCCCAAATCTCCCATTGAAATTGCTATGGTATCTTCACAATGTGAAAGAACGGCAAGTATGGTTAATGTATCTTCCAGATCTTTCGGCATAAATGCGACTTTTGCAATGTCTCCAAGATTATGTTCCTTTTCCACAATGTACATTATTTCATTCAAATCGGGAGTTTTTTCAAAGTCATGGTATGAAACAATAGTTTTTGCTTTGGATTTCTGAAGTTTTTCAATATATTCATCATTGCTTTGAAGTTCAATGTCCACATACTCGACCAAATCAGCACATTGGTATAATATATCGAATCTTTCTTCTTCTGAACCTTTAAAAGATCCTCCTTCTGTGCTAATTCTGTTAGTAACTATCATTGGAAAATTAATTTCTTTGATTGTATTTTTAATTTCATCGATATTTGGGTTTTTAAGAGCATCTATTCTAAATTCCAATACGTCTGCTCCTTTTTCAATACAATCTTTGGCTACTTTAATTACATTTTCACAATCATTTTGAAAAATTGGAATTGCGATTTTAGTTTGAGAATACATTAATATATAATATTATAAATTGTTCTTATTAAATCTTGTTTAAAATAATATTAATATTTATATAAATTAAAAAATAAAATATATACCAATAAAATATAATAATATTTTATTTATTTATTCAATCAATTATGAAAGGTGTTAATTTGAAAATTACAGCTATAGGTGCAGATATTTCAAAAAATGATGTATCTTGCAGTACTAAGCTAGTAGAAACTATTGAAAATAACCTTTATAGAGTTAAAGAATTAGGGGCAAGTGATGTTGCATTAACAAATGTCACTGGTGATGATGTTGTTATTAGCGCTTTTGTAGAAGATGATTTGCTTGAACCTATTAACGAAGGTATTGTTGATATTTTAAAAATGAGTGCAGAAAACTTTGGAGATTTATCTGGAATTTCTGACAATCCTGATAGTGCAGGAGAAGGAATTTCATATGCCGAAGCTAAATTCAGACCAGACAGATATCCCGACGCTATTGTTTTAGGTTTCGATACGTATGGCGGAGAACCTTTTGTTGCAGATGTTGCAAACTCTGCAATTGAAGCTGCAAGGGGAATGAAAAATTGCACCGATGTGTCAGATTATATCGAAGTTAAAACTAGAAAAATTCCTGGAGTGGGTTATGTCTCACCTGAAACCGATGACCCTGTTGTTGTAGCAACAGTTGAAAATATTGAATCTGTTGGTGTTATTGCCGGAGCAATGATTGGTGCTGCACTTGGAAATAAAAATACTTATTTGGTCAAAAGAGGGACAACATGTAATGTGTTGCCTGGTAGTGTGATTTTTTCAGCTACAGCTTTTATGAATGGAAATGTGATTGATTTGTCTATTCCATTTGAGAATAAAACTAGAATATTAAGATAGGAGTTTTATATATGATTTTATTAAATGAAGATACAAAATGTTTAGTTCAAGGAATTACTGGTAAACAAGGTTCATTCCATACAGAACAAATGTTAAAATACAATACTAATATTGTTGCAGGTCTTACACCTGGAAAAGGCGGTCAAAAATTTTTAGATCAAGTTCCGATTTTTAATTCAATGGAAGAGGCTGTTGAAGAGGTAGACATTAATTCTTCCATTATTTTTGTTCCTGCAAGATTCGCTAAGGATGCAGCTTTTGAAGCTATTAGGCATTTAGATTTGGTTATTATAATTTCAGAACATATTCCTGTTCATGACAGTATGAAAATTATGGCATATGCAAAACAAATGGGAACAACTGTCATAGGACCTAATACTCCTGGAATTATTTCTCCTGGAGTAGGTAAATTAGGCATCATGCCTACACACATTTTTGCTGAAGGAAATGTTGGTGTTATTTCAAGAAGTGGTACTTTAACTTATGAAATTGCAAGTGAACTTACCAATGCTGGAATCGGTCAAAGTACTGCTGTGGGTATTGGTGGTGACCCTGTAACTGGAGATAATTATGTCGATATATTGAAAAGATTCGACAAAGATGATGATACTGATGCGGTTGTATTGATTGGTGAAATAGGTGGAACTGCAGAAGAAAGAGCAGGTAAATTTATTCAAGAAGAAATGACCAAACCTGTAGTATCATACATTGCTGGAAGAACTGCACCTCCAGGTAAAAGAATGGGACATGCAGGAGCTATCATCCAAGGAAATTCTGGTACTGTCGCAAGTAAAACAAAAGCTTTAAACGATGCTGGTGTTGAAGTAGCTAAAAAACCATCTGAAATTGTAGATTTACTTAAAAAGGTTATGTAATGTCAAATCAAGAAATTATTGATAAATTATTAAAAGGAGAAATGAAACTTTATCAGGTTGATAAAGAAGTTTCCGCTAAAGAAGCAACAGATATCAGAAGAGAGTTTTTAGAGCAGAAATATGATATTGAGTTATCCAATATCTCAAATTATACTTTGGATATGAAAAGGGCATCTGCTCGTAATATTGAAAATTCCATTGGTGTTTTACAACTTCCTATGGGAATTGCAGGTCCTTTAAAAGTCAATGGCCAGTACTGTCAGCGTGAAGTATTTGTTCCTTTGGCAACATCCGAGGGAGCACTTGTGGCATCAATTAATAGGGGTGCTTCAACAATTACCTCTTCCGGTGGTGCAAATGCAAGGGTTATATCAGATATTATGACAAGAGCACCTGCAATTAAATGTGATGATGCTGGTGATGCTTTAAAGATTAGGCAATGGTTTATTGATAATTTCTCTGAGTTAAAGGAACTTGCAGAAAGTACAACATCTCACGGTAAATTAATTAAAATAGATCCTATCTTAATTGTTGGAAATTATGTTTATCCTCGCTTTGTTTATTCAACTGGCGATAGTATGGGTATGAACATGGTTACCATAGCCAGTGAAAAGATTTTGGATAAACTTGCAAGTGAAACTACAGCAACTCACTTGGCCTTAAGCGGTAATGTTTGTGTTGATAAAAAACCTGCTGCCATCAATATTGTTGAAGGTAGGGGTAAAAGCGTTGTTGCAGATATATTGATTCCTAAAGACATAGTTGCCAAAAAGCTCAAAACCACTGCAGAAGCGATTGTTGAAGTGAATATCGCTAAAAATTTAATAGGTTCTGCAGCATCAGGCAGCATGGCTTATAATGCCCATTACGCTAATATGGTTGCAGCCATATTTTTGGCTACTGGTCAGGATGCAGCCCATGTAGTTGAAGGCTCTTTAGGTATCACTACTGCTGAAAATAGAAATGGTGATTTATATTTCTCAGTCAACTTACCAGATTTGCCAGTGGCTACCGTTGGCGGTGGAACCAGTTTGGAAGTAGCTCATGAAGGGCTGGAAATTTTAGGAGTGGCTGGTTCAGGTAAGGCTCGTGAATTTGCTGAAATTGTTGCATGTACTGTTTTAGCAGGAGAATTATCTCTTATTGGTGCATTAGCAGCTGGTCATTTGGCAAGAGCACATCAAGAACTTGGAAGAGGATAAAATGGATGATTTTTTAGATGAATTATATCCTGAAATCACATTAGAAACTGAGGATATAGTAATGACATTGTCCATCAAAAAAGATTATTCTCAAATAGAAGATTTCAATAAAAGAAAAGAAGAATTCATCAAGGATTTACATGAGTTTGTCAATGAATTTGGTCAAACTCCTGAATCTGATGATTTTATAAAATATTATGATTTTTAGTATTTGGAATCAATTATTTCAAATACTTTTTTAACGTTTACTTTTGTTTCAAAGCATCCTGTTTTTTCAAGCAAAACTCCTTGAGGACAAAAGTCAGAGAGCATCATCATCATTTGGCTTAGGTCTTCATGGCATGCAACACCAATGACAGCTTTAAATTTATTTTCCATTACTATTTTTTTAACAAAACTTGAACCTGGAACAATGTATAATTTATAACCTAAAGGTTCAGACCTTTTTTTGATAGCTCCTATTGAACATAGTCCGCATTCGGTACAGTTCAAACCTTCCTTTTGTAAAGTTGCAGGACAATCTTTATGTCTTAAACAGTGTGGTAAAAAAATCAATGTTTTTTCGGCAGGTACATGTCTAAATTTTTCTTTATTGAGTTCATCTCTAACTTTTATTGAAATATCATCTATCAAATTTTCATCCAATTTTAAGAAGCGGGCTATTTTTTTGAATGGGGAATATAATAAATCTACAACATACAATATAAATCTTGGAAATATGATTTTATCTTTTTTAATTATAAGTAATCCTAATATTAAAACAATTATAAACAATATTATTAAAATAATCGCTAGAATAATTACTAATTGTCCTAAAAACATATAAAATGAATCAATAAAAATCATTTTTTAACCTAAAATTTTTCAATAGTAAATTTGTCGAAGTTTTTATTTAATTTAACTCCGGTGGGTGTTTTTGATATTTCAAGTCCGGATAAACTGTCACAGGAACATAGAACATCTTGTTCAGGATGGGTTCCGGGAGTAATATTACAGTTTAAATTTACCTTCTCACCAATGGATAAAACAGTTTCAAGTCTTTTGGTGGAAGGGTGGTCTTTATTTAAAATTACGATTGGGGAAGATTCTTCACGACTTAAGTAGGCTTGTGACCTGATTGCACGTTTATCCTTTTTGAAGTTGGAAACAGCAATGATATCATCTGATTCTAAAAATTGAACTATTTCTTCATTGTCCTGTGTTGCAATAAATAACATCTTATTTTCATAGGCTACTTTGATGAGTCCTACAGTTCCGGTTTCACCTTCAAGAAATAGTATTTCTTCATTTTTAAAATCAATATTCATAATAATCCCTTAAAAATAAAAAAAGAGAGTAAATAGATTTACTCTGCAATTTCAACGTTGTCACTTTGACAAGAAGGACAAACTACCTTTTTTCCAAGACCTTTAAAGGAATTTCCACAGTCTTTGCATTTGTACTTTTTTGTTTTTAATTTTTTCAAATCAATATCGGCCATTGGCCCACCAGTTGAACACATAAAATCACCTATAATATAATTATATACATAATATTATTTAATAGTTTATTTTATTTGTTAAATTTTTGATTCTTTCATTGATTTTTTCATCTTTTGTCAAGTTGTAAAGTATATTATAATAATATAATGATTGATTATATAACTTGTTTTCCTCATATTCTCTTGCTAATTCATTAAGTGTATCTAAAATAAATGGGTTTGTTCCGACCTGAATATTTTTGCTTTTAATTATACTGGTGCATTCCTCAAGACTGAGTGATAAATTATTGGTTTTGGTTTGGATGTAGTGAATTTCACTGTATGCCTGTGGACTTAATTCATATTCCATACTATAACTGAATAAAGCCAGTGCTATTTCCATTTGATTTTCTTCCATGTAATAATGGCCCAGTTGTCTGTATGATCTGGCAATATCTTGAGGGTAATATGCATATTTTAATGCATCTGAAACAAACATATAATATTTATTATAGTCATATGTATGTACCTTATAAATTTCGGTCAGTTCGAGTATTACTCTTGAGGATACCGGATTAATTTTAATTGCTTTTTTAAGATATTTTTCGGATTTTTCAAACTGTTTGTCTTCAAGAAGTAGGAATCCATAAATATAATATAAATCCAGAACAGGTTGATTGCTAGGTATGTATCTAATTTCTTTTTCAGCGCCAATATATCTTCTGAATATGATTTCTTCTAAAGTGTTTGTAAAGAAATGGTATTCATTTAATTTGTCATCTTCAAAAATAGGTTTATAGTTAATTATGAATTCATCAAGCTTTTCCAATGCAAGTTCATATTTGCCACTTTCAATATCATAGGATATTTCATTTAAAAGATCCATAATTGGAGTTTCATTTTCAATGATTTGGGTGTATTCATCTTTTTCAAAGTTGCTTAGACAATCCCACATCATGCGTGAAATCTCTTTTAAGATTTCTTTGTTATATTGGTGGTCTTTATAAACTTCCATTTGAGAAGATAAGTATTGTTTATTCAAATCTTTGTTCTCCCCTAAATTGGATTTAATTTCTTCAATTATTTTTCGATACATTAACACACCTAAAGTTATTTTAATGGGTAATATTTTTATATTACCTCAAACTCATATTATATATGTATAAAAACTTAGTTTTATATTATTTTATTTAAAAATTTTAAAGGTGATTATTAAATGGCAAATCAACCAGTTTTTATCCTTCCTGAAGGAACCGAAAGATATTCAAAAAAAGATGCTTTAAGAATGAATATCACCGCAGCTAAAGTTTTAGCGGGTATTGTAAGAACTACTTTAGGTCCTAAAGGTATGGACAAAATGTTAGTTAATTCATTAGGTGATGTCACTGTCACTAATGATGGTGCAACTATCATGAGAGAAATGGAAATTAATCAACCTGCAGCTAGAATGCTTGTTGAAACAGCTAAAAAACAAGAAGAAATTGTTGGAGATGGAACCACTTCTGTTGTAGTTATTGCAGGTGAATTATTAAGTAAGGCTGAAGAATTATTAGATGATGGAATTGCAACTTCTGTTGTAGTTAAAGGATTTAGAAATGCTACTGCAAAGGCAATTGAAATATTGAATGATATTGCAATTGATGCAGATGATAAAGAAACTCTTAAAAAAGTAGCAGTTACAGCAATGAGTGGTAAAGGATCAGATTATGCAAAAGACCATTTAGCTGAGTTAGTTGTTGATGCAGCTTTAAGAATTGAAGAAGATGGAAAATCTGATATTGATAATATTAATATTCAAAGAGTTTCTGGAGATTCTGTAGAAGATTCATTCTTGGCAGAAGGTATTGTAATTGATAAAGCTCCTGTATCTAAAAACATGCCTAGTGAAGTTAAAGATGCAAAAATTGCAGTCATGAAATATCCTATTGAATTAAAAGATATGAATACTGATACCAAACTGGATATCACTAGTCCTGACCAATTTGAAGCATTTTTAGCTAATGAAGAACAAATGATTAGAGATTTAGTAAATAAAATAATCGATTCAGGTGCAAATGTTTTATTCTGTCAAAAAGGTATTGACGACCTTGCAGAACATTACTTGAAAAAAGCTGGAGTCATGGCTTATAAAAGAGTTAAAAAATCAGATATTGAAAGAATCTCAAAAGCTACTGGTGCTAAATTAGTAACTGATATTGAAGATTTATCTGAAGATAAATTAGGTTCTGCTGGACATGTATATCTTAACAAACTCTTTGATCATGAGTTAACATTTATTGAAGAATGTGAAAATCCGAAAGCTTCATCCATTGTATTAAGAGGAAGTACCCGTTATGTGACTGAACAAATTGCTAGGGCATTAGATGATGCATTAGGTGTTGTTGCAGCTACTATTGAAGAGGGCACTGTTCTCATTGGTGGAGGAGCTTGTGAAATTGATTTAGTTAAAGCATTAAGAGAATATGGTGAATCTGTAAGTGGAAGAGAACAATTAGCTATTTTAAAATATGCTGAAGCTTTAGAAATTATTCCTAGTACTTTAATTGAAAATGCAGGTTTAGATACCATTAATCTCATAGCTGATTTAAAAGCTGCTCATGAAGATTCTCCATTTGTAGGTATAAATGTATTTACTGGTGAAGTAGTGGATATGAAAGATGCTGGTGTAATTGAACCGTTAAGGGTAAAGATTCAAGCACTTCAATCTGCTGGTGAAGCATCAGAAATGATTTTACGTATTGATGATATGATTGCAGCTAGAAATGCATTAAATTCCACTGGTCCTGATGAAAGTGGAAATGATGCAAGTGGTATGCCTCCAATGCCTCCTGCAGGTGGTATGGGTGGTATGGGTGGAATGCCTCCTATGATGTAAAATCTGAAAAATTTCTTTATTTTTCATTTTTTTTCTTTTTTTTATAATTTTTGCTTGTTTTTTTAATTCAATGTTTTATTTTATTTGTTTTTTTATTTAAATGAATAAAAATTAATGTTTTTTACTTATTTAACTTTAAATCATATGTTATTTTATATTATAAGTATTTGTATTGGTGTTTTGATTTTAATATATTTAAGTAACTTTAATTTTTATTTCATATGATTTAGTTTTTTTATATGTTATTTTGATTAAATTATTGTTTATTTGTTAATTATGATTTGTTTTTAATCTTATTTTTTAAATTTAAACTCATTTAATGGGATTTAGAAATAACAAAGGTTTATATAAGATATTTATATATAAATATTGTTGAAGTGAGATTTTAATCTCATGGGTATTTAATTTAATTGTTATGGAGGTAAATTATTTTGAAAAAACAAATTTTGCTCACTATGT
>ONQL01000092.1 GCA_900319985.1 uncultured Methanobrevibacter sp. | reverse complement strand
TCTTTTTGTCCTTCGCTTGTGACTAGCCATCCGTTTTTGTTGGAATTGATATCACATCCAATGTGCTCTCCGGTTAATGGTAATTGTTCTGGTGCATCAATTTCAATGTTGAATGATGCATAGTGATTCAATCCATCATAATATACAGTAATGTTGTTGAATTTGGTGTCTGGACTGTTTAATAAATCCAAGTATTCTACGCTTGTGCTGAAGGTTACTTTTCCGTGTTTTCTTAAAGTTAATGTGTTTTTTTCTACTGGTCTTTTGTCTTTTCGGATAGTTTGTCTTGGAGGATTATGCCTTTTGCTTTTAAAACTGTTTTTAAACGCTTTATGCAAATCATCACGTGCCTGTTGAAGACTGGTGGACTCTGTTTCCATCAAGTAGGGTAACTCTTTTTTAGATTCGTTTAAAAATTGATTTAACTCATTTTTAGTTGGAATTTTATTAGAATCACCATATTTGGCCTTATATTTATTTAAAAGTTCATTATGGATTTTACGAGTACAACCATAGTTTTGTTTAAACATGACTTCTTGTTCAAGAGTTAAATGAAGCTTAACAACCACACCCCGAATATACTCACCCATAAATCTCATCCCCTTAATTGAATAATATCTCATTTATAATTACCCATATATAAAAAATGAGAGAGAGCATTTGAAAAGTAATCGAATAACGAACTCAGAGCAATTTTTCAAACCCAAAACAATTTTTCATACCCAAAGCAATTATTTAATAATCCAATAACAAAAAAGTATACTGAATAAAAATTCGACATAAAATAACCTCAAAAAAATACAAATAAAATAAAACACAATAAAATTAATTAAAAAAGATAATACACACAATAGTGCAATTCATCCACAACTTACAGAAGTTGTAGTATTCTTGCATTTTAAAGATAAATAATATTAGTTTAAATGTAAATTAGTATGGAGGAAAAAATTTTGCCAAATAAAAAGATAATGATGCTGACAGTCATCCTTGCGTTTTTTCTTGCCGTTTCGGCAGTGAGTGCAAATGATGCCAATGATACAGCAATGACCGGTTCAGATGCTAGTCAAATGAAATTGTCCTCAGGCAATGGGATGATTGGGGATAATCTTCAAATTGGTGGAGAGAACCCTACTTTGACACATGTGGATTCAACTTATAATCAACTGAAATTAGAAAACGATAATGAAAAATTAAGCGTATTAAATGATGAAGATAACTTAAGCAGCGCTGAAACTTTTAACGGTACTGCTTTTTCTGAATTACAGAGTAAGATAAATTCTTTAAATAATGGGGATGTTTTAGATTTGACAAATAATGTCACCCAGAACGGAGCCAGTCACATAACCATTTCCAAATCAATAACAATAAACGGAAATGGCATAACAATTGATGCGAAAGGCAAATCCAGAATTTTTTATATTAACGGTGGCGCTACTGTAGTCCTGAACAACATCACATTTACAAATGGATATCAGAGGGAAGACGGTGGAGCCATCTATAATGAAAATGCCAAGGTAACCATTACAGGATCCCAGTTCATTAAAAACACAATATCCCAAAATGGAGGAGCAATCAATAATAAGGGCACCATGAATATTGCTGAAACATGTTTCATCGCCAACAAAGCATCATGGGATGGTGGAGCAATCTACAATACAGGCAACATAAACATTGCAGATTCTTACTTCATCAACAGCACAGTGAATAATGGTGGTGGAGCAATCTATAATTTCGAATCTAACATGAATATTACACATTCAAATTTCATCAACAACATAGCAGGCGCTATTCAAAGTTATAGTGGTGGAGCAATCTATAATTTTTATTCAAACGTGAATATTGCATGTTCAAATTTCATCGACAATACAGCAAATAGAATTGATGGTGGAGCAATCTACAATTGGGGACGTGAAATAAATATTGTAAATTCATCCTTCATCGCCAACAAAGCAATAACATGGGATGGCGGAGCAATCAGCAATTATGATGGTCATATGACCATTACAAACTCATTATTCATCAACAATACAGCAAGGCATGGTGGAGCAATTTATAATAGGGGCAATAGTAATGCGGAAATAACCAACTGCGTTTTCATAAATAATAAAGCAACGGAGGGAAACCATGCATACACAACGGATTCCCAACTTGTAATTAACGATAACTGGTGGGATACAAATGACCCCGTTTGGAACAACTTAATCTATGGGAATAAACCATCAAGCTACGCTGTTTTAAATGTCAATGCAGACAATCAAAACATTCCTTTGAATTCTAAAGTAAAATTAAACTATGCATTCTATAGAAATGGAACCGGCGAATTGTTATCTATTCCAACAAGGCCAATCATATTATCCGCAACTGGCGGACAACTGGATAACACTTCGGGAAATTTAACGGAGGTATTTTCAACCGAATTCAGCTGCGATACTCCAGGCGATTATGAAATTACTGCAATAGTGGACAATCAAGAAATAAAAAATACTGTAAGTGTAGCAATGGTATGGTATGTTAATGCAACTGCCGCCCCTGGCGGAAACGGAAAAAGCGACTCAACAGCATTCAAGACACTGAAAGAAGCATTGGATGCAGCTGCTGAGGACCATACAATCATCAGAATTGCATCCGGAACATACACCGGAACTGACAATATCGGATTGAATATTGATAAAAAATTATCTCTTGAAAAATACGGTGACGGTGAAGCGATTTTTGATGCACAGGGACTTAATAGAATTTTGACCGTTAATGTTGGAAGCGTTAATATTTCCGGATTAACTTTTAAAAATGGAAAATATGCTGGTGACGGCGGAGCAATTTACTTCAATGCTTCAGGGAAAGTTGAAAATTGTAATTTTATTAACAACAATGCTTCAGGAGGACATTTACCTCGTTATCAAGGGGGAGCTATTTATTTCAAATATGGTGCTGAAAGCTATGTGACAAATTGTAATTTCACAGGCAACATTGCCGATAACGGTGGCGCAGTTGATTTTGAGTATGAAAGTCATTTAACCAATTGTAATTTTGTTAACAATATAGCTGAAAATTCAGGCGCTGCAGTTTGCATCGATGCCACAATCGGAGAAATTTCAAACTGTACTTTCATTAATAATTCCTGCAGAATAGGCGGAGCACTTTATATCGGCAATAGTGCCGAATTCACAAACTGTAAATTTATCAATAACACCGCATACAATGGAGGCGCAATTCAATTTATGGGCGATGGAAAAGTAACCGACTGTACTTTTAGCAATAACATGGCTGAAAATTACGGTGGCGCCATTAGATTTTACAACGGCAACCATTTCAAAACATATATCGTGACAAATTGTAATTTCACCAATAACACAGCAAAACAATGGGGCGGTGCCCTTCAATTTGAATATAACGGTAACGTGACAAACTGCACATTTACCAATAACAAAGCAGCCAAAAATGGAGGTGCAATTTTCATCTACATGGGAAATACTGAAATAACAGGATGTAACTTCACTTATAACAGTCTAAACTCAACTGGTTATGGTGGAGCAGTTTACTTTGAAACTTCAGGCAAAGTTGAAAATTGTAATTTTATTAAAAACACTGCTTTACTTGAGGGCACTTCTAGATCTGCGGGCGGTGCTATTTATTTCAAATCTGGTGCTGAGAGCTATGTGACAAATTGTAATTTCACAGGCAACATTGCAGATATTGGTGGCGCAGTTAATTTTGAGTATAAAAGTCATTTAACCAATTGTAATTTTGTTAATAATGCCGCTGGACATTCAGGCGCTGCAGTTTGCATTGATGCAGTAATCGGAGAAATTTCAAACTGTACTTTCATTAATAATAAAGCCGATGGACCAGGCGGAGCAATTTATATCGATAATAATGCCGAATTCACAAACTGTAAATTTATCAATAACACCGCATACAATGGAGGTGCAATTCAATTTATGGGTGAAGGAAAAGTAACCGACTGTACTTTTAGCAATAACACAGCTAAAAATTACGGTGGCGCCATTAGATTTTACAACGGCAACCATTTCAAAACATATAATGTGATAAATTGTAATTTCACCAATAACACAGCAAAACAAGAGGGCGGCGCCCTTTACTTTGAATATAACGGTAACGTGACAAACTGCACATTTACCAATAACAAAGCAGCCAAAAA
>ONQL01000088.1 GCA_900319985.1 uncultured Methanobrevibacter sp. | reverse complement strand
CCAATAGGAATTGTATGCAAAGGCAAAGACAAACTTGGATGCAGATTATTTGTCGGCACCCAAACCCTGAAAAACATTATGGAAACACGCAGATATGTTGTAAATATCACTTTTGACCCTATAAATTTTGTAAATTCAACCATCGGAAATCTGGATATTGAAGAGTTTACCGATGATGATGACCTTGCAATATTGAAAAATGCAGAAGCATATGTCATTTGTGATGTCACAGACATCAGAAAGATGGATCCGATTAAAGACCATGTAACATCAAATGGGGAAGCTTATATCATAAGCAGTGATGTTGTAGAAATTGTCAAAAATCATCCGTGTGCAAAGGCTTTAAACCGAGGTGTATTCGCTCTTCTGGAATGCCTTACAAACTATACTCGACTGGACTTGGTAAGTAAGGAACAGCAGGATTATTTTATCGGAAGGTTTAATGAAAACAATCGCATGATTAAGAGGGTTTCAGGACAGGACACGATAAAAGCAATGGAAATTCTTAAAAACAGCATGATAAAAAAGGGTTTTGATGTTGAATAGGACCTCTGTGTGGAGCTAAAAGTATATTGTATTTTGTAGGGTATACAGACAATATGATTTTTAATGTATTAACAGTGATTTTTTAGAGGGTTTGCACCGGTGTTTTTAGCATCGTTGGTCATTCTAAAAATATTTTTGAGGATAGAAAATTTAATCTGTTCGGTTGAGAAAAATAAATAGTAAGTGATAGTATGTCAAATGATAAAATTCCTGATTATGTTACATTTCCAAGAACTTTTGAAAACTATGCATGGTACAAGCCAATCATTGTTTTTATAATGGTCACCATAATGATGGTCATTATTGAATGAGTTGTAATGTTAGGCATCGCTTCAGTGTTTGGCTTGGATGCAATAAGATCACTTAGTGGTGCCGGATTAAACTCCGCATTGCCAATAATCATAACGGATTTGATTATTTTCATGTTTGTTCCGGCATTATATGTTGCATCAAAAATCGTTAAAGATAGACCATTTTCATCTTATTCCTCTTCACGGGGAGGATGGAATTTCAAACTCTATTTTAAGGCATTGATAATTCCACTAATACTATACATTATCTTTCAATTCATAGAAATTACCGTAAATGGAGCAAAAGGCACGTATCAATTTTCATTACTGTTCCTGATTGTAATTTTCATTACTGTACCGCTTCAGTCCATTGCAGAGGAATTCATGTTTCGCGGACTTCTTATGCAGACATTAGGGTCATGGTTTAAGATACCTGTTTTGGCGATAGTTATTCAGGCCATAATATTTGCATTTGTCCATGGATACAACAGTTTGGGATTCTTTGAAATCCTGGTTAATGGTCTTATGTGGGGATTTTTCACTTGGAAAACAAATGGTTTGGAAGTGGGCTGCGCCTTGCATACAGCGAATAATTTCAGTGTCGGTCTATTCATTATGTTAGGGCTTGTAACTTCAACTTCATCTCCGCAATTGTCTAGTGTTGCAATAAGTTTGCTTCTTCAAATAATTCTATTTGTCGCAATGTATTATGTTGGCAAGAAAACCGACTGGTTCGGCGAAATCCCTCAAAACTCATAAAATTCATTTTTTTTAATATTAAAAGTAGAATGAATCAATTAGATTGATCCTGATAATAGCAAGATTAGATGTGCGATTATTGCAGAACCAAGGTAGGTTCCAGTAATCACAATTAAAGTAATAAGAATTCCTCTCCAACCAATCTTTTTGAACTTTTCCCAGTCTTTACCCAATGCTATACCGACATAAGCTAAAAATGCTGCACAGATTGTAGTTAAATCAACTTGAGAAGCGTAATGAGTCACAAAATCAGCGGTTGGAACTCCAGGAATTGCAAAAAACATTCCCATTAAACATATTATGATGATTGACGGTATATGGAATGGAATGACCTCTCCAATGCACAGGCCTATGAATGTAATGGCCACAATAATAAGCATTCCAATTAATGAATCAGCAAATGGGGCATGAACGCTAAAAACATTTCCGATAGCGACAATTACTGAAAATACTAAAAACACTGCCACAATTTTATGAATGTTGTCCATTTTCAATCCAAATGGGTTAACCGCATCGTCTTCATCCTGGATGGTGCCGTCATTAAACTCAATGGCATGACTTTTGCATAAAACCGGTGATAACCATGAATATAACTTTTCTGTAATGGGCAATGCAAGAAATATGAACATGTAGATGCCAAAAGCGCTTGAAAGAACATTGCTGCATCCTGCAAAGGCTTCTAGCTGAGTGGCCATGGCAGGGTATAAATTCACTAATGGAACTAGTCCTGCGGCGTTCATGCTTGCACTTCCCACGCCTGATGCCATTGCATATGCATATGGATGCATTGGAAGGAGTGAGACGCACAGGCTTGCAAGGAAACTCATATATAAAGTGCCGATGATGGGTCCCAGGATATAAATAAATAAAACTCCACGTGCCTCTGCTGATTTAACCCCATATTTGTCAATAATAATTGCTACATTGGGGTCACGACAAATTGAACTTGTCATTCCGATGGCCTCTCTTCTAAAACCTAAAAGTAGAGCAATAGGCAATGCAATAATAGTAAATGTGTCTCCAAATAACTGCAAAATCAGGGCAGGACCTACATTAAAAATCATATAGATGGACTCTCCACTTGAAATGGCCAGTTTGGATATTATCACGCCAAGAAGTATGGCCATGATTCCTTCAGCAATTTTAGCCTCTTCGTCACCGACCCATTTAAAATGTTTTGACAGATAGATGATCATTCCCAAAACTATGGAATATGTTATGGGCAGCAGTAGGAAACTGACGTTGTCTGTTATTTTAATCTCCCTAACTCCGATGAAGATTGAAATGAGAAGGATGATGAATGCGATAAAGTGTAACTTATACACTTTCCACAGCGGGCTATTATCAATTCCTCCCTCGGGGGGTTTCCCCTCTTCAAATCTTTCAGTGTCGGAATCGGTTTTAGAAATAAAAAATCCTCCTGATTTATTAATTGCCATCTATTTCTTGTTTTTTAAAAATAGCATATTTTTGTTTGTTATTATTTGTTTAAATAGTTTTTTTTTCCCTCAGATTAAAGTGTGCAAGTTTTTGTAAAAAATTTATATAATTTGGAGTCTAATATTAATGCGTAGAGCTAAAAGTACATTATATTTTGTATAGTATACGGGCAAAATCCATTTTAAATGATTTTTAGACTTTATATTATTTGTTAGAGTTAAATAATTGTTTTTTCTTATTTTTACATAATTTTATTTGAATATTTATGCTCCTGCTCAAATTGGCAATGCCATTGTTTGCTATTTGATATTCAATTTTGATTCGCTGAACAATGTCGCTTCACCTGCTATTAGAACTTTATCATTTTTGATTTTACAGTATAATTGTCCACTTCGTTTGGAAGCCTGATATGCATGTATATTATTTTTGTTTAATTTTTCACTCCAGTATGGCACAATATGGCAATGCCCAGAACCGCATACTGGATCTTCAGGAATATTTAATTTTGGTCCGAATGATCTTGAAACGCAATCATATTCCTTTCCTTTTGCAGTAATATGAAGTAATAATCCTTCTAATTTTTCTATTTTATCTAAATTTGGTTTAAAATCAATTACACTTTGGGGACTATCCAATACACATAACAAATCTCTTGCTTTAAAAATCTCATTTGGTTTTACTCCCAATGCATTGATGATTTCGTCAGTTATGTTCACTGATTTCAAATCATATGCTGGAAATTCCATTTCATATAATGTATCTCTTCTTTTAACAGATAATTGGATATTATCAATTGTTTTAAAATAAATTTCATCTGTGTTTTCATAAAAGTTTAGTATTACAAAGGCTGTTGCTAGTGTTGCATGTCCGCAGAGGTCTACCTCACCTCCTGGCGTAAACCATCTGATTTCATATTGATTGGAGTTTTTAACTGCAAATGCAGTTTCAGATAGGTTGTTTTCAATGGCTATATTTAACATCACCTCTTCATTTATCCATTCATCAAGAATGCAGACTGCCGCAGGATTTCCTTTAAATATCTGATTGGTAAAAGCATCAACAACATACTGTTTCATTTTCTACACCCAAATATATTTTTTTCATTCAATATCCTTAATGTTTGTG
>ONQL01000066.1 GCA_900319985.1 uncultured Methanobrevibacter sp. | reverse complement strand
AAGTTTTAGTGTTGACTAAACCTTTCTACATAATACATGAGTTTAAGGTTATATAAATACTTTATGGTATAAAGTAAATAAAAGTAAGAAAAAAGCAAACCATAATATGATTAAAAAAATACGCCCCAGAATATGAAAGTAATCCCAGATTATTTTAATAAGAATAACCTAAACTATGAAGATAATTGTATGTCCCATCAATTATATGATGCATAGTTATTCTAATAATATCTAAGTCACAACAACATATAGATTCAATATTGAAAAAAGTAGAAATATGAAAAAACTATTATAAAACTATTAAAAAAAAGGTAAAGAAAAGATAGGTAAAAATTATCTACCTTGTTTTTTCTCTAATCTAAAAGGAGGAGTTGAATCCATAGTCTCATAAGCCTCTTGTTCTTCCTGAAGCTCATTGAAGAAAGTATTGATTTCTTCCAACCTTTTAATTTTATCATTTTTCCTATTCAACTCATTTTGAAGTTTAAGATAATCCTCTTTAGGAATAGTTTGTTCCCTCAAATATCTGAGTTCACTATCTTTGGTGTTAATTTCACTTTCCAATTTTGTTTGAAGTGAAACATAATCTTCACGAGGAATAGTTTTTTCTTTTAAGTATTGGAGTTCAGTGTTTTTAGCCGCAAGTTCACTTTCCAATTTTGTTTGAAGTGAAACATAATCTTCACGAGGAATAGTTTTTTCTTTTAGATACTCCAATTCAGTACTGGTAGCGGCAAGCTGACTTTCTAATTTAGTTTTAACGGAAAGATGCTCTTCTTTAGGAATAGTTTTTTCTTTAAGGATAGTAAGCATGCCATCCAAATTACTAATTTCAGTTTCAAATTTAGATTGTAGATTATTATACTCTTCTTTTGGGATAGATTGTTCTTTTAAATTAGTAATTTCAGTATCCATAGCACTAATTTCAGAGTTAAATCTTGATTGCAACTCATCATACTCTTCTTTAGGAATAGTTTTTTCCTTCAAATTAGTGATTTCATTATCCATAGCACTGATTTCAGATTCAAACCGTGATTGCAACTCATCATACTCTTCTTTAGGAATAGTTTTTTCCTTTAAGAGATTTAACTGATTATCTCTTTGGACAATCTCATTTTCCTTGGTTATAATCTCATTGTCTTTAAGTTCAATCTGCTTTTCAAGTTCCATGATTTGATTCTGAAATTCAACGTTATTCTCTAGTTTAAGAACTTTGATTTTATATTCATCAATTGATCTAGAAAGATTATTGATTTGAGCATCTTTTTCAGCAATGCTCTTGAAAGATTCGTTTAATCTTTCATTAACATCAGATAATTCTTTTTTCTTGTAATCTCTCAATTGTTCTGCGAAGTAATCTTTAATTTCATCAAGAGAGTTATTAACATAATCCAGTTCATAAATCCTATCTTCCTGATTTTTAATTAAAATATCCTTCTCGTCAAGCTGTTTTTTCAAGAGATTAATTTCATCTTCAGCTTTGAATTTAATAACAGAAACTTCTTTTTCCTTTTCTACAATGTCTTTTTCGAGTTCTTTTATCCTTAATGGAGTATTATCATTTGCTTTTTCTACTTCGAGCTTTGTTAAATCTAATTTAAGCCGATTAAGCTCCAATAGGCAAGACCGAATTAAAGATTGCAAAGTATCTTTTTCAGCATCAATTCCTATTTCCATTCTATCCCTTAGTTAAAATTTTTATCCCAATACCAATTTCAAATTACAAATATTAATGAATTTGAAAATTTCGATGCATTGTACAATATAATTCCTTGATATAAAATATTAATTTTATACTATTTAAATTAAACCCTTAAAATAACCTAAAAATAAAATTAAAAACAGATAGAAACAAGAAGGAAAAAACAAAAAATATTAAAAAAAATAATAAGAATAAATGAATAAAATCATAAGATTTTATCATTAATCAACTCAGCATTTAATATAGATGCTCCAGCAGCACCACGAATAGTATTATGACCTACAAGAACATATTTGAAACTATTATCAAATACTTGGTCTTTTCTTAACCTACCAACACTAACAGCCATACCATTTCCGGCACCTCTGTCCATTCTAGGTTGAGGTCTGTTTTCTTCTTCCCTAATAATCACAGGATTTTTTGGAGCTGAGAATAAATTAAGTTCTTGCGGTAAACCTTTGAAATTTGCCATACTATCTTTTACATCAGCAATGTCAAAGTCATCATCCAACTCGATGAATACTGCTTCAGTATGACCATCAATTACGGCCACCCTATGACAAGATGCACTTAATTTGAAGTCTGCACGAACCATGTCATTACCATCATATGAACCCAACAGATAGAGTGATTCACTTTCCATTTTCTCTTCTTCACCACCAATATAAGGAACAAGGTTATCCACGATAGCCATTGAAGGAACACCATTATAACCTGCACCAGATACAGCCTGCATGGTTGAGACCCTAACAGAATTCACATTAAAATTGTCAACAATAGGTTTTAATGTTAAAGCTAAAGCAATAGTTGAACAGTTAGGATTGGTAACAATGAATCCATCCCAGTCATTTTCCTTTTGCTGAGCATCAATCATGTCCAAACATTCCGGATTGACTTCAGGAATCACCAATGGAATATTTTTCTTCATCCTATGAGCACTAGCATTACTTGCAACAACATAATCTTTAGCAAATTCCTTTTCAACTTTTAGTGCGAAATCAGCTGGAAGAGAAGAGAATACAATATCAACATCATTATCCATTGCATCAGGATTGGTTTCTGTAACTACAATATCCCTCACAGATTCAGGCATTTCATCATCCATATACCATGTGGTTGCATCTTCATATCTTTTACCAGCAGACCTGGAAGAAGCAGCCAAGGCAGTAATTTCAAAATCAGGATGATCAGCTAGCAATTGAATAAATCTTTGACCAACCATTCCAGTTGCACCAAGAACACCAACATTTACCACATAAATCACCTATTCTAAACCTAAAACATCATTCATACTGCTTACAACACCTTTTTCAGCAGTAGGAACATATCTGATAGCTCTAATTACACCAGCTATGAAAACTTCTCTGGTATGAGCCTGATGTTTAACTTCCAATCTTTCACCATCGCCGACAAACATTACAGTATGGTCACCGACAATGTCACCACCACGGACTGCATGAATACCAATTTCCTCTTTAGTTCTTTTACCGACTAAACCTTGTCTTCCGTAAACTCCCACTTCTTCAGGGTCACGGTCAAGTTCCTCAGCAATCACTTCAAATGCAGTCATTGCAGTTCCAGACGGTGCATCCTGCTTCTGATTGTGGTGCGCTTCAATAATTTCAATATCAAAATCATATAATAACGGAGCCAATTTCTTTAAAGTATTGAAAAATACATTTACTCCAATTGCCATATTGGATGAAATAACAGCTGAAACATTGTTTTCCTTAATATTCTTAATATTTTCATCCATTTGCTCTTCAGTAAATCCAGTAGTACCTACTACAACTGAAACTCCACATGAAGTAGCTCTTTTAACAGTGTCAACAGCTGCATGAGCAATTGTAAAATCAACAAGAACATCTGCGCCAGATGCTTTTAAAGTTTCCTCTAATTTTTCAGAACCAACAATTTTAACACCCATTTCACCTATTCCAGCTTGAATACCTGCATCTTTTCCATCAAGAGGAGTATTAGGTATTTCAATAGCTGCAACAACTTCCATATCATCTTGTTCTGAAATTTTTCTAATAATACCGGAGCCCATTCTTCCTGCAGCCCCAGTTACTGCTACTTTAATCATGATAAAACCTTCTTAAATTAAATTAGAATCTTTTAATGCTTTTTTAAGTATTTCCAAGTTTTCATCTTTCATTCCAGTTAACGGTAATCTTAATGGACCTGAAGGAAGACCCATAAGGTTCATAGCTGTTTTTACAGGCACTGGATTACTTTCAACGAAAAGAGCCCTAATAAGTTCAACCATTTCATAATGAAGTTCTAAAGCCCTTCCATAATCATCATTCAAGACACTGTCAACCATCAAAACCATTCTTCTTGCATCAATATTAGCAGATGCACTGATAACACCAGTTCCACCAACTGCCATAATAGGCAAAGTTAATGAATCCTCACCTGAAAGGATATTGAAATCATCTTCAAGTCCTTCATGTTGAAGTGCCCTGTAAATGTCTGACACTTTATCGACACTGCCACTAGCCTCTTTAACAGCATCAAGATTATCGATTTTAGCCAATTCAACAATAGTTGAAACATCCATATTAATTCCAGTACGGGACGGAACATTATAAGCAATTATAGGAATGTCTGTATTTTCAGCAACATACCTATAGTGTTCAACCAAGGAGTGTTGTTGTGGCTTATTATAATATGGAGTAATCAATAATGCTGCATCAGCACCTGCATCTTCAGCATATTTAGTAAGATCAGTAGCTTCATAAGTGGAATTACTTCCAGTTCCAGCAATTGTTGCCACCCTTCCATCAACTTCATCAACCAATATGTCAATGATTTTTTGGTGTTCATCATGGTCCAGGGTAGCTGATTCACCAGTGGTTCCAACTCCCACCAAACCATTTACACCTTGGTCTATTAGATAATTAATATTAGATCTAAAGCCTTCTTCGTCTATCTGTTCGTCCTTATCAAAAGGAGTTACCATTGCAACGTAAGTACCTTCAAAATTCATTCTATAACCTCTTTAATTAATTTACGTGCTTTTTCACCATTTGCCCAATCTACAAATAAAACAATTGCAGTTTGAGAGGATATGATTTCAACAATATTAATGTCATTCTTTCTTAATGGTTCAGTAATTTTTGAAATAATTCCAGATTGATCAATAATATCTGGACCGACAAATGTAATCATAGCAGTATCTCTTCCTAAAGACAATGAACTTAAAACATCGGTTTCTATTACGAACTGATGTAACAGGTGATATGCTTTATTTGAATCGGATTTATTAACAAAAGTAGACATTGAATTTTGAGCCGCAGAAATACCAAAAATATTAATATTATTTTCGGCAAGACATCCAGATAAACCAGCGAATAAACCTGGTTTGTTAAGCATTTCTTCACCAACAACAGCAATAAGAGAAATAGGATTTTTATAAAGAGTTACTCCCTTTAACAAGTCGCCATCAAAAGGACCTACAATACGTGTGCCTTTTGAAGACAAATCACCATGTTCAAAATTTATAATTTTTGCACTTATCAGAGGGTCTTTATAGAGTAATGCATTAGGATGTAAAACCTGAGCCCCATGGGTGGCCAAATCCCTCATTTCCTCAACGGATATTTCCTCCAATAATCTAGCGGATTCAATTTTATTAGGGTCAGTTGACATTACACCATCCACATCAGTGACTATTATTACTTCTCTTGCTTCCAAACAATGCCCAATTAAAAATGCAGTAACATCACTGCCCCCTCTTCCCAAGGTAGTGATTTCATCCAGAGGACCTTTTCCTAAAAATCCGCAGATAACCGGTATGATGCCTTGATTGAGAAGAGTCTTAAGCCCTTCCATTTTTATATCAGTAGCCTTAAAATTAATTTTAGCCTCTAAAGAGTTGGAATCAGTTATTACAGGCCATAATTTATGATAAGGATCTATAAATTCTGACTTTACACCTAAAGATTCAATAGTTGCAGAAAATACTCTTGAGCTAGTTAATTCACCCATAGCCATAATTTCTGCCTTTTGTCTATTGGTCAATCCTTCACCAATAGCCTCATTAGATAATCCAATAAGGTCATCAGTAGACTTGTTAACAGCTGAAACAACAACCACTATCTGATTACCTTTCATATATTCATTTACAACGGACTGTGCCGCTTTTTTAATTCTGGAACCGTTACCAACCGAGGTTCCACCAAATTTTGCTACTATTAAATCCATAAGTTCACCTATTTCTTAAAAAGTTCATTGAATTCTTCAATATACATTTATATTTTTTATATGAAGATATTAATAAACTTTATAATTATACAATAATTAAAAAAATATAACTTTAAAATAATTTAAAAAAAAAGATTAATAAAAAAGAGTAAAAAATATGAATTTTATTTCTTAAATGTTTAGTACTTACAGTAGAGTATTCTTGTACTAATTTTTTGTTTTCTTCAAAATCAGTAGTGAAAACACCTTTGTGAGTTTCAATAAGTTCTTTTGCTAAACGTTTAACAAATGAAGTTCTAATATTTCCCATCAACATTCCTCCTTAAAATTTTATTTTGCTCAGTTTTACTTAAAGTAGTCAGCATATCAATGATTTGATCAATAATATCCGCATCAAGACCCTTTTCTTCAGATAATCTCCTAATTTTTTTATGTATTTCCTCTTCTCGAGATCCATCATAAATTGGAATGCCTAAAAAATCCTTAGCAAGCACAATATCCTTTGCAAGAGAAGTTCTCTGAGAAATCAAGTCTATTAACTCATTATCAATTTCATCAATGCGATTTCTAGACTTTTCAAGAAGATCTTCAGCTTCTTTTTTATTATTAAACAATATTACATCATAATCTTCAGCCAAAAAATCACCATTTTTGATAATAATGATAATAATATAATTTATAAATATCCTAGTATATAAACTATATGATTAAAAAAATGAAATCAGTAAAATTGAAATTAAATTTAAATTTCAATGCAGCCATCATTATCCACTTTAGTTTTGATGACTTTTCCTTCGTATTTACTCCAGGCTTGCTCAACATCATCAATGCAATCATTATTGACCACAGCAACAAATGAAGACCCAGTTCCAGACAGTCCTGAAGCAATTGCACCTGCTTCCAGTGCATCAATTGCAATCGCAGAATCAAATCCCAAAGTTGCAGAATAAATCAAACCATTCAATGTAATTGCTTTGAAATAATCTTTTTGTTTTGCAAATCCAAATGCAGTTTCAACAAGTGGAGCTAATAATTTCATCCTTTCAGGATTGGAATCACCGGATTTTGAATAAAAATTAGGCATGTAAACCAAAATTGGATAATCCTCCATTTTTTCTTTTATAATGAATTGCCTATTCCTATTATCCGTTACAACGACACCGCCAAAATAAGATGCCGTTGCATCATCAAATGAACCTGTGATTGTAACTCCAGCATCAAGAGAAGCATCAATAGCCATATTTATAATTTCCAAATCGCTAAGTGGTTTTAAATCAAATTCATCACTGATAACTAAAGATGTAGCTTTAACAATAGCATTTGATGAAGCACTACTGCTAGAAAGACCTGATGCCATCGGCAGCTTGGATTTAGTTTTTATATCAATCCCAAATTCCTCTTTATCAATATTATAATGATTGAACACCTTTTCAACACACAATTCCATCAGAGAAGTATCTTCACCTACATCATTGGAGCAATTAATAGAATCAGGCAATTTTTTAGCTTCACATATAATGTCCAATCCTATGCCGAATGCCGAACCAAAACCTGTTGCAATTGCATTGATTATTGTTGCTGAACCCGGAGACCTAACTATTTTTTTCATTCGTAAACCTCATCGTAAGGAATAGTAATTGTTGAAAAATCCAATGCCCTATTGCGTGCATTTAAAGATAACATATATCTGAAATCATCATCATTAATCATTTTATCAATGGCACGGGCAATAGAAGATACTTTTTTTGGATCAACCAATAAACCGACATTATCAGTTATTATTTCAGTAATTCCACCAACATCACTACCAATAACCGGCTTTCCACAAGCCAATGCTTCAATTAAAACCAAACCGAAACTTTCAGAAAAGGAAGGTAAAATTAAAACATCACAGCTAGGAATAATATCCTCAACATCATTTCTGGCACCTGTGAATATTACATCACGAATATTTTCATCCTCAACCTTCTTTCTAAGTTTCTTGAATAAAGGACCATCACCAACAACAACCAAATAATAATCACTGCTAGCAATCTTTTTAGCTTCCAAAATGGAATCAACATTTTTCCTTTTGATTAAATTTCCCACAAAAAGAACAATAGGTTTGTCATCTAATTTGTATTCGTTTCTGAATGAATTATTTTCCTTATTTGAAAATTTATCAACATCCACTGAATTCCAGGACAATCTAGTTTTATCTGCAATACCTGAAACGCCAGTAGCAATAATTTCATGTCTTAACGCATTACTTACTGCTAAAACAACATCGGCAGCTTTCAACACTTTTCTAATTGTTGACCTCATCAATGGCTGTTTTTTATATACTTCAAACATGTCAGACCCGTGAGCGGTAACATAGGTCTTTATTCCTTTTTCTTTTCCCACTTCAACAGCAGCCGCACCGGCAGGGAATAAATAATGACCGTGTATGATATCAATATTTTCCCGCTCAACGAGTTCCTCCAATGCTTTTTTAGCATTCTTTTTAAACATCAAACCCCGAACACCAGGAATATTAAGTCCTCTGGTACCAATGACATGTATCCCATCAATATCCTTAATGTCCTTATGAGGATAAGTAATCACGTAAACTTCATGCCCCTGTCTGACAAGTTCCTTAGACAGTGTATGAATATGAACACCAACACCACCCACATGAGGTGGAAACTGACCAACCATAGCTATTTTCATAAAAAAATTAACTCCACTAATTTATTAATATTATTTATTACAATTATTGCTTAAATAATTAATCAGATTAAAAATTATTACAAAAAAGTCAGATTGATGCATTAATGTAGAAAAATCTTCATAACCACCCATATTAGGAAATTAATGATTTATTATCCAAAATAACTCCAATATTGTTAAATAAACCATCAACTAAAAACTAAAAACATTTAATCAAAAATAGAAAAGCATATATCATGCAAAAACATTAGTTTAATCATGAAAGCAAGCGAATTACTTGAAGAAATAAAAGAAAACCTAAAAGATTATCCTATAGAATACCTCAGAAATAAAGTAACAGACGACAGATATAAAGACCCCTTGACAAAACAGCTTGCAAAATACAATTCCGAAACATGGGACGAAATTTTTGCCCTTAAAATCTCTGAAGACTATGAGATTAAAGATGGAGTAGTCGAAAACATCAAAAATGACATAGATTTCTATTTTGATACATATGCCGGAGGAGATGAAGAAACAAGGGAATTTACAAAATACATCTCACTTTATTTGGCATTGATGGCTAAAAGACCATTGCATCCTGTCGGAGACAATCCTACAAAAGACAATGTCTTTTTAGAAAATGGAGAATATAAATGCAAAACTAGAATCATGAGCATCAAAGATGAAAATTCACTGTGCCGCTATTGTGTCTGTAAAAATGCAGGTTATTCATTTGGATTCTAATTTGAAAAGTTTAATGGAGTTTGATAATGTCAGATGAATATTTGGACATGTGTAATGATTTAACAAATCTCATCACAAATGAAGAAAACATATCCGGCAATACCTTTTTTGAAATATTGAAAAAATATTCCTCAAACATTTCAGTATTTGACATGATGACATTCAGTTCCCATGTGATTGAAGAAAACAAATACGTTCAGGAAAATTATAAGCAGGACAGTCAAAAATCATATATTGAATCTTTTTTATATCGTGTGAAAGATATACCAAAAGATACATCTGACTACAGCAAAAATATTGATAGGCAATCTCTAGATAGTGCAATCACAACTTTAAAAGTGAATCATACAGATAATGCTACTGAAAATAAAAACCTACTGATTTCATATATTGCTTCACTATATGCCACATTTCTTTTAGAAGAGCCAATTCATCCTGTTGGAACTCCGTTTCCAGGATCCCTAAAAGTTGAGCAGAAAAACGGGAAATTTTACTGTCCAGTAAGGGATGCGAATATCGATACTCCAAATGCTGTTTGCAACATCTGCCTTGCCAAACAATTAGAATTCTAATAGATTAGTTTCATATTGCTGTTCAGATAATTGCCTTCCATATCAACTAGAATAACATTCAAATCCAAATCAAAACGTTGCATGCATCTGTCTCGAATAGCTTCAGCAATACTATTTGAAACCTCAACCGAAATGCCAAGTTCATTTAAAATATCCATCATATCATCAGTTGTTTTGGAACCGAATAATCTTTTAAGGTCATTCTGATTAACACCACACAATGCTGCATGCGTAACCATTATCTCTCGCCTGCCATCAGCTACAGCATGTTTGGTATCAAATATTCCCCCTGCAACCTTGATTAACTTACCCATATGTCCGAAATAAGTGAATTTGGTAATTCCTCTTTTTTCAGCTTCTTCAAACATGAATCCAACATAATTTCCAGTTTGAATTATCTGTTCCTTAGTAACACCCAACTGTTTTAATGCTAATTTTTCACCAATATTTCCCGGAACAAAAACCAATTCGCCAACATCAGATGCCAAAGCCACATCCAATTGCGTGACAATGGAATTTTTATAGGCTTCGCTGGACATTGACCTTGCAATGCCTGTTGTTCCAAGAATTGAAATCCCACCAACAATTCCCAATTTGGGATTCATGGTTTTTTTAGCTATTTTTTCACCTTCGGGAATTGAAATGGTAACCTTGGCAATTTTATCTTGGGGAACCTTATCTTTTAAATTATTAACAATCATTTTGCGAGGAACAGGATTAATCGCATAATCGCCAACAGGAATCTGAAGCCCAGGTTTTGTAATTATGCCGACACCATCCCCGCCGGCAATAATAACATTATCAGATTCATCATTTTTGTCCAAAAGTTCCACAGTAGCAACAATGGCCAAATCTACGGTGACATCCGGGTCATTGTAGGGATTTTTATGAGCAACAGCATAAGCTTTAAAAGAAGATATTCGTTTACACTCATCAATAATGATATCCAATGTTTTTTTAGGAGTCTCAACTTTGACACATGCAATGTCCTGAGATTCCAAAAGCATATCCAATGCCGCTGAAGAACAAGCAGTAGCTACAGTACCTGTTGTAACTCCAGTATAATTATCATTAGTCATTTTAAACAAAAAAAGAAATAAAAAAAAGAAGGAATCTATAAAGATTCAAGTTTTTCTATTAAATCAGCGTCACTAGGTGCGCCAACAAAAGCAACTTCGCCATCAATGACAATTGTAGGCACTGCCATAATTTGATAGTTAATAGCTTTTTGTCTGTTTTCTTCACTTTCATCTATTTTAATAACATCCACATCAATTGCATCGCCCATTTTATCTTTTGCAACTTGAGCAGCATCAATTGCCGCTGGACAATGAGGACAAGAGTTTGTTGAAAATACTTCTACTTTTATTGCCATTATATAGTCTCCATTAATTAAGTTTATTTAAACCTAATTTATAATAACTGATATATAACTGTTACCACCCACATTAGATTTCAAATGCTCTACAAATAGTTATTTATTATATAAAAAAATAAAATTTAAATGATTAAAATGGAAAATTTACCAACTGATATAAAAAAAATAATTAATAGCGCATACCCATATATTGAAGAATTTAATCCCGCACAAAAAGCAGTGATTGAATCCGGATATTTAGATGACAAATCAAACTACATTATATGTATTCCAACAGCAAGTGGAAAGACTGTTTTGGGAGTATTGCCCGCCCTCAAAACAATACTTGGAGGAGGAAAAGCCGTTTATGCAGCCCCTCTTTTATCAATACAAAATGAAAAAGTAAAAGAATTCAAAGCATTTGAAGAACATGGAATCAAGGTAGGTAAACATCCATCTAGCGCTGAGTTATCAGTTATGGTTTTTGAATCATTCGATGCACTTACACGATTTTCCTGGGATGCATTGCGTGATGTGGACACATTAATCATTGACGAATTCCATATGATTGGCGAATTTTCCAGAGGTCCGACACTTGAAGCAGCAATTACAAGAGCAAAAATAATCAATCCCAGCATGAGAATCATTGCACTTTCAGCCACCTTAAGAAATATTGAGGAAATAGAAGGTTGGCTTGAAGGAACATGCGTAGAACATGACTATAGGCCAGTTCCATTGCATAAAGAAGTATTGGATGCCGAAATGTTTAATACAAAAAACAAAAACGATGTTGTCGTGAAAGTAATTGAAAGGACAATTGAAGATAAATCACAGGCATTGGCGTTCGTATCCACAAGAAGATTTACTGAAAGTTTAGCAACATATGTTTCAGGCAAAATCAACAAAAAAATCAATAAGGAACAAAGAAAAAGATTTAAAGAAGTTTCTGAAAAATTGCTTGAAGTTCCTAAAAAAAAGGGCTCACTGCCAACCAGCACATGCCTCAAATTAGCGGAAGTTGCTGAAAAAGGTGTTGCATTCCACCATGCAGGACTATTTAACGAACAAAAGGAAATTATCGAGGATGAATTCAGAAACGGGAACATATTGATGATTACCGCAACTCCAAGTTTAATGTATGGGGTCAATTTGCCATCCAAATCTGTTGTAATCAGAGACCATACACGCTGGACCAGCAATGGACCTCAGCCAATTCCTGTTTTTGATTATGAACAGATGTCCGGAAGAGCTGGAAGGCCACAATATGATGATGTGGGATATTCCTATCTAATCGCCAAAACAATGGACGAGGCATATAATCTGGAGGACTTTTACATTGAAGGGGAAATCGAGCTAACAAACTCAAAGTTAGTCGACAATAAAGATGCAATCTACAGACAAATCATTGCACAGATTGCCTCATCACTTTCTAAAAATTTAGATGACCTTACAGATTTCTTTGGAAAAACCCTTTATGGATATCAGATGAGCAATAATCCATCAATGGCATTGTTTGCAGAAGACAGTTTAAAATACGAACTTGAAACTGCATTACAGTTCCTGCTTCAAAATGGAATCATAAGGGCAACCCCTGAAGGTTTGAAAACAACAGAATTCGGTAATCTGATAGCCCGGTCAAATTATACGGTTGAAACCGCAGTTAAAATCAAAGAATACATTACAGGCATGAGCGAATTTAATGTTGATGAATTTATTTATGCACTATCCGAAACACCAGATTTACCATTGATTTCATTTAAAGGAAGAAAATCAAAAGATCCTGTTCAGGAAAGACTATCTGAATCAGGTCTGTTCGCAGTGGATATTGGCAACCCCGAAGCCACAACCGTTTCATTAATTGAATGGATTAATGAAAGAAGCGAATATGAAATAGAAAATAAATACAATGTTTATTCTGCATCCACAAGAAGGTCCGCCTATGAAGCTTCAAGACTTGTAATATTTGCTAAAAAGACCTCAGAAGTATTGGGAGAATACACTTATTTAAAGGATTACGATTTCCTATCTGCCAGACTATACTACGGCGTTAAAGAAGATATCATCCCATTGGTTGTTGGAGTAAAACGTCTTGGAAGAAAAAGAGCCAGGAATGTTGTTGAAATATTTGGAACTGATTTGAAATCCGTTTCCGAAAATGAGTTGCAAAAAATAGAAGGAATAGGTCCAAAATTGTCTTCAAAAATTAAAATGTTTGTAGAAAATAACTAAAAAATGAAAAGTTGAGGAGATTAACCTCCTCCTTCAGCAACACTAGAGTCCATGTCATAATTTTCGAAATCTAATGCTTTTTCTTTTAATGCTTCAATATCAATTTCATCATCGCCATCATCCAAAGATTTCTTCAAGTCTTTTTCATCAAGCAATTCCACTAACTTTGAGCGATACCACAAGTTGGTTTTCTCAATCTTTACCCAATCAATGCCATCTCTAGTCCTTGTGTCAATAACTTCACCAATAGTTCCAGTATCGACATATCTGACATAATCGCCAAGAGTAATTTTTTTATCTCTTGCATCAAGAACCATAATATAACCTATAGATCACTTATTTAATCTTCTTCGATTTCAACAGTAGTAGCTTCTTCTGCTTCAGATTCTTTAGGAATTTCTTTGTTTAAGATAACATAAGCTCCAATAGTTGCGATATCTTCATAATTGATTTCAAGTTCATCTCTTGAGAAAAGATTTTTTTGTAAAGTTACGAAAATGCTTTCAATTTTACCAGTTTCGGTGTCGAAATCGACATTTTCTATTTTACCTACAACATTTGCATTTTTATCTAAAACAGTAGAGCCTACAAATTCTTTAATTTTCATAGTATCACCTTTTATATATACATATCTTTGAATGATATATAATAAAACATTAACTATTTAAATGACACAAATATATAAAATTAACTATTAAATAAAAAGGTGTGAAAAATGGAAAAGGCTTGTCGAATAATTATTGAGGATATTCTTAAAGGTAAAATATCCACTCGACGTGAGCTAGAAGTTGAAAAAAGACAGCTTTGCCGGGATTTAAAATTATCCAGATTTATGAGCAATGCGGATATTTTAGAATATGCAAAACCTGAAGAAAAAGAAATCGTTTCAGGAATTTTGAAGAAAAAACCTACCAGAACCATGTCCGGCGTTGCTATCGTTGCCGTGATGTGCCACCCACACAAATGCCCACATGGACGTTGCTTCTACTGTCCAGAAAGCGACATTGCACCTCCAAGCTACACTGGTGATTCAATGTTTCAACAGACTGAAACAGCTTAAAAAAATAGGCCATCCAATTGACAAGGTTGAACTAATCATAATGGGAGGAACATTTCCATCAAGAGATTTATGTTATCAGGAATGGTTTACTTCCCAATGTCTAAAAGCAATGACTGATTTCGGACTGATACTTGAAAATAAACCTAAAAATTATGAGTATAACCTGGATTATGATGAAATAAGAACATTCGAGAAAGGAGTTCTGAAAACCTACCCTCCCAACGATTATGTTTTAATTGATGATGTTCAAAGGGCAAATGAAAATTCAAAGGTCAGATGTGTCGGAATGACATTCGAAACACGACCGGATTACTGTAAAAAAGAACACATCAACAGAATGCTAAATTTCGGAGTGACAAGAGTTGAGCTTGGCGTTCAAACATTGTCTGATGAATTATATGTTAAAATTAAAAGAGGCCATACAATAGCGGATGTAACTGAAGCAAATCAGCTTTTACGAGATTCCGCAATAAAGGTGGCTATGCACATGATGCCCGGATTGTTTGTTGATGAAAAACAAGACCTTAAAATGTTTAAACAACTATTCAGTGACGACAATTTCAAACCGGACATGCTCAAGATATACCCATGTTTGGTGACTGAAGGAAGCGAATTATATGACCTGTGGAAAACCGGAGGATATTCACCGTATACCGATGAAGAAGCTGTTGATTTAATTGTTAAAATTAAGAAAATTCTTCCAAAGTGGGTTAGAACAATGAGAATACAAAGGGACATTCCTTCAACATTAATTGAAGCAGGTGTGAAAAAATCCAACCTTGGTGAGCTTGTTTATAACAAACTCGATGAAGAACATATCAATTGCCAGTGCATAAGATGCCGTGAAATCGGCCATAAGAAAACCAGCCAAGAATACACCTTGGATGACTTTGAAATGTTTAAAGAAACATATAATGCATGCAATGGAAAAGAAAACTTTTTATCAATTGAAGATGTTAATGAAGAAAGTATTGCAGGATTTTTAAGATTGAGATTCCCATCAAAAAATCATTTCAGGCCTGAAATTACAGATAAGACTGCTCTTGTAAGGGAGCTGCATGTCTACGGAAATATGATAAAAATTGGAGATAAAAATCCTAAAATCGGCCAACATACCGGTTTTGGTGAAAAACTTTTAAAAGAGGCTGAAAACCTATCCATTGAAAACGGGAAAGAAGACATTGCAATAATAAGCGGAATAGGGTCTAGAAATTACTATCGCAAATTCGGATATGAAAAAGTTGGACCTTATATGGTAAAAAAATTAACATGAAAATATTTAAATAGTTCATTCGTATATATACTAACTAATTATTAAGAGAGTGGTAATCATGTACAATATAAAAAATTCAAAAGAATTAGCAGGATACATTAATTATACTAATTTAAACAATATCATTACAGAAGAGGAAATGAAAGAATTTCTCGAAAATGCTAAAGAAACTTCTTTCAATTCAGTGGTCGTATCACCAACATACGTTTCACTAGCTAAAGAAACTTTAAAAGATACAGAAATCAAAGTTGGAAGTGTTGTCGGATTTCCATTAGGCTTTGAAGACACTGAAAGCAAAATTGCAGAAACAAAAACCTTACTTGACAAAGGCGCTGACGAATTAGAAGTAGTCATAAACCTAAGTCATCTCAAAGACAAAAAATATGACCTAATCGGAAAGGAAATCGAAGAAATAAAAAAGATTATGGGCGACAAAGCTTTAAAAGTCAATATCGAAGTTAAAGCTCTAGACGATTCTGAAAAATCAGCCGTTGCCCAAGTTGCTGAAAAAGCAGGAGCAGACTTTGTTAAAACTTCAACCGGTTTTGTAGCACCATGCCACATTTATGAAATTGTTAACGACATCAACATTTTCCAGAAATATGCTCCAAAAATCAAAATTGAGATCTTTGGTGGAGTGGACAGCTATAAAATAGCCAATCAGGTTTTAACTGCAGGAGCAGATAAAATTTCAAGTAACCATGGATATGAAATCGTTAAAACATACAAGGAATTAAGGGAAAACACCCAAGTGAAACCTAAACCAATAACATTAACCAAAAAATAAGGTGATTAAAAATCACCACACTTCTATTTTTTTAATCAAACTCGACAGATAATACTTCTAAAGAGTATCCTGAAATCAACATCACCACAGTTGTTATTACAATATTTAATAGCGAAATTGACAGCATTTTTAAAATAATCTTAAAATAGTTAATAATTATATAAATGATATTCAGAAAAAAAATAGTAATTAAAAAGTGATGCCATGGGCCGGACTTGAACCAGCGACATCTAGATCTTCAGTCTAGCGTTCTCCCATCTGAACTACCATGGCATATGGACCGAACGAGATTCGAACT
>ONQL01000065.1 GCA_900319985.1 uncultured Methanobrevibacter sp. | reverse complement strand
CGATAAAATAGTCATGCCAGCAGGTATTGACCCTCACGCACACGTTGCAGGTCCTAAATTAGTAGTAGGAAGATTATACAGGCCTGAAGATTCCAGAAGGGGTGTTACTCAAAAAACTAAAGTATTAAGATCAGAATCTGGATTCTCTATCCCAAGTTGTCCTGCAACCGGTTACAGATACTCAAGATTAGGTTACGGTACTGTTGTTGAAGCAGCTATGCCTCCTCTTGAAGCTAAACACACTCACGAAGAAATTGCAACTATTCCTCAAGTTGATATTCCAGCTATGCCGTTATTCGGTAACAACTGGTTTGTAATGGAATATGCAAAAGACAATAATATTGAAGACATTGCAGCATTCGTAGCTGCATGGTTAAAAATCTCCAAAGGTTACGGAATTAAAATCGTAAACCCATGTGGAAGTGAAGCATGGGGATGGGGTATGAACGTACACGGTGTAAATGATAAAGCACCTTACTTTGACGTAACTTCCAAAGAAGTTATCGTTGCACTCGCAGAAGCTAACGAAATGTTAAACTTACCTCACTCTATCCACATTCACCCTAACGACTTAGGACACCCTGGAAACGTGCCAACTACTATTGAAACTATGGCAGCAGTTGAAGGTGTTAAAAAAGGTTCCAAAGCAGCTGAAGTCAGAGACCAAACCATGCACGTTTGTCACTTACAATTCCACTCTTACACTGGTAACAGTTGGAAAGATGCAGCATCCGGTGCAGTAGAAGTTGCTGACTACATCAACAAACACGATCACATTACCTGTGACGTCGGTCAAGTAACTTTAGACGAAACCACTACTATGACTGCAGACGCTCCTATGGAATACGACTTGTTCAAATTATCCGGTCTTAAATGGACCAACAAAGATATTGAATGTGAAACTGCAGCAGGTATTATCCCATGTATCTACTCTGGTAAAAACCCTGTTAACACTTTACAATGGGCTATCGGTCTTGAATTGTTCTTACACATTGACGACCCATGGAAAGTATGTTTAACTACTGACCACCCTAACGCAGGACCTTTCATCAGATATCCTAGAATCATCTCCTGGTTAATGAGTAGCCAAAGAAGAATGGAAATGATTGATAACAGAGAAGTACACAAATGGGCAGAAAAAAGAACTACCCTTGCAACTCTCGACAGAGAATACGATTTCTACGACATTGCAACTATTTCAAGAGCTGCTCCAGCTAGAATCTATGGATTCACCGACAGAGGTGCACTTACTCCTGGATACAGAGCAGACATTGCTGTATATGACATAAATCCTAATGAAATTGACCCATCCAGACAAGCTGCTGATATCGAAAAAGGTTTCGATGTAGCTGACTACACAATTAAAGATGGTCAAATCTTAGTAAAAGATAAAGAAATTGTAAAAGTTAAAGAAAGTCAAAACATCTGGGTTAACGTACAAGGTTGGGAACAAAACGAGCAAAAAGTTATCGACAACATCATGCCGTTCTTCACCCAATACTACTCAGTCAAATGGGAAAACTATCCAGTACACGACCACTACGTATCCAACCCAATTAGAATAGATGTAGACGGTAAATAGGGGTGTTTAATTTGAAAACAATAACATTTGATCAAATAAAAACTTCTTCAATCGCTTTAGAATTCGATGAATTGATTCCTGATGAAATCTTTTCATGGACTGAAGCTGATTTCGCAAAATATCAAGTTCCTATTGGAAATTCCAGATTCCCAATCACTGACTTCTTCGACATTACCGTTGAAGGAGACGCAGAAGGACCTGATGATGTTAAAATGATTTTAAACGGTGATTTAAACAGAGTAAAATACATCGGTTGTAAAATGAGTGCTGGAGACATCGTATGTAACAGCAGCGTAGATTTACACGTTGGTGCTGAAATGTCTGGTGGATCCATTCTCGTTAAAGGTAATGCAGCAGCTCACGCTGGAAGAGAAATGTCTGGCGGATACCTTGAAATTGAAGGAAACACCAAAGAATTTACTGGTGCTTCTTACATTGGTGAATGGAGAGGTATGACTGGAGGACAAATTGTTGTCGGCGGTAACGCTGGTAAACAATGTGGTGAATGTTTAACCGGTGGTAGAATCCACGTTAAAGGTGACTGTGATATCTTAGCTGGTATTCACATGACCAAAGGTATCATTGAAATTGACGGTAACGTAAACCGTTGGCCTGGTGGACAAATGAAAAACGGTAACATTGTCATTCACGGATTCCTTGGAAGATTACTCGAAGGATTTGTTCTCGACGGTGTTGTAGTTGATCCTGAAGTTGACGGAGTCACTTTCGAAGGCAAATACATCAAATACACTGGTGATATTGGTCTTAATGGTAAAGGTAATTTATACTTAGATGCTGAAGCAAACAAAGATAAATTATCCACCTACGGAGAACTCGACGACGAATATACTTCAATCAGAGAATACAGGAATTTATAATTCCTCTCTCTTTTTTTCTTTTTTTTTAATTAATAATTAAGGCGATACAATGATTAAGGAAGTTCAAATGACCTTTGATGAAGCGGTAGAATACATTAGGGAAAATGTTCATGTTAGGGATACTTTGGAAGTGTCTTACAATCGTATTTTTGCTCCTGGTGAGGTATTGGGAATTACTGAAGAAGATGAAGAAACAGGCGAAGGTCTTAGAGTTGCAATGCAATTAAACGGTGAAATCCTAAACCAATCTATTGAAATTGATTTTAAACAAATTGCTGACGATTTAATAGAAATGCGCCACATTCATGATGATGAAGAATTGATTATTGAAATTCTTTAAAATCTCTCTTTTTTTTTATATTTAATTTTTTTGCTTTGCATTTTCATCGAAGAATAATTTTGTTCGTTAGTATACAAACATTTATATATAATTAAAAATAACTATTTTTTACGGAGCTGATTTATATGAAAGAACTGGAGTTAACAACACCGGAAGCCGTAAATTACTTGAAAGAAAATTTAAAGATTCATGACGTATTGGAAATTTCATACAACAGGATTTTTGCAGAAGGAGAAGTCTTGAATGTTGATTTTTCAAAATATTTTGGAGAACCTGGATTTAAGCTATTGATTTCACTTGATGAAAGTGATCTCGGTGCTACCGTAGAAATAGATGTTTATGAAGTGGAAGAAGATATCATTGAATTTGTTCATAAACCTAGAGATGGTGAAGCTGTGGATGTAACTGTAATTTAGTTACAGTCTATCCATGCTTTCGAAAGGAATTAACTTTTCAATAGCTTTTACTTCAATGTCTATTCCTTTTTCTTTTATTGCACCTATTGAATTAAGTCCGCCACCCGCTATGACTCCGAAGTTATAGTTGTCTACTTTTGCATTGTATACGAGTTCTCTAGGTTTTCCTATCTTGTAGATTGAAAACCCGATATTGTTTAGTCTTTCAAGCAGGTGAACTGCATATTCACGTGAGATATATGGAATCTCCTTTACGCTGGCCAATATTTTATTTGGACTGGTGCTGTTGCTTATTGAAGTCAGTTTCTTTGACAGAAAGATTTTATGGGGATCTATTGTTGTTCCGTTGTATGATATCAATTCAATAAAGAGTGGAGGTTCTGTCAGCTCAAGAACTCCTCCATATTTTGGAGTGCTCATTATTCCGTTGTTTATCAAAAGACCGTCGATACTTAGGCTGCAGATTGTAGCTATTCCTATTTTTTCATCGTCTGTCGGATGCTCTATAAGCTTGTAATATGGATTGATGTATTTTGGATTGCTGTTGTATGTTTCATCCATTATGCCCAATGCATCGTCGAGCTGGCTTTTTTTGACATATGAAACATTGGATATTATATTTCCCTTTCTTTTTTCAACATCAAAATTGACCTGCTGGATTAAGTTCCATGATTTTGACAACAGGAAAGGTATTTTCGGCTGCTTTGTCTCGCTTGCAGGCATGAGGCTGTGATGTATGGTTGATGTGATTGGGGATAGTGTATTGAAATCCCTGATTTCTTCAGCGATTTTAATGTCAATCTCCTGGCCCAGTTCCTTAAGGGCACAGAACGGCGCAATTCCTCCGATTATGCAGACACCGACCATTCCGTCAGGAACAGGTAATCCAAGAATGTCTTTTCCTTCCTCAGAAACGGCTATCACTCCATTGATTCCGATTTTATTTAATCTGTTGATTATGTCAATGGTTCTTTGGCGGCTGACGCCAGGAATCAATCTGAAATTGGCAGGTATGATGCCGTTTCCGGTTCTTATGACATCCAGAACTGAAGTCAGACTGGAGTTTGTAAATGCATCCAGAGGTGTTATTGAAGTTTTTCTGTAGGATATGATGTCTGTGAATTTGATGGGTCTTGAATCTTCAATCTGAAGAAGTCCTCCATACTGGAGCTGTGATGCGATACCTTCATTGAGAAGTATTCCGTCAATTGTTGTACCGCAGATTGTTGTCACTTCAATTTTATCATTGTTTTCAACATTGTTTAAATGAACGTAAGGGCTAACAGAAAGACCACTTTTAAAAATCTCTTCAAGTATATTAATCGATTCTTCATTATAAATGGTTGATGTATTCACAACTACATTTCCTTTTTGTTCCATATAGTTGAAGTCAGTTAAATAAATCATTTCTTCAAATTTTGAATGGATGAAGTCAACCTGGTCATAAATCAATCCCTTTTCTAACTTTTCACGACCCAAATCAGTAATCACTCTTCCGGAATATCCCCTTCTTTCGGTGTATCCCTTCTCATCCAAAATCTGCATGTGGTATCTGACTGCACGTTCGCCTAAATTGAAGCCCTTGTTTTTCAGTTCGTCGGCTATTAGTTTGGATCCGGTAGGCTTTTCCTGCACGCTCAATATCCTTAAAATTTCAATCATTCGGTATTCTGATTCTGACATTAAAAAAGCTCCCTTTTTTTAAACCTAACCATAATTAACATAGCTGATTATCATCAGATTCAAAAAATAAAAAATAATATTTAGATTTAGATATCTAAATATTTCCTTTGTTCGTATCCGAATACCTGTACACGATATTCGTCCCATTCCTTGTATTTGAGCTCTAGGAATTTTTGGCTTACATGGTCTCCTAAAGCGTTCATTATGAGTGGGTCTTCTTCAAGTGAGTGATAAGCTTCCCATAAACTTGTTGGTAAAACTTTTATGCCTCTGGCTTGTCTTTCTTCTTCATCCAGATCATAAAGGTTTATTTCAGTAGGTTCTCCAGGGTCGATTTTGTTCACGATACCGTCTACACCTGCTTCAAGCATTACAGCGAATGCTAGGTATGGGTTACATGCTGGATCCGGAGCCCTATATTCGATACGTGTTGCTTTTCCACGTGCTGCAGGGATTCTTATTAATGTTGATCTGTTTTTGAAACCATATGCTCTATATACCGGAGCTTCATAACCTGGAATCAAACGTTTATATGAATTTACAATTGGATTTGTGATTGCAGTTATTGCAGGTGCGTGTTTTAGTAATCCTCCCATGAAATGCATTGCATCTTTGGAAAGGCCTGTTTCGGAATCAGGGTCTGAGAATAGGTTTTTATCTCCTTTGAACACTGACTGGTGACAGTGCATTCCACTTCCGCTTACTCCGAAGAAAGGTTTTGGCATGAATGTTACTCTGTAATCCAGTTGGTCAAAAGTAGCCATGTTGTCTACAATAGCCTTGATTGCCTGTTTGAATGTGATAACAGCATCTGCAGTTTTTAGTGCGTCTTTGAATTTGAATGCTATTTCGTTTTGACCTGGAGCCACTTCGTGGTGGGAAGCTTCAACTTCAAAGTCCAGCTCTTCCAGGTTCAATGTTAGTTCTCTTCTGAAGTCGGGACCTTTGTCCAAAGGTTCCACATCAAAGTAACTGGCGTCATCGTAAGGCATCGGATATCCGTTTTCATCGATGTCCACAATGAAAAATTCAGGTTCAGGTCCGATGTTGTATTGGAGTCCTCTTTTTGCCAAGTTGGCCAATGACCTTTTAAGGACACTTCTTGGATCTCCTGCAAACGGTTCTCCTTCAGCAGTCCATACGTCACAGATAAATCTGCATGTTGCGGACTCTTCAGGTCTCCAGGACAGTCTGGAATATGTGTTGATATCAGGTTTTAAAATCAGGTCACTGTCGTTGATTCCAACGAATCCTGCGATAGATGATCCATCAAACAGCATTCCTTCGTTGAATAGTTCACTCATATCATCTCCGTTGAATGGAATGACAATATTTTTTACAGTTCCATTGATATCGACAAATTGTAAACGGATAAATTTGATGTTATCCTCTTTCATTTGTTCTACTACTCTTTGCATTTTTTCTTCATTAATATCGCTCATAGAATCAATCCAATGTATTAAGAATGGAATTTAAAAAATAGTCGGAATATCCTTTCCTACTTTAGAAATATATCTTCTTTTTATTGTATATAAAAGTTTTGAAAAACTAGCAATCTAAATTTTTTGCTATAAATTGTTTAAAATTTTCTTTTTTTAATTAATAAAAAAGTAATGATTGTAATTTTTATTATAGTTTCGTTTAAAATATTATAAAAAAGGAAATGAATTTTGATGGAATGTTTATATTTCATTAATTGAAAATGAAGCAAAGTTCAGAAGGTCGAATGTCAACATTTTGGGCGCTACAGTGACCTTTCCGATGCCTGTTATTATTTTATAGGCTTCCATTGCCTGAAGACATCCAATCAGGTTTGGAGTGGGACCGATAGCCGGAGGAACGCCTGAGGTCATGCTTTCTATTTCTCCAATCATCTCTTCTGTCAGAGGCTTTTCGCATGATGGGAGATTGAACAGCTCTTCATAGCTTGGGGTATTTGCCAGAAAAACACTAATCTGTCCAAGAGTTCCATGAATGGCTCCGTGGATAAATGGAATCTTTTTTTCCCGGGCTTTTCTTGACACGATAATTCTTGCAAGGATATTGTCAAGGGCATCAATCACTATATTGGAATCTCCGATGATTTCATCAATGTTTTCACAGTCAACATGTTCGTTAAATGAGGTTACCTTAATATGGGGATTTATCAGTCTCACGTTTTCACAGGCAACTCTGCTTTTATCCTGATTTAGTGTTGAGGAATTTGCAAAGTTCTGTCTGTTGAAATTGGTTATGTCAAAGGAGTCCTCATCAACCAGAACAAGCTCTCCAATGCCCATTCTTGCAAGCATTTCTATTGTTTCGCCACCGATTCCGCCGCAGCCTATGACTGTAATCTTGGCATTTTTGAACTTTTCCTGCTCATGTCTGGTTACGATGCCCATCTGGCGGGTAGCTATTTGCCAGTAGTTGTCTTCATTGCTTTGCATATTTGCACCTAAAAGTGATCAAATTCGCTTCCGAAGTATTCATAAACCTTCTGAAGTTCTGCCGGAATGTCCAGCATTTGGGTACAGTATGGAATGCACTCCTTACAGTCAACACAGCTGTCCGCCCTTGAATCGTCATCAATAAGGCTGAAGTACTGCATCGCACTTGCCTTAGGGTTCTGCATCATATGGGCAATGTTGTATTCGGTCAGGCAGTTTATGATGTCCACACCGTGAGGGCATGGCATGCAGTATCCGCATCTGGTACAGCTGTTTCCGAGAAATGTCCTGTATGTTCTTGCAACTTCTCTGATGAGTTCATGGTCATTTTCGCTGATGATGTCCTTGGTTGAAGCGATTTCAACGTTCTGTTTCACCTGTTCCAAGCTTGTCATACCGCTGAAGACACAGTCAACGTCATCCCTGTTCCATAAGTATTGCATGGCCCATTCGACAGGTGTCCTTTTGACTTCGGCACTGTCCCACAGTTCCTGTATTTCAGGGGGAATGTTTTGAACAAGTCTTCCTCCACGGAGAGGCTCCATGATTACGCTTCCGACATTAACTTCCTTGAGATAGTCAAGTCCCATAACTCCGGACTGATAATATTCGTCCAGATAGTTCATCTGGGTCATGACAACTTCCCATTTTGGATATTCGTCGAGAATTTCAATCAGATAGTCCACTTCGATATGGGATGAAAAACCGACATGCTTCACCCTGCCGCTGCTCAGGCAATCGTCCAGGAAATCCAGAACATCCAGATTCTGCACCTTCTCCCAGTCGGGAACGGTAAGGGAGTGAAGCAGATAAATGTCTATATAATCTGTCTGAAGTTTCTTGAGCTGTTCGTCAAGATAAAAATCAAAGTCCTGCTTTTCTTCAATAGCCCATGACGGTGACTTTGTTGAAAGCAGTATTTCCTCCCGGTAGCTGTTCTCTTTTAGAAATTTACCAACGAATGTTTCGCTGTTTCCGCTTCCGTCCAATGTGGCGCTGTGATATGGATATGCAGTATCGATGATGTTTATTCCATTTTCAATTCCATATTCAAGCATTTTGGACGCTTCATCTTCCACAATGTTGTCGTTGGAATCTTTTGTTGGAAGCCTCATTGTTCCAAAACCTAGTCTTGAAACTTCTAGATTGGTTTTTCCTAGTTTATTGTATAACATTCTCAAATCCCCAAATAGTTTAACAATGATATTTTAATCTGCAAAATATAAAACAGTTATGATTTGAAAAATGATTTTTAAAAAAAAGTAGTTTAGATGGAAAATTCAGATGGAAAATTCCTGGGATTTAGGATGCCGGGGGCGGGATTCGAACCCGCGATCTCACGGTATCCCAGGAATAAGTCAGAGCACTGCTTTATTACCCTATGAGCCGTGCGCTCTAACCAGCTGAGCCACCCCGGCATCTAACAAATATATATATTTTTATCATTACATTTAAACTTTTTGTTTTTATGCCATTTTTTTCAAAATTTCAACAAAAAACATTATATTTAAAAGCATTGAATAGAATATATTTTATTATAATAATTTTTATATGTGATTTTTATGAGTAAAGTTAAAGATATGTCACTTGCACCGGAAGGTGTCAGAAAAATCGAATGGGTTCAAAAGCACATGCCTGTTTTAGAACACATCAAAGCCGAATATGAGGAAACCCAACCTTTCAAAGGTATCACTATCGGATCATGTTTACATTTGGAACCTAAAACTATCAATTTAGGTTTAACATTGATGGCCGGTGGAGCGGAAGTCGCAATGACTGGTTGTAATCCACTGTCCACTCACGACGATGCTGTAGCTGGAGCTGCTGATTTAGGCTTAAACGTTTACGGCTGGAGAGAACAGGACGATGAAGAATACTACCAGACAATCAACATGGTGCTTGACCACAAGCCAGACATAATCATCGATGACGGAGCGGACATGATTATGGTGCTTCACAACGAAAGAACTGACGTTCTAAAACACATCAAAGGTGCATGTGAAGAAACAACTACTGGTGTACACAGACTTCAGGCAATGCATGCAGACGGCGCATTGAAATTCCCGGTAATTGCTGTTAACGATGCTTATACTAAATATTTATTCGACAACAGATACGGTACCGGCCAGTCAAGTTTTGACGCAATCATGGGAACAACCAACATGGTAATCGCTGGAAAAACCGTAGTGGTGTGCGGATACGGATGGTGCGGAAGAGGACTCGCTTTACGTGCAGCAGGTCTCGGAGCTGATGTAATAGTCACAGAAGTTGACCCTATAAGAGCACTTGAAGCAAGAATGGACGGATACAGAGTAATGACCATCAGGGAAGCTGTAAAACAGGCTGACCTAATCATAACAGTAACCGGAAACGCTGACATTATCTGCGGAGATGACTTCAAATACATGAAAGACGGATGTATGCTTGCAAACTCTGGACACTTCAATGTAGAAATCAACAGACAAGACCTCGAAGCTATTTCAACA
>ONQL01000087.1 GCA_900319985.1 uncultured Methanobrevibacter sp. | reverse complement strand
ACAAAACACAAGAAAATACAACAATACCACAAGAAAACAAAACCGAAAACAAAACACAAGAAAATACAACAATACCACAAGAAAACAAAACCGAAAACATTACAGTATTAAATTCAAAAAATCAAACTGAAGATTTGAAAGACAATACCAAATCAGAAAATGAAAATAAACCTGTCAGTTTAGTTAAACATGCCACAGGAACTGAATTGACAGTAGCGATACTGGCATTAATATTTGGATTCGTATTAGTAGGCAAATATTACAAAAGAGATTAAATCTTAATCTCTTACCTTTTTATTATTTTTGGAGTGGTTTTTGATAAATCCACAATCATTGAAGCATGATTTGACTTCAAATCTCCGACATCAATCACCAAATCAACCTCACAGTCGAGCTGTTCCAGGATATCGCGAGGATTTGACAGAACTTCTTCGTCTGAAAGATTTGCGCTGGTTGTTGTTATTGGAAACAAACTTGCCAACCTTCGTGAAATGTCATTATTCGGAACCCTTACACCGACATTTCTAGATCCGCTTGTAATAACTCGCGGAACTATTTTTTCCTTAGTTAAAATGAATGTATAGGGGCCTGGAAGATACTCTTTTATGATTTCCTTTTCCCTAACTGACACCCTTGCAACTATATCAATAGCTTCAATGTCACTAACAAGTATTGAAAGCGGCTTTAGAAAGCTTCTTTTTTTAATTTCAAATACCCTTCTTACAGCATCATTATTGAAGATATTGGCTCCCAATCCATAAACCGTATCGGTTGGATATAATACGACACCACCCAATTATATTAGATGAAATATTTATATATAAATTATGCTTCAAAGTCTAAGACCCTTTTTAACAAAAATATTGAACCCAATTGCTAGAAACTTAAACATAAACCCAAATATTGTAACAGTAATATCCCCATTTGTTGCAGTTGTTGCAGCTTATGGATTCGCAAATCATCTGTTAATCTTAGGAACATTAGCTATATTATTTTCAGGACTTTTGGATGTTGTTGACGGTGCTGTTGCACGATACCATAACAGATCATCCAAATTTGGTGCATTTCTGGACTCCACAATGGACAGGTTTGCAGATGCTATTATCTACATTGGAATCATATTCGGAGGATACTGCGACTGGTTTGTCGGAGTTTTGGCAATACATTCAGCTATTTGTGTAAGTTACGTCAGGGCAAGAGCAGAATCACAGGGAGTAGAATGCAACATTGGAATTGCAGAAAGGGCGGTCCGTATGATTATTTTAATGGTTGGAGCTTTAATCGGATACTTTGCAGGCGACATTTACTTTACATATACCATATACATACTGGTAATCTTATCATACTTTACAGTTGGACAAAGAATAGTGCACGTTTGGAGGCAATTGAATGACTGAATTGGAAAGTCCAGAAAAAATAGCAAAAGATATTGCAAAATTGGAGAGAAACTTGAATCAGGTAGCAGACATTACCTTTGAAGGAAAGGAAAAAGAGGTCTATGACAGAGCCATTGACTACTGGAACGATTCAAAATATTACCTTGAAAAAGGAGATATGAGGACTGCATTCGGTTGTATCGAATACAGCCATGGACTTTTGGATGCTTTAAGGATGATTCATGGAATCATCTAAAACAAAACCTTTAATGACCAGTTCTTTCAATTGCTGAGTACCATATTCCGAATCTTGTTGCGTTTCTAGAGTTTACTCTGTAACCTACAGAAATAATCACATCAAGATTGTAGAAATTATTATATGATTTTCCATCAGAAGCAGTTGTTCAAATTTTTTGAACAACTGAAATTTGGTCTAACTCACCATCATCAAAAATATTTTTAAGATGATAATCTATTGTATTCTTTTTTACATTGAACACTTCAGCCATTGTTTTTTGAGTTGTCCAAAATGTTTCCCTTTCCTGATTAACAATCATTTGAACTACCTCAACTTTATAGAAGGTGAAGATTCTTACTTCACGGGCTGTATACTCCATTGAGTATAGGATTACCATGCTATCCCCCTCGTCCCAAAGGTTCAGACAGATTCAATTAATATTGCTTTTTTAACTTGGTTATCGTTGAAAAAGTTTAATTAATTTTTTCACTGCCATTTATTATTTTTTTGTTATCTGGTTATTTAAATTTCATCAGAGAGCATTTGAAAAGTAATGCTCTCATTGTTGCAATTCATCCATGACTTACAGAAGTCATGGTATTCTTGCACTAATTAGATAAAATAGTTTTCAATAAAAAAACAAATTTCAAACATTCAATTTGTAGAATTTAAACATTAAATTAGAGAATGCTACACCCCAAAATCAAAATACCGTATTGTCTTAAATACAAATTAAAGAAAAAATAACTAAAAAAAGATAAATGATGAATAGATATTAACCTAAACATCAATTTTACTATTAATCAATGAGTCATCGCCGGCAGATATTATCTCACCATCCAAAACTTCGATAACCCTGTCTGCAAGTTTAGCCACATCCATATCATGAGTTACAATTATCAATGTTACATTCTTAGTATCGTGCAAATCAATTAATTGCTTAAGGATTTTATTACTTGTCTTTGAATCCAGTGATCCTGTTGGTTCATCTGCCAATATTATTGAGGGATCATTTGCAAGTGCTCGGGCGATGGCCACCCTTTGACGCTCCCCACCGGACAACTTATTGGGCTTGATGTCTGCCTTGTCCTTAAGACCAACATCATCCAACAGCTTCAATGCCCTGCTTCTCATTTCATTGGAGGACATCTTTTGAGTATACATCGGAATTTCAATATTTTCCGCAACTGAAATGTTTGGAATCAAATTATGAAGCTGGAAAATGAATCCAATTTCCTTTGCCCGAAATTCATGTAACTTTTTATTGGATGACAAATCCCTGCCTGCAACATTGATGGTACCAGAATCCGGAATGTCCAATGCTCCAAGCATGTTCAGCAATGTTGATTTTCCCGAACCTGACGGACCTATGATTGAGACAAATTCCCCTTCATTTATTGTGAGGTTAATGCCGTTTAATGCCTTGATTTTTCCATCTTCATAGCTTTTATATACATTTTTCATATCAACAACATCCATATTACCACCTCACTCATACCTCAATGCCTCTGTTGGAGGAAGCCTGACCGCTTTTAGGGCAGGATAGATTCCACCGATTATACCAACGACGATAGCTATTGCAAATGCCTGGATAAATATTTTAGGAGTGAATAATGGTTCCATACCTATTAAAGGACCTAAAAGAGTGCATGCTACAAAACCAATCAACGAACCGATAATAGCTGAGACAATAGTGATTACTAATGACTCCCCGACAATCATGGTCAGAATCTTTCCATTGGACCATCCGACAGCCTTTAAAACACCAATTTCACGGGTTCTCTCAAACACTGACATCAACATTGTATTTATGATGCCCAGACCTCCAACTACAATGGCCAGAAGTGAAATCGCCCAGGTTGATGCCTGAAGCATGTTGAGCATGTCAGCCATCTGAGTCATCTCCATTACAGATGTGACCGTTGTGATATTATCGCCGTATTGCGAATCGATTCTGTCCGCTACAGTCTGAGGGTCTTCCCCCTTATTTACCTTGACGTAAATGTTTGAAATGGAATCCTCATCATCCATAAGGTCTCCAACCTTGGAAATTGAGGTAAACACTCCGCCAGCCATATTCTGGTCACCGGTTTGATAGATTCCTACGACTTTAAATTCTTGCCTGTCGATGTCGATAGTGTCGCCTACAGAATAGTTATTGTCTTCGGCATAGATTTCACCTAAAATTGCTTCAGATGAATTATCTTCAAAAATTCGACCCTCTTTCATTGAAATGTCTGCAAGGGCAGTACCGTTCGGATCAATACCAATCAGCGTATTCATATAATCGTCTCCGACAGACGTCAGCACAACATAGATTGGAAATGCCTCATCAACACCGCTGACATTAGCTATTTTTTCCGTCCAATTGGAACTGATGGTATTTGTTCCATAAGCGGAATCTCCGGTTTCCTTACCTGAAACCGTAAAATCAGCACCTCCCGCATGAATAGTGTCTTCAAAGGTATTTATCAAACCTTCAGTAATTCCACCAAGAGCAACAATTACGATGATGCCTATTGCAATTCCCACAATAGCCAGTATTGCACTATTTTTCCTCCTGAATGGATTTTTAAGAATGAATTTTAAAAATGACATAATAATTAATAGGTGAATTACATATAAATATATAGTCATTGACATGATTAAGATGCAAAAAAGAGGTATTAAAATGCACAAAGAAGTTTTAATCGAAAATATTGATAAAATACACACAACCGAAATGGGCGTTGGAAGGATTCAGAAAAATCTCATAATCAGTGAAGAACCTGTGAGCTATTGCATTTCAAAATTAAAACAGGACAATTCAGTCGTTACAAAAGAAGGCAAAAACTATTATGTTGAGGTTGACGACTGCAAAATAACCATCAATTCAAGCAGCTTTACAATAATAACTGCCCATAAAAACTAATTTTTTAAAAAAAGTAAAAAAAAAAGAAGAGATTGAAGATCTCTTTAAATTTATTCATCCATATCTTCAAATCTGGATTCTAATTTTTCCATTACACCAGGAAGTGAAGTGTATTCCATTTCTTCAGCAGGCAATCTGTGAGGTTCGAATGGACCGTGTCTTCTGATGTAAGTTGCGATTTTAGCAGCTTCTTCACGAGTAGGATCAAATGCAGGATCATCGAATAAGTCGACTGGTCCGATTAATTCACCGTTAGATACTTGGAAACCTAATCCTACTACTCTAGGTGGTCCGTCGAATCTGATTGGGTTTGCTTCTGCTTCTGAAACAGGCATCATAGGACCATTGTGGGATCCTCTCATCCATCCGCTTACCATGTGTGGGAATGCAAATGGTATTCTCCAGCCATTAAGTTTAATCTTTCAGTACTTATTGCAGCTGCGATTTCACCGTTTTTCTTCCATACTCTTTTAATTACGTATCTTCCGGTGGACCCGATTAATGCAAGCAAGTCGTACATTTCTTCAGGACAGTTTAAGATAACTTTTCTGTGTTCGATTACATCGAATACTTCAAATTTGAATCCATCGTGTAATGAAGGGTCAATAACAAGACCTGCAGTGTTGAATGGGTCTGCAAAGATTCTGAATACTGGTAAGTTGAATGCACCAGGTTCGGTTTTGTCACAGCAGAATATTAACACAGGGTCAGATGGTCTTTCTTCGAATTCCATTTCTGCTACACCCGGACCCATACCTTTGATGTTTCCAGAGAAAGTATCAGATAATAAGTCTTGACCTGCACCGTATAATTTTAATTCACGTGCTCTTTCAGTAGCTTTCATGAATGCATCATATGCGGTTTTGTGTACTTCTTCGTTTTCTACGCCTTTGTCGTGAGTCATGATTAAGTCGATGTCGTCACCACAACGGGAGATATAGTAATCTTTTAAGATACCTGCTTCTAAAGCTTCGTTTAAAACTTCATCACAAATATCCATTAATTCAGGGTGTGCGACACAGTGTCCGGACACACTTCCAATATCAGCTTTAATTACACTAACAGTAGTTTTCATTTTAAATACCTCGATTAGTAAATTAATTATTTACTAGACATATATTATTTTTGAGAGGTATACTATTTAATTATTATGTTAACAAGGTTATTTTTAACTTTAATGTGCAAGAATTCAATGCCACATTCAATGCGAAGATGTTCAATGAAAAGCAAATCAATTGAGTTTTTGAAAAAATTCCATGACCAAAATTTTCTTTTCCCTTTTAAATTATGTGCGAGTTTTGGCAAAATTATTTGATTTTAAACATTTTTCATTTTTCTCATTTAGATTTTTCAATAATTTTTTTAAGTTATGAAATGGAATTTACTGCACTAATGAATGAATGTAAATTCGTTTTATTCTTTTAATAAGATCAAACAATCTATTTTACAAACATGACAAAAAAAAAGTTATTTATTACATAAATCCCAAAAAACAAGACCAATTCGTATAAAACGTGAGATACAGTTCGCAACATTATCGATTTGAACCAAAAAAAACCTACTAAAAGATTTCTTTTTTAATGATTATAAACTATTTAAGACCCCATTTACTCTTAAAAAGTTAAAAAAAACAATAAATAGACGTGGTGGGACTCGAACCCACGAAGCAACTAATGCATAAGACCCTGAATCTTACTCCTTTGACCACTCGGATACACGTCTAAAAGAAATATCTGAAAAAGTAATCCCGCAAGGGATTTTAACTATATTATTATAATTACTTTTTTTAGTATAAATATGTAATCTTATTCGACCCACTGATTGTTAAGCCAACCATTATTTAATTACTAAAATTTTGAAAAACATTCCTGACTTAAATTTTTGAGTCTGTAAAATTTTATAGGCTTATTTAATTTTTATGTGTTTTTGTGTCCAGTTTTGCATTTGGAAGTCTAAAAAGGTTAGAATTCCATTTTTGGTC